>QHYP01000149.1:0-550 GCA_003224195.1 Acidobacteriota bacterium | reverse complement strand
TTCGTCGGGCGAGTGCGTGAATTGTTCATCGAGCCCGCCGAGCAGCCGAATCGCATCGCCTATTTCCTTCTTTCGCGCGGCCGATTCCAGCCGCTCGTGGCACGGCACGACCAGGTTGCCTCGCTCGCCCCGAACATCCCCAAGGCGTTGCCGCGCTGGTCGAACCTCGTGCTGCGGTTGAACGTGGGCGAACGGTTGCTCGAAGTCTATGAGCCCAATGAGGGATGGCTCGCGGTGCGCAAGGACTTGCTCGACCAGCAAATCATCGACACCAGCGGGCGCAAGGTCGTGCGCGTGAACGATGTGGACCTGATCGAGCAGCGCGCCAACGGCAACATGGAGCTGCGATTGATGCAGGTGGACGTGGGGCTTACTGGCGCCCTGCGCCGTCTGCTGCAAGGCGTAGTCTCGCCTGCCCTGATTCGGAAGATCCAAAGCAAGCTCCCGCCGCGGACGATCCGTTGGGAATTCGTGAACCTCATCGAACCCGACCCCATGCGCCGCATCAAGCTGCGCATTACGCACGAAAAGTTGGAAGACCTTCATCCCG
>QHYP01000148.1 GCA_003224195.1 Acidobacteriota bacterium | reverse complement strand
TCAATGCCGAGTCGGGCGGCGCCGGTGTCCGTGAACTGCTCCGCATGGATGCGCGGACCAAGTCCGAGCGTCTTTCCCGCGGTCAGGATCCGCCGCGCTTGAGCGACCGTGAACGCACCGCGTTCGCAAAACACATCACAAAATTCGGCAAGTCCGGTGCGCGCAACTTCGGGCAGCATCCGATCGGCAACAAGCGCCGTGTACCGCTCGGCGCCGTCGGGCTTGCGCCGGTATTCGGCAGGCGCCACGTGCGCGCCAAGAAAAGTCGAAACGATTTCGACCGGCTGCTCCGAGCATAACTCCCGCTGCGTCGCCAGAATCTTGAGTTCGCTTGCGATATCGAGCCCGTAGCCGCTCTTGGCTTCGATTGTGGTGGTCCCGTGGGCCGCGAATTGACGCAGCGCGGCAAGCGCTCGCTGCGCCAGGGCGTCGGCCGGCGCGCTCCGCAGTTGCTTCACCGAATTGAGGATGCCCCCGCCCTTGCGGGCGATTTCTTCGTAGCTGGCGCCGCCGACGCGCAGCTCGTACTCTTCGGCGCGGCTCGCCGCGTGAATCAGATGCGTGTGCGAATCGACGAAGCCGGGCAGAACCACCCGTCCGCCGAGATCGAATTTTTCCGCGGAGAGCGCTTCCGGCAAAGCCTCGACATTGGCGCGGCGCCCGACGGCTGCGATCAGAGCGTCTCGGATCAGCAACGCTCCGTCTTCGATGATGCCGAGTTGGGAGAGTGCGGCCCCGCGGCGCGGTACCCGCCCGCAAAGGGTAAGAAGTTGCGAGATGCCGGTGATCAGCAGCGCCGCCAAGGCGCCCGTATTATCGCCGACTCCCGCGCCAACTCCAATCCAGGCTCACCGGCCTGCCGGCCTTTATGCGCTCGCGGCTTTGCCTTGATAGGCCGGCAGAAATGTGTCTTTCACAAATGTCTCGATCGAGGTTGGCGTGGTATTGCGCGCCGAGCGCTGCTCAAGCGCTTTCATGTGTCCGGAGATCATCGCCCCGCACATCTCGAGCACGAGATCTGCGACATTTGCGGAGATTCCACTCTGCTGCACCGCAGAACGAAATTGTTCCGGCGGCAGTTGTACAAAATTGAGATCCGGCTTCCCAATGGCTTTCCCGATGATCGGCGTCACTTCGTTGTAGCTGACGTCGCGCTGGCCCTGAAGTTCCCGGGTCTGCTCGCCGCTGAAGTCCAGTTTCAGCAGCGCTTCTGCCGCCGCGGCTCCGATGTCTTTCGTGGCAATCATTGCCAGCTTGAGATCGCCCGGCAACGGTGCGCCGATAATTCCAAAGCCCTTGATCACGCTCACCTGCAGCAACAGGTTTTCCATGAAGTAGACCGTGCGCAAATGAACCACATTGAGACCGGAAACAGCGTTGAGCTTCTGTTCGAGGTCATGCAACCCGGCTACAGGTCCTGTCCCTTCCTTCTTGTCCGCTCCGATGCTGCTCAGCGTTACGGCGTGGGGAACGCCTGCCCGCTCAATGGCCGCGCGAATTGCATCGCTGACGCGATCCTGATACGCACGGTAGTCTGTGCTGGAGAGATCCGGCGGTATGAGGACATACGCGGCGCGGGCCCCGGTGAACGCGCGCGTCAGCGCCTCTGCGTCCGTCAAATCCGCCACAAATGCTTCGGCGCCTTTGCTGACGAAGCTTTGCAACTTGTTTGCGCTTCTCCCGACGACGCGCACTTTCTGTTTGTTGGCCAGCAGGGTATTGGCAATGATTGAGCCGGTGTTGCCCGTAGCTCCGAGAATGGTGTACATAAAATCTCCTTTCAAAGCACTGCGTTGGACGCTCGGCTGGGAGATGAAGGTACCTGCAGCAGAGCCAATCTTAGACCCGCAAGTGCCACTCGGAAAGAGTGTCCTATCTCTGAAGTTCGCCGACAAAATTTGCCGCCACAAGTCGTTGTAGGGGCGCGCTTTAGCGCGTCCCCTTTTACGCCACGAACCACTGTTACAGGACAAGAGCTACAACAGAATTCTTTCGCCGGCCGCGGCCTACTTGTTCTTCGTCACGCTCTCCGTGAGCCACCGAAGGTATTTAGGCAATCCAGCGACGAGCGGCAAAACGATAATCTCCGGCGTCTCATAGCTGTGGAGCTTCAGAATTCTTGCCTCAAGCGCGGCCAGTCGGCTCTGCGTCGTTTTGATCACCAGCATGACTTCGCGCGCCTTCTCGACCCTGCCTTTCCACCGATAAACGGACTCGACTGGCCCGAGCAGGCTGCTCACGCATGCCGCGAGCCGCCCCTGGACGAGCTTGCTCGCGATTCGCCTCGCTTCTGTCAGTGAGCCGCAAGTCACCAACACAATCCGATGTGTTTTCGAGGAGGTCATGATAAGGGGTTCCCTCCTGCCTGGTTGTACAAGCCACGCAGTTCCGGGAGTGGCGCTTTTTCCCGCCGCAAAGCCACGTTAGAATACGCGCCCATGGGTGCCTCTCCCATCAAATTCGGCACTTCCGGGTGGCGCGGTTTAATCGCAGACGATTTTACCTTTGCCAACGTGCGGCTGGCGGTTGCCGCAATTTCCGGCCACGTGAAGAGTCGAGCCAAAGATCCGGTTGTTCTCGTGGCCAGCGACCCGCGATTCTACTCCGAAGAATTCACCCGTCTGGCGGTGGAAGTTCTGCAGGAGAACGGAATCCGTGTGCTCCAGGCGGACACCTTTGCGCCGACGCCTGCGGTGGCCTACGAAATCCTGCGTCGTAAGCTCGCCGGCGCCATCAATTTCACCGCAAGCCACAATCCCGCGCAATATCACGGCCTGAAATTATCCTCCTCCGACGCTGGACCCGCCCTGCCCGAAGTCACGAAAGATATCGAAGCCCGCGTCGCGAAGTTGGTCGCGGACGGCGGCCCGGCACCGCGCAAGAAGGCCGGTTCCGCTCCTCCGGGGTCCGTGGAAACAGTGAGCCTCGCGGAGCCGTTCCTCAAGCGGCTCGGCGAGTTGGTGCGCTTCGATGTGATCAAGAATTCCGGCGCGAAATTCGTCGTTGATCCCCGGCACGGAAGCGGCGTCGGCTATCTCGATCGCATCCTCTCCGAACACGGCGTGAACTTCACGGCGATTCACACGAATCGCGATGTCCTCTTCGATGGTGTCGGACCGGATGTCTCCGAAGAAGTTCTTGCGGCGCTGAGCCGCGAAGCTCGCGAAAAGCGCGCGACTGCCGGACTTGCTACCGACGGCGACGCCGATCGCTTCGGCATTATCGACTCCGACGGAACGTGGATCTCCCCGAATCACATTCTCGCCTTGTTGTACGACTACATTTGCGAGACGCGCGGCTGGTCGCTTGCCGCGGCCCGCAGCGTGGCCACAACGCACATGCTGGATGCCGTCGCGCAGAAGCGCGGCCAAAAGGCTTACCAGACTCCTGTCGGCTTCAAGTACATCGGCCAGCTCATCCGCGAAGACAAGATTGCTCTTGGCGGGGAAGAAAGCGCAGGGCTTTCGATTCGTGGCCACGTGCCGGAGAAGGACGGCATCCTGGCTTGCCTGCTTGTCGCGGAGATGACGGCGGCGCGTGGCGTGCCGATCCGCGAGCAGATCAAACAGATGTTCCGGAAAGTCGGACGCGAATTCTGGCCCCTGCGCCAGAATCTGCATTTGACAGTCGAGGAAAAAGCGCGCGCGGTCCGGAAGGCGGCTACGGATGCAAGCGCGATCAGCGGCCGAAAAGTGGCTTCCATCGACCGCACCGATGGCACAAAATTTGTGTTTGACGACGGCTCCTGGATGCTCTGCCGGCTCTCCGGCACCGAGCCGTTGCTGCGCCTCTACACGGAGGCCGAAAACGAAGCCGCATCCGCGCGGCTGGCTCGCGAGGCGGCCGACGGCTGCTCAAAGGGTAGGAATTCGTGCCGGACTTCGAGCATATTCGCGTCTTCCTCCGAGCGCACGGACAAACACTGCTTGTTTTGTTCATGGCGTTGCTCGTCGTTCACGACATCTTCGGCCAGCACGGTTTCCTGACCATGCGGCGGACGGAAAAGGAAATCGCGAAGGTGAAGCAGGACCTGCAACGCCTGAGCGAGGAGAACCGCGAACTCGCCGAGCAGGTGAAAGCGCTCAAAAGCGATCCCTCGCTCATCGAAAAAATCGCCCGCGATGAACTCGGCCTCGCCCGGCCCGGCGAGGTGATTATCAGGATCCCGCAGCCGGCGACGCCCCGGCGGCCCGCGCCGCCGCCGAACGCGCCTGCCAAACCTTAGCCAGCGCGCCTTTCGTGCGCGTGCGAATCACCGACAGAGCGAGCATGGCCAGAAAAATCGTCAGAAGTCCGAGGCTCGCCGTGGCGATGCTGCATTTGCCCTTCGGAAGGATCGAGAAGCGCCCGTACACGAATTCGATGTGCGCCCAATAGACCAGCAGCGACGTGTTGCCGAGTTGGATGATGGGACTGAAACCCTTCTGCGCCCAACCCCAGCGGCACCACGCGTACACCAGGAAGAGAACGATGAGCAGCAGCCCGCAGCGCATCAAGAAAAACTCCGGGCTACTGTGCCAGTAGTCGTACACCGCGTAAAGCTGGACGGGAATCCGGTCGAACCACACCGACGCGGCGCAGGCAAGGATCCCGGCTCCGCCCAAGGCCGCGACGCCCGCGTCCGCATGCTTGCGCGCGTACGCAGAAAGCAGCAAAAGACCAACGCCGAGTCCAACGAACGCAAACGCCGACCACGGAAACAATGGAAAGAGCCACGGCTGTGGCTTGTCGAAGGTGTGCACGCCGTTGATGTACGACTCGAGTGGCCAGGGTAGCCAATGCGGGCGATAGGTGGTCCAGAGTGGCGGCGTGAGGAGTGCCACGAACGTCGCCGTCGAAAAAGCGGCCAAGATCGTCCGCCTCCTGACGCGCTCAGCAACGGCGACTTCGCCGGAACCCTCGCCTGTGAACCAGCAGAGAACGCCCATCAACATCATGCTCAACCCAAGGATGTTGAGCACATCCACTCGCAGAAGATCGGTCCAGGGCGACCAGGGGTAGCCGAGCGCGAACTCCTGCAGCCGGAAAAGCAGCGCCAGGCCGAAAATCTCCGCGCTGCGCCGGATTGTCGTTCGCGCAATGGCATTGCGCGAAGCGCCCTTCGCGCGCAATCGGTCCGTCACCAGCGCAAAGGAAACCCCCGCAAGAAAAACGAACAGCGGCGCAGGAAACGTTCCGCCGAGCTGCGACACATGGAAAAAGGCCGTCTTGCGCGCTTCCGGGCTCAGCCACGAGTCGTAGCAGTGCGTCTGAAACATCAGCACGCAGGCCAGCCCGCGCATCCAGTCAATATGGGACAGCCTTTGGCTCTTCTCCGCCATTCTCAATCGCGATCGCTGGGCGATCCGCTCTCTGCGCTACACTAGCGTCCTTTGACTGCCACTCGCCAACTCGGTGTTCTTTCGTGCATCGGCCTCTGGGCCGCGCTCTGCCTCGGCGGAGCGCTCTATGCTTCTTGGCTTGGCTACGGCGGCCGCAGCTTCGCTGCTACGCTGACCGTCTTCGCCGCGCTCCTCGCCGTGATGCTTCTGTTTGCTGCGCCCGGCGTCGCCGATTCGCTCACGACGCGCTTCGGGGCTGGAAGCGGCTTTCTTCTTGGAGCGGCTGCGTTTCTTGCATACCTGATTTACGCCCTCGGGACAAATACTTTTGTCTTGTCGCTCGTCGGCGGCGCGGCGGCGCTCATTTTCGCACCGCTCCTCCTCGCGGCCTCGGCAAAAGACAAAGCACCGGGCGCCTGGCAGGACTACGCTACCCTCGTTGGCATCTGGATAGCGGTGAAGTTCTACCCCTCACGGCTGCTCTGGCCGTATCCCGAGGGACGCCTCGGCTATGTGATGACGGTCCTGCTTGCGGTGAATGTCGCCTTGGCGGCGTTTCTTTTGCTGCGCCGCCTGCCCGGCATCGGCTACACCATCGGCTGGGGACGCCACTGGGGATTCTTTGTTCTCGGCAGCTACGCCGTTTTCGCGTTGATTGCGGCGGTATTGGGGCAGGGAATCGGCTTCATCCGCTTCGATCCCCAATGGCACGAATGGAAAACCATCTCCATGACCGCCGCGGGAATCCTCTTTTTCACCGCCTGGCCCGAAGAATTCCTCTTTCGCGGGCTTCTGCAGAACATGCTGACGCGCTCGATGAAGAGCGATCTCGCCGGCTGGTGTGCCGCGTCGGTTCTCTTCGGCTTTTCGCACATCACCAATCAGCATTTTCCGAACTGGCGCTACGTCATCCTCGCATCCATCGCCGGCATCTTTTACGGCTGGACCTGGCGCCGCAGCGGTTCGATCTTCGCTTCCGCGCTCGTCCACACGCTTGTGAACACGACCTGGCATTTCTTGTTTCACACCATTTAGGTGGCGTCCCCCCTAATTCCTACGGCGCGAATCGGCGCGTTGCTTGGGGTATACTCTGTGGGACGTCCGAAGGAGAGAAAACATGCAACCGCTAAGCTCCGAACAGGCGCTGTTTTTGCTGCAAGACACGTATCTGCCCGCGTTAAAGAATGAGCAGCGCATCACCACGAAAGTGATTGAGGCGGTGCCGCTCGATAAAGGCCATTACCGGCCGGATCCCGTTTCCAGGACGGCGCTCGAATTGGCCTGGCACATTGCCGCGGCGGAGAACCGGTTCCTGGAGACGACAATCAACGGCGAGTTCAACACCAGCGCGTCAGCGCGCCCGGAATCGGTCCGCAATTCGGCCGATGTGGCGGCGTGGTATGCAGAGCGCTTCGAGAAGAATCTCGACGGCCTGACGAAGCTCAGAAGCGAGCAGTTGCTGAAGGTCGTGGATTTTCGCGGCATCTTCCAGCGTCCCGCAGTCACCTTTCTTCAGCTGGCCATGATGCACTCAATTCATCATCGCGGCCAGTTGTCTACTTATTTGCGCCCCATGGGCGCCAAGGTGCCTTCGATTTACGGCGAAAGCTACGACGACGCTCAGGCCCGCAAGGCCGCCCAAGCATCGTGACATGAAAACGATCGCTCGCCTTGGCGCGATTCTGCGTCCAGTTTATCAGCGCAAACGCCAACTGAGGCCAGCCCCAGCAATTGGTGCCTGAGGCACCGAGTATCCAAATATTCGTGGCATAACCCGGCCTGCTGAGATACCTTTGGCATATTCACCGGAGATGCCCATGAAATCCATCTGCCTGTTCATCATCGCTCTTCTCTTTGCCATACCCTGCCTCGCCCAGCAAACACCCGCGGACGCACCGGCGACCAAAGAAGATATCGAGAAGTATTTCGAAATCATGCATGTCCGCGCAAACATGAAACTCATGATGGATTCCAGCCTGAAGCAGACCCGCCAGATGGTGCGCGAGCAGATGAGAAAGCAATTTCCGGACGCCTCTCCCGAATTCATGGCGCAAATGGACGGAATGATGAACGACATGCTCAACGATATGCCCTTGGAAGAGTTTCTCCAGGCTATGGTACCCGTCTACCAGAGGCATCTCACCAAGGGCGACCTGGACGCCATTCTCGCGTTTTACGCCACTCCTGCGGGACAAAAGCTGCTCAATGAACTGCCGGCCATGACACAGGAGTCCATGCAGGCTTCCTTTGGCGTGATGCAAAAGCGGATTGAGGCGGTGATGCAGAAGGTGCGCCAGCGCATCGAGCAAATGCAGAAAGACGAGAAAGCCAAATCCGCCAAACCGCCAACACCCACCCCGCATTAACCCACGCTCAATTCCGTGTTGTCCCTTCTTTGCGCTGCGCCTTCCGGAACGCGTCATTCCGAGGAGCCGCGATGGCGTCGCCTTCTCTTGTGTGAGCCTTCTCTCGAACCCGCAATGCGTCCAGCTCCGCCTGGAAAGTGCTCCGATCGACTATTTTGGGCGCTCCAAGTTCATCTCTCACGATGTCTTTCATCGTTCTCTCCGTTGCTAGCCTCGGTCATGCTTTCGCTGCGTTGCGCTTTCGGGCGGCTTCTTGAGGGTCGGTTATGATATCGACCCACTTCGGGTCAGGCGATGCCTCGGCGTCGTAGTTGTCGTGCCAGTTCCACCACTTGTACGGCGGGGTCTGGGGGTAACCCACTGGCGAATCCTCCCAGGTTTCCTGACGGCCGAGCGGCGTGATATCGAGGTAGCTCCAGATGGTCCCCATCGCCTCGTCGCCGCGGTTGTTGATGAAGTATGTGCGGAACACCCGCTCGCCGTCGCGGAAGAACACGTTGTGGCCGTGCCATTCATCGACGCCGAAGTCCTTGTCGAAGCTGTCGGTCATGGTGTACCAGGGCATCTCCCAGCCCATCCGCGCCTTCAGGCGTGCGATGTCCGCCTGCGGCGCGCGTGAGGCCCAGGCGAGGGTGGTGTCACGAGCGTTCAAATGGGCCAGGTGGGCGACTTGGTCGGCGCCCAGCGAGCAGCCGCGGCAGGCATGCTCGGGCCAGCCGAACACCCCGGGCTCGAAGAACGCGCGATAGACAATCAACTGCCTGCGGCCCTCGAACAGATCGAGCAGGCTAACCTTGCCCTTGGGTCCCTCGAACTCGTACTTCTTCTCCACCGCCACCCAAGGCATCCGTCGACGTTCGGCGGCCAGCGCATCCCGGGAGCGGGTGAAAGCCTTCTCCTTTACGAGGAGTTGCTGGCGCGCAGCCTGCCACTCCTGCTGCGACACGATTGGAGGTGTGTTCATTGCGAGATGCCCTTTCCCGTGTTCCTTGTCTCTCTCCTTGCTTGTTGCCATCTTATTTCTCCTTTGTTTTCTGAAACAGGCCGAGACGATTCGCTCTGAAAAATTTTCTGAACTTGCCGATGTACACCGCCAGAATTCCTCCTGTGGATCCGGCTCCGGCGACCATTACTGCTGTGCTTGCGATGCATGTTGGGCACATATGTCCCTCCTCAGTTCACGCAACTTTCGCTGTGTTGCCCGGCACGAAAGCGGAGAACTGGCGCTCCAGTGCCTTGGTTGCACCAGCGCGCCAGCCCTCCGCGATGGACTCTGACGTGGGATCCGGGAATATCTCCTCTTCCCCTTTCTCCACTCCGTCGAAGATAGCTCGCGCAACAGACTCGGGAGAGGCCTTCGGTATGTCCAGGCCCCGGGACATATCTGTGTCCACAGGGCCAGGCAGGACGACATGTACGCTTAAGCCCTGTCTGGCTAAAAGAGCGCGCAGCGATTGTGCCAGGGAAAACGCGGCCGCCTTTGAGATGGAATAGGCCGGACTGAATGGCACGGCGGCAATGGCCGCCAACGACAGAACGTTGACGATGGCTCCTCGAGAACGCGTCAGCAACGGCAGGAAAGCCTGAGTCACTCCATACGGGCCATAGAGATTGACGGCGAGGCTCTGTTCGAGCGCGGCACGATCGCTCAAGTCATCGTAAAGCGCCAAGCCAGCGTTATTGATGAGGATATCGAGATATTCGACCTTCTCGACAGCTCCCTGAATGTGCGCAGCATTGGTCACGTCCAGTGTTACGGGCGTGACTCGCCGATCCACGTGGGACAAAGGCTGACGCGTACCGGCATACACCCGCTTCGCGCCTCTCCTCAAAGCTTCCTCGACCAGCGCCTGTCCGATACCGCGGTTGGCACCGGTGATCAAGACTGACTTATCTGCAATGTTCATAACGTTCTCCTTTGGAGTGCGCAGAGAATTTACCTGACAACTCCCGAGAGAGGGCTGGAGGCCGTGGCGTAGAGGCGCTTCGCCATGCGGCCCGCGAGGTGGGACTTGCGCCCGGCGATGACCGCGTCGCGCATCGCTTCCGCCATGAGCACGGTATCTTGCGCTTCGGCGATTGCCGTGTTCATCAGCACGCCGTCCGAGCCGAGTTCCATCGCGATCGCCGCATCGGAAGCTGTGCCCACGCCCGCATCCACAATCATCGGCACTTCGGTGATGCGCTCGCGTAGGATTCGCAGGTTCGCAGGATTTTGAATCCCCATGCCCGAACCAATCGGCGCGGCGAGCGGCATGACGGCAGCGGCGCCCGCATCAATCAGCTTCCGTGCCGCGATCAAGTCGTCATTCGTGTAGGGCAGAACGACAAAGCCATCCTTCACGAGCACGCGCGTGGCTTCGATGAGCTGCTCGGTGTCCGGAAAAAGTGTTTGCTGGTCGCCGATGACTTCGAGCTTGACCCAGTTCGACAGGCCCACTTCGCGTGCAAGCCGCGCCGTGCGGATCGCTTCATCGGCCGTGTAACACGCGGCGGTGTTCGGCAGAATGAAGATCTTGTCGCGATCGATGTAATCGAGCAGCGATTCTTTAGTGCGGTCGGTCAAATTCACGCGGCGCACCGCAACAGTGACCATCTCCGCTCCCGATGCGGCGTGCGCCCGCGCCATTTCCTGGAAGCTGCGGTACTTGCCCGTCCCGACAATGAGGCGTGAGCGGAATGCGCGTCCCGCAATGACGAGGTCGTCTGACATATTCATCCTCGAGAGAATTGTAGTCCCACGAGAGCCGGGGAACAAATCCAAGAACAATTCAGCATATCAACTCCTCATTCCCTGACGATGGGGCGTGGCTCGGCAACGTCGGAGTAAAGTTGCTCGATGACGTCACGATATTTTTCTTCGACGGTCCGGCGTTTGAGTTTCATGGTGAAAGTCAAAGCGCCATTTTCATAAGTGAAATCCTCGGGAAGCAGCGCGATGCGCTTGATGCTCTCGTATTGCGCAAGGTGTGAGGTCAAGCGCTTCACCTCGCCTTCGATGAGCTGAAGAATCCGCGGGTCGGCAACGAGCTCTTGGCGCGAAGCGAACGAGAGGCCCAATTCCGCTGCCCTGCGCTCAACCATGGGGAAATTGGGCACGATGAGGGCGACCACGAATTTGCGCCGGTCGCCGAGGACGGCGGCGTTGAGGATGAGCGGGCTCGTCTTGAGCGCATTCTCGATGGGCTGCGGCGCGACGTATTTTCCGCCCGCGGTTTTCAGCAGATCCTTTTTCCGGTCGGTGATGTACAGGTAGCCGTCCGAGTCGAGGTAGCCGATGTCGCCGGTGCGAAACCAACCGTCTTCCGTAAGAACTTCCCGTGCCGTCGGGCGCGATTTTCACTTCGACGTTAGGGATCGGCCTGCCGGAGCTTCCGACCCGGTTCACGGGGTAGTTGCTCGACACAATCGGAGAGGTTTCCGTGAGTCCATAGCCCTGATAGATGGGGATGCCGACGGCCCAGAAGAATTCCGCCAAGTCCTTTGAGAGCGGCGCGCCGCCGGAAAAGACCATGCGAAGGCGGCCGCCGGTGCCCGAGCGAATCTTCGAGTAAACGAGCTTGTCGGCGATGACCCACTGGAGTTTGAGCAGGGGACTTGCGGCCTTGCCCATCGCACGCCAGGGCGCGCTGCGCGCGGCCACGTCCATGGCCCAGAAGAAAATCGTGCGCTTGAGGCCCGTGTTCTTGGAGCCCTCCTCCATAATGTGCGCATAGATTTTCTCGAAAAATCGCGGTACAGCCGCGAGAACCGTTGGGCGAACTTCGAGGAGAGCCTGCGCGACCGCATCGACGGCTTCCACGTAGGCAACCGTGACGCCATTGAACAAATAAGTGTAGTCGAGCATTCGGCCATAGACGTGAGCTAGGGGCAAGAAGGAGAGGGCAATATCTTCATCGATTCGGAAATCGAACTCAGCGCAGGCATCGGTCACGTTGGAGCAAAGATTCGTGTGCGTGAGCATGACGCCCTTGGGTTCACCGGTTGTCCCCGAGGTGTAGATGATGGAGGCGAGCTGGCCGGGAAGAATCTGAGAGGCGCGGACGCGGTAAGTCGCGACATCGGCGTCGCCAGCGGCCCTCAGCAGCGCGTCATACAGAAGGCATTCGGCCGGCACATCCGGACCGCCTTCCGCAACAATAATATGCTCGACAGTTTTGAAGCGGTGGCGATTTTCCAGGAGGCGCTTGGCCTGCATTGCGCCAGCGGCGAAAACGACGCGGGTTTGCGCATGGTTCAGGATGTAAGCCATCCGCTCGGGCGACTCGTTGAAATAGATGGGCACCGTCGCGCCGCCTGCGCCGGTGATGGCAAAGTCGGCGACGTGCCACTCGGGACGGTTCGGGGAGAAAAGGCCGACGCGGTCGCCCGATTTGACGCCCAATTCCACCAGGGCGGTGGAGAATCCCGCAATACGGCGCAGCAATTCAGCGGAGGAGATGGCTTCCCAACGGGAACTCTCCGAGCCAGCGGCGGCCGGGCGGCGAAGCATCTGCGCGCACGCATTCGGTTTGGTATCGACTGCGTTCAGGAGCTGCGAGGGAAGCGTGCCGTAGTTCATGGCCTGGGCGTCACTGTACCCCAGCGATATGGATGGCGCAATGCGGCGACTGGCGACCACGTTACGCTGGGCCTCCTGCACTATCTTTGCCCGGGCCGGCAGCGGTTCCCCCGCCGGTGCGAACGACCGCGGCGCTATTTGCGGGTTGCTGCTCGCCGAGGGTGGCGGAAGGGGGATTAGCGAGAGGCTTAGACTCCGTGTACATTTGCAGCCAAGCCTTATAATCGTAGTTAAGATTGAATTCCCTCTTGAGTTTGTCGAGGGAGAGGAGCAGGAGTTTGCCGACGAAGGCCAGGTTGGAGGCAGTTCGGGGCGGGATGCGGTTCTGGGCGATGGCTTTGTAAAGTTTGCCGAGGGCGAAGTTGATGTCCGTGGCAGTCATGAAGCGGCCCGTGAGAGTAACAGCGAGTTCGGAGCCGAGGCGGTCGGATTCGGCGATTTGGCGCTCGGCGCGAGCGTGGAAAACGCATAGAGACGGATGATCGTGCTGGCGGAACATGCGACAGGTGCGGCCGTCGGCAAAAGAGAACTGACAGAGAGAGGATTCGGCGATGGCGACGCGGGAACGGGACTGTTTTGGTTTCTTCATGTTTTTTTCCTTGAGAGAATGTGATTTGTGAGTGGTGAAGCGCACAGCCCCCTCGGCTCCGCTCGGGGCGAGCCCTCCTGCGGCGGGCAGGCCCTCCTGCGGTGGGCGAGCATCCCTCGGTTGCACTCGCGAAGTTGTGAAAAAACCCAAAAAAGGCGCGATCCGGCGTCTATAAGTGGCCTCGCCGAAGCTGAATTTGTTGAACTTAGCAAACGTGCACAGGCAGGAGTGCCTGTGCCACCGGTTTTTTTTCACAGATTCCTCGGGAAAAGGGAATGGCTGCGCCGCATGGAGTACCCTTCGGGGGGTCTTGCATGTGTGGCAAGCAAAGGAGTTGCGGACGTGCGAAGTTGGA
>QHYP01000147.1 GCA_003224195.1 Acidobacteriota bacterium | reverse complement strand
GCCTTTCTTCTCGTCGGGGATGGCCGTGACCGCAAAGACCTGTTCGGACGCGTCCATGAGTTCCTGAAGTTTTTCTTCCACCTTGATGTGAGGAACCATCTCACCGCCGACCTTGCTGAACCGGCTCAAGCGGTCCGTGATGCGGATGAACCCGTCTTCATCGGCGGTGGCGATGTCGCCCGTGTTGTACCAGCCGTCCTGCAGAACCTCGGCCGTCTTTTCGGGCTGCTGCAGGTACCCCTGCATGACGTTGGGCCCGCGGACGAGCAGCAGGCCCGGCTCACTGACGGGCACGGGCCGGCCAGTCGCCGGATCCACGATCCGCACACTCATTCCCGGCAGCGGGTGGCCGATGCTGCCCCGCTTGGCGCCCACCTGCCGAAAAGAAGCCGCACGAAAATCCAGTGTATTCAACGCGACCACCGGCGAACATTCCGTACAACCGTACCCTTCGAGCGGGCGAATGCCGAAATGATCTTCAAACGCTTGTGCGATGCGCTCCGGCAGTTTTTCTGCTCCCGCCATCACGAAACGCAGGCTGCCGAAATCCTCCGGCGCGCAGCGCCGGGTGTAGGTGTTCAGAAAGGTGGGCGTCGCCAGCAAGAGCGTAATCGCGTACTGGGCGACGAGCGCGCCGATCGCCCGGGCGTCGAGCGGATTCGGATGATAGATCACACCGAGACCGAGCGCGACCGGCAGGCAGAGCGTCCCCGTGAATCCGAAAGAATGGAAGAAGGGCAGAATTCCCAGGATGCGATCCGTGGAGTTCAGCATGACCACCTGGTTGAGCTGCTCGACGTTCGACGCAATGTTGTAATGCGTCAGGATCACGCCTTTCGGATCGCCGGTTGAGCCGCTGGAGAAAATGATTGTAGCCACGTCGTCGAGTCTTGCGCGGCGTTCCGCGCCGACGAAGGTTTCGATGCCACGCGCTGGGAGAAGGCACGACGCTAGCAAGGCGCATGCGCGCTCTGCAACACGCGGATTTGCCGCGAGATCTTCGAGGAAAATGGCTTCAGCCGGGGGCTGCACGTGAACCCGCTCGAGAAATTGGCGAGACGTGACGACCGTCTGCAAATTGCACTGCTGCGCGCAGGCGGTAAGAGATTCGTTCGAGCTAGTGTAGTTCAAATTGACGGGAACTTTGCCCATCAGCAGGGCCGCGAGATTCACCAGCGCGCCGGGAATGGACGGTGGCAGGAGAATGCCTACCATTTCCTGGCCGCGCCAACGGCTGCGCAAGCGCCGTGCCAAGAAAATCGTTTTCACGAGCGCGTCAAAATAGCGAACCTGCGGCATTCGCCCGTCGGCCATGGCGAAGCGGAACGGATGTCGGCGGACCGTTTGCAGAAAAGAACGCGGCAGCGTTTTCATGTGCCGCTTGCGGTGCGCGAACGCTTCGACGCCCAGCTCCTGAACGGCTTGCCGCGCTTCCTGAGAAGTCGCCGTCGGGGACAATGGCTTGCCAAACGTGACACGCACTGGATACGGAATCTTGCGGGGCAGCTTCCATAAGAAGCGCCCGCCGAAAAAACTGAAAATGGAACCCCATACGCCGTCGATGTGTACCGGTATGATGGGCGCATCCACTCCCTTCAGGATGCGCTCCATTCCTCTCCGGAACGGAAGCATCTGGCCGATGCGCGTCATCTGCCCTTCGGGGAAGATGCAGACGAGTTCGCCGTCCCGGAGAACTTGCGCGGCTTCGCGCAAAGAATGGATCATTTCGCGTGGACGCTGCTGCGAAGAGATGGGAATCACTCGGAGAATCTTCGCGAACGGCTTGATGACTGGGTGTTCGTAAGAATCCTTGAACATCAGAAAGCGGATGGGCCGGTCGCTGGAGGCGATCATCAGACACGCATCCACCATGGAGGCGTGGTTCGGAACGAGCAACGCGCCGCCTCGGACGGGGACGTATTCTCGGCCCTGAACGTCGATCCGGTAGAGCGTGTGCGTTGCGAACCACAACAGCAGCCGCAGGAGCGAATCTGGGAGCAGGTACAGAACATACCCCGTGGCGGCCAGCGTCGCAGCCGAAGCCCAGAAGAAAATTGCCGCCGGGCCCAGATGCGCCAAATGTGTCGCGGCATAATAGATGACCGACGCGAACCCGATTCCAACGAACGACAGCAAGTTTGCCGCGCCGATCACGCCGCCCTTTTTCTCCTGCTCGGGCCGATGCTGAATCAGGGCATTGATGGGAACGACGAAGAAGCCGGCAGCGAATCCGAGCGCCGCCAAAAGCAAAAACACAGTCAGAAAGGGGAGACCATGCCCCGAAAGGAAAAATCCAAAAACGGTCATGCCCATTGCGCCGAGAGGAATCAAGCCGTATTCGATCTTTCCGCCGGAGAGATACCCAGCCGCGAAACTCCCCACTCCGATGCCCACCGCCACGGCGGCCTGCAGAAGTCCGTTTTTTGTGTCGCTGATTTGGAGGACACTTTTGCCGTAGAAAATGATGTTGAACTGCAATAGCGCACCGAGGAACCAGAAGTACGTGTTGCCGAGGACAGCGAGCCAGAGCACACGGTCGCGCCGGATAAGCGTTCCCTGCGTCCAAAGATCTCCCAGAAAGTTGGGATTGAACTTCCTGGCTGAATCAGCGGCCGGAACGCGCGTGATGCTATAGCTGGTAACTAGGCCCACAACCGAGCAAGCGAGAAAAATCAAGCCGGAGATCCCCTGGCGCCCGCGAAATGCGTCCGACAGAGAAGCCCCCGCAAGGCTTCCGGCGATGATAGCCAGAAATGTGCCCAGCTCCAGGATGCCGTTGCCCCAGGACAGCTGGCTCTCCGGCAAAACCTCCGGGAGCAGGCCGTACTTCGACGGTCCGAACAGCGCTGCCTGCGTGCTCGCAAGGAACACGGCCGCCATCGCCAAGTGCAAGTTTTCCTGAGCGAGCGCGAGGATGGCAAGCAACATCACGGCGATCTCAAAGACCTTTGTGCCGATGGTGACGTTGCGTTTGCTGAAGCGATCCGCCAGGTATCCACCCGTCATAGAAAACAGGATGAACGGGCCCGAAAACAGAGCGCCGACAAGCAGGACTTTGCTGTCTTTCTCCTCGGATTTCAGAGGCATCGCGAGGATGAGAAAGATGACGAGGTTCTTCAGCCCGTTCTCGTTGAAGGCGCCCTGGAACTGCGTGGCGATCAGGCTCCAGAAGCCGCGGCGCCAATTGGTTTCCTGGTCGGGCATGGGCCGCCTCTCCGCCGGCAGCCTCAGATGCTATCCGCCTCGGCCCGATTTTTCATCTGAAAAACCAACGGGCAATGGCGATCTGTCGTACAACTTGACAGTGGTGCGCGAGTCCGCCGGGTTTCAGCGGAGAAGGTTGCGGTAAAGCGCCATGCCAACCGCGGCGTCCATCCCGAGACGCGCAAGCGCGCGGACTTCGCGGCGGCTGCGGATGCCGCCTGCGGCGATGATGGGAAGCGGTGTGACGCGGCGGAGGCGGCGAAACCAGTCCAGATTGGTCCCGCGCAATGTCCCCTCGTTATCTACGTACGTGCAGAGAAAACCCCAGCAGTATCGGCTCAGCTCACGCATGACCTCCTCGGGGCGCAGGGAGAGACGTTCGCGCCAGCCATGGACGACAAGCATGCTGCGTTCACAATCAAGGGCCACTACGATCTTCTTCTTTCCCAAGCGGGCTTTCAGTCTTCGCAAGAACGCGTGGTTCACGTTTCCGTTGCGGATCGCCGCGGTACCGACAATCACCTGGTCTGCACCGGCTTTCAGAAGTTGCGCCGCGCGCGCGACGCTGCGCACTCCGCCGCCGACGCGCACATGAAAGCCATGGCGCTGCTTGGCCTCGCCGCACAGCAGACGGATCGCACGACTGTTGCTGCCGCGGCGCATCGCGGCGTCGAGATCGATCAAGTGAAGTTGGGAATAACTGCGGAAGCGCTCGAGCAGGCCGAGAAGATCGTCCACGGCGAGTACGCGGCGGCGGCCGCGAACAAGCTGCACCGCTTTGCCATCCTGAAGATCGATGCAGGGGATAATCATGGCGCGATGCGGACGGAGACCCCGTTTTCCGCGAGAAATTTCTTCAACCCGCCGATGGGTTGAGCGTTGTCGTGAAAAATCGAGGCTGCGAGCGCGGCATCGGCCGCCCCTTCGGTGAAAATTTCCAGGAAATGTTCGGGCGTCTTGGCCCCGCCGGAGGCGATGACGGGCACGCTTATAGCGCGGGCGATGGCGGCCGTCAGCTCGACGTCAAAGCCGCTCTGCCTGCCGTCGCGATCTACCGAACTGAGCAGGATCTCTCCTGCGCCGCGCGATACGCCTTCTTTCGCCCATTCGATGGCGTCGAGTCCGGTGGCTTCGCGGCCGCCGCGAATGCGCACTTCCCACCAGCCGCCATCGCGCTTCGCGTCGATAGCGAGCACCACGGCTTGAGAGCCAAAATCCGCAGCAAGTTCCGTCAGAAGTTCTGGCCGCGCGACCGCGGCGGTGTTTACGGTCACTTTATCCGCGCCGGCGCGGACGACAGAGCGCGCATCCTGAAGCGTTCGAATTCCACCGCCGGCCGTGAGAGGGATGGCGAGCTGCTCTCCCACGCAGCGAATGGTTTCGAGAAACGTGGGCCGGCGGTCGCGCGAGGCTGCGATATCGAGGACCACGAGTTCGTCTGCACCTTCGGTGTTATACCTCGCGGCGAGCGCGACGGGATCGCCGGCGTCGCGCAACCCGACAAAATTCACGCCCTTCACGACGCGCGCGCCGTCCGTATCGAGGCAGGGA
Organism: Acidobacteriota bacterium; assembly: GCA_003224195.1. GTDB lineage: Bacteria > Acidobacteriota > Terriglobia > Acidiferrales > UBA7541 > Acidiferrum. The sequence goes on along the minus strand of QHYP01000147.1, from coordinate 2,680 downwards.
ATGATTCGGTGCGCGAGGCTCATTGCGTGAACTCCAGAAAATTAGCGAGGACGCGCGCGCCAGGCGCAGCCGACTTTTCCGGGTGGAATTGCACGGCCCAGATGTTTTCCGATTCGATCGCGGCGATGAAGTCCGTTCCATGCGAGCAGAATGCCGCAACGCTGGGACCTTCATGCATCGCCGCGTAGGAGTGGGCAAAGTAGAACCACGAATCCGGCGACAAACCCCTAAAAATGCGCGAGGCAGGCGCTGAACGAACCTGATTCCAGCCCATGTGGGGCAGCTTGACGCGCGGGGGCAGCGGGCGCACCGCGCCCTTCAAAAGAGCAAGACCCGGAAGCTCCGGCGCCTCCTCGCTCGACTCAAAGAGCGCCTGCAATCCTAAACAGATACCGAGGAATGGGGCGCCGCGCTTGATCGCTGCAAGCAAGGGTTCGCGCAGTCCGCGTTCATCGATGGCGCGAATGAGCGCCGCAAAATGGCCCACGCCGGGAAGAACGATGGCCTCAGCGCGCTCCATAGAGTCCGGCGTGTTCACGCGCTCGGCCTCGGCGCCCAGCCTTTGGAACGCGCGCTCGACACTGGGGAGATTGCCCGCGCCGTAGTCGATTAGAGTGATTCTCATAGCAGCCCTTTCGTGCTGGGCAACACGCGGCGAAGACGCTTGTCCCGCGCGACGGCAAAACGCAGGGCGCGGGCGAATGCTTTGAAGATTGCCTCGACCTGGTGATGTGACGACCGGCCGTAAAGCGCGCGAAGATGCACGTTGGCGCGCGCGGCCTGCGCAAAACCCTGAAAGAAATCTTCGAGAAGTTCGACCTGGAAATCACCGACACGCTGCGCGGTAATTTTTGCGCGCACTACACAACACGGCCGGCCGCCCAGGTCCACTGCAGCCGCGGCAAGAGTTTCGTCCATCGGCATCAGGAAATAGCCTGCGCGGAGGATGCCACGTTTCGAGCCGAGAGCCTTTCGCACCGCTTCGCCCAGTGTGATTCCTGTATCTTCCACGGTGTGGTGCTGGTCCACATCCAGGTCGCCGCGGGCGATCAGTTCAAGGTCGAAAGCGCCGTGGCGGGCAAGTAGCTCCAACATGTGGTCGAAGAAGCGGACGCCCGTGGAGACGCGCGCTTTGCCGCGGCCGTCGAGATTCAGCCGGACGCGAATATCCGTCTCATTCGTCTTGCGATGAATGTTCGCGATGCGGGCCATGCGCGCTCCTCATTCCCTCACAGCGACGGCATTGTGATGCGCCTGCAACCCTTCGATTTGAGCCAGCGCGCGAGCGACCGGCGCAAGGCGCGCAAATCCGGCCTTTCCGATCTCTTGCACGCTCATCCATTTCACAAAATCCGCCGCGCTGAGCCCCCCTCGCCTGCGCGCCCAACCGCCGGTCGGCAGGACGTGGTTGCTTCCAGTTGCATAGTCTCCGAGCGGCTGCGCGGCCCAGGGGCCGAGAAAAACTGTGCCAGCCGCGCCGATTCTCTTGATCAAACGAGTCTCGCTTCCAACCACGCTGAGGTGCTCCGGCGCAAAGCGGTTCACGAAATCTACCGCCGCGTCGAGAGAGGAGGCCACTAAAATGGCGCCGACGCGCGCCATGGAGAGGTGCGCTGGATTGGAGCGCGGCAACCGGCGAAGCTGAGTTTCGATTTTGTTCTGCACGGACTGTGCGAGCTTGCGCGAAGTTGTCACGAGGAAACTGCCCGCGTCGGGCGCGTGTTCGGCCTGCGCGAGCAAGTCCGCCGCAATCCAACGGGGATTGCCGCTTGCGGCGAGCACGATGGCCTCCGTCGGCCCTGCAGGCAAATCAATCGCGCAGTCAGCGCTGACAAGCCACTTGGCAGCCGTGACGAAGCGATTCCCGGGGCCAAAAATCTTGTCCACGCGCGGGATGTTCCGCGTCCCATAGGCGAGAGCCGCGATCGCCTGCGCCCCGCCAATCCGCCCGACACAATCCACACCGAGAAGGTCAGCCGCAGCAAGTACCTCCGCGTTCGCCCGCGGAGAAGCGACGATGATGCGAGGCACGCCCGCGACGCGTGCGGGAACTACGGTCATCAGGAGCGTGGAGACGAGCGAGAAGCGGCCGCCCGGAATGTAGCAGCCGATACAATCGAGCGGGCGGACGAGTTGCCGTATCCGCACGCCCGGTTCGACCTCGAGCGACCATGGTCGCGGCAATTGTTGTTCTGCGACGCGACGAATGTTGCGTGCGGCGTGTCGGATAGCGCTAAGGAAGTCGGCGCTGACGCAATTCCGCGCGACGCGCAGCTCGTGGCGGGAAATGAAAACACCTTCGTGCGCGAGGCCCGCGCCGTCCAGTTTCTTCGTCCAGTAGAAAAGAGCGGCGTCGCCTCTGCGGCGAACATCGGCCACGATGCGCGCAGCGATGCGTTCCGCCGCGGCGTCGCGCCGGCCGCGCGCGCGAAGCAAATCCTCCGCAACTTTCCGATTGAGCCTGATGATACGCATCACAGCACGATCTTGTTCAAGGGATACTCGACGATCCCCTGCGCTCTGGCGGCCTTCAGTTTCGGCAAGCTTTGCCGCACGTCCGCCTCTTCGATGATCGTATTCACAGCCACCCATTCGGGATCGCTGAGCGGTGAAATTGTCGGATTTTTTAAGGCTGGTAGCACTTTCAGTACGCCCGGCAAATCGTCACGCCGGACGTTCA
>QHYP01000146.1:4554-13455 GCA_003224195.1 Acidobacteriota bacterium | reverse complement strand
CGAACTTGCCGCCGAGGGCGTCTATTGCGAGGGCTGCCACAAGATCGAGCCGAAGTGGGAGAGACCGATTGCGGAAGTGATGCCGCCCAAGACGAGCACGAAGCCGGCTTGGCCCGCCACCGGCTACACCACTGGACACGGCGCGGCAAGAGTGGCCAAGCAATTCATCCCGGCCGGCGCGGATGCCAGCGGGAATGGCGCAAGCCCGCTTGTCCGGGCCACATCGAAGGGCGCGGCTCTCTCCCGCGGCAAAAAGAAGCCAACCAAGCCGGCTGCAAGCCGCAGGCCGGGGAGATAGCCGTGGCTCCGGTTACTTTTCTCGAGGCCGTTCGCCAAGCCATCTTCGAAGAGATGGAGCGCGACCCGGCGGTCGTTTTGCTCGGCGAGGACGTAAACGTCTACGGCGGCGCGTTCAAGGTGACCGAGGGCCTGCTCGAGCGCTTCGGCTGGGAGCGCGTCATCGATACGCCGATCAGCGAGAGCGCCATCGTCGGCGCCGCCTGCGGGATGAGTTATCTCGGCCTGCGGCCCATCGCCGAAATGCAATTCATCGATTTCATTGTCTGCGCCTTCAACCAGATCACGAATTTCGTCGCCAAGGGCCATTATCTGTGGGGCGCGCCGGCGCCGATGGTCATTCGCGGGCCGTCCGGCGGCGGAGTTCACGGCGGGCCGTTCCATTCCGCCAATCCGGAAATGTATTTCGTGCACACGCCCGGTCTGAAGGTCGTCTATCCCTCGACGCCCTACGACGCGAAAGGTTTGCTCAAGGCCGCCGTCCGCGACAACAACCCGGTGCTCTTTTTCGAGCACAAATTCCTCTACCGGCGCATCAAGGAAGAAATTCACGCTGGCGATTACACCGTGCCGCTCGGCAAAGCCGTCGTCCGCCGCGAGGGCCGCGACCTGACGATCCTTTCCTACGCCGCGATGATGCATACATCGCTCGAAGCGGCCGACGCCCTGGCGAAGGAAGGCGTCGAGGCCGAGGTCATCGATCTGCGCACGTTGCTGCCGCTCGACGAGGAGACGATTCTGCAGTCGGTGAAGAAGACGAACAAATGTTTGGTCGTCCACGAGGACACGAAGACCGGCGGCATCGCCGGCGAAATCGCGGCAGTTCTCTGCGAGAAAGCCTTCGGCGACCTGGACGGGCCGGTGCTGCGCGTCACTGCGCTCGATACACCGGTGCCGTATGCGCCGCCGCTCGAGGAATATTTTCTGCCCAACGCACAAAAGGTTTTTAACGCCGCGAAGGAGCTCGCGCGGTATTAGAGATTGCAGCACTCGGCTTGGGCGGGCTTCTTTGACGCATTTGAAAGGTTTTACAGGAGAAGGAAAAATGGCTGTCGACATTGTGATGCCCCAGATGGGGGAAAGCATTTTCGAAGGCACGATCACCAAGTGGTTCAAGAAGCCCGGCGACAAGGTCGAACGCGACGAGCCGCTCTTCGAAATCTCGACCGACAAGGTGGACGCGGAAATCCCATCGCCCGTGGCCGGCGTCCTCAAGGAGATCAAGTGCAAGGAAGGCGAAACGGTGCCGATTCAGACCGTCGTCGCCGTGATTGACGCCGCGGGCGCGCCGGCTTCGGCCGCGGCTCCTGCTTCGACTGCCGCCGCGCCCAAGCCCACTCCTGCTCCCGCTCCCGCTGTGGCCGCGCCGAGGCCGGCGCCGATTCCCATGCCCGCGCCGGCAGCGCCGCGGGCGGCTCCGGTGGCCGCCACAGGTCCCGCACCGATGCGCGAGGGCGAGCGCATTCATAGCTCGCCGCTCGTCCGCCGCCTTGCCAAGGAGCACGGCATCAATCTATCGGGCGTGCCGGGATCGGGCGCAGGCGGCCGCATCAGCAAGAAAGACATTCTCGCCGTGATCGAGGGCGGTTCTTCCGCCAGCGCCGCTGCTTCGCCATCCTCCGCCGCGTCCACGATGCCACCGCCCGCCCCGGGCGTTCCCGGCGGGCAAGCCCGCGTCGCGTTCGAGACGGCGGTGCCGCGCGAGAAGATCTACTTCGGCCACTACGAAGTGCAGCCCCTGTCGGTCATGCGCCAGCGCATCGCCGAGCACATGATCGCCTCGAAGCGCGTCTCGCCGCACGTTTATTCCGTGGACGAAGTGGACATGAGCAAGGTGGCCGCCCTGCGCGCCAAGTCCAAGGACGAATTCGAGAAGCGCTACGACACCAAGCTCACCTTCATGCCGTTCTTTGTGAAGGCCGCGGTCGCCGGGCTGCGCGCCTTCCCCACGATGAACGCCTCGCTCGATGGCACGAACGTCGTGCTGCACAAGGAAATCAACATCGGCATCGCCGTGGCTCTCGATTGGGGGCTGATCGTGCCGGTGATCAAAACCGCCGACGAGAAAAACCTGCTGGGCATCCAGCGCACCCTCAACGACCTGGCCGAGCGCGCCCGCGCAAAAAGGCTGAAGCCCGAGGAAGTGCAGGAAGGGACCTTTTCCATTACGAACCCGGGCGTCTTCGGCGGGCTCTTCGGGCTGCCGGTGATCAGCCAGCCGAACGTCGGGATCCTCGGGCTCGGCGCGATCGAAAAGCGCCCCGTGGTGGTGGACGACGCAATCGCCATCCGCTCCATGTGCTACGTGACGCTCAGCTACGACCACCGCGTGGTGGACGGCGCCATCGCCCACCAGTTCCTGCATAAAGTGAAGGAAACGCTCGAAAACTGGAGCGAGCCTGTCGTGTAGGGACAAAGTGGCCGAGAATTCGTAGTGAGTGGGATTTGCGACGAGTGACTGGCGCGGACAGCGGTCGCTGCTCACTGAAGCATCGGCTTCAGCTTCGCCACCCACACCGCAAACCCTTCCTGCGGCACGGTCTCGATTCCAGCGTCGCGCAGCGTCTCGCGCACGAAGCGGTGCCGTTCGTTCTCCGCCGCCAGCGCCGTGTCCGTCACCGCGGTGAACTCACTAGCGGGAATCTTGCCGCGCACGCGCTCCGCCGTGTATGCCAGGAGCTTCGCGTCTCCGGGGGCGCGCGTCACCGAAAGCGCCTGCACAAACCCGCGCGCGCCGTTCCGCCGGTAGCCGTAGTCGAGCTTCATGGGATCGCCGGGAAACGTAAACTCGTCCACGCGGATTAATTTCGTAATCCGCTCCCATAGCCGCGCCTGCCGCCAGACCTGGTTGCAGTAACCGCGAATCGCTCCCCGGCTTCCCGCCCTCTCGGCGGCAATCCCGCGCCCCGCCGGCGGAGCCACATGGTCGGCATAGAGCCGTTCGAGCTCCGCGTCCAGATCGCCGGCCAGCACGCCTTTTTGCGGCGCGAGCTGCAGCGCGTTCGAAAGGGTTTCATCCCACTTCGCCAGGAGCGCGCGCCATCCGCCGTTCTTGGCCGCGTCGAACTGTTTTTCGATGTCGTCGCGCAGGGCGCGCAGCAACGCCTCATCGGCCGCCGGATGCAACCGGCGCACGCGCGCGAATTCCCCCGCCTCTTCGATCAGCCGCAGGCGGCGCTCTCCCGTGGCCGGGTCGAAGACCAGCACGCCGATGTTCACCCACTCGTCGCGGACAAGGTTCGGCGCATAGCGCAGGATGCGATAGGCGCAGGCGCGCGCATCGGGGGCTTGTTCCACCGCTTCTTGCGAAATCACTTCCGGCATGGTTCACGTCCAGTTGGGAAAGGGATTCCGGTAGGATTTTTTCGCGTCGAGCAAGAGATCCGGAACGCGGTCCCGCCGCCGCTCGAGCAGCTCGAGCAGCCGGTACAGCGCGTCGTGATCGTCTTCATACCACTCCGGCGGAATCTCGCTGCTCACCTCGTCCAGCATGCGCTCGCCAATGCGCTTTTCCATGCGCTCGAGCCATGGCGCGAACGACTCCATTCCCGTGACTCCCAGATAGACGCGGTTGCGCGCGTAGAGCCCGCGCAGCGGCGCGTCCGGGAAATTCCATTCTCCCGCGTTGAAGCAGAACCCCTGGTCGATCATTACCGTGCGGTACGCGGCCCGCGGCGTCTCGCGGATGAAAAGCGCCTGTCTCCCGTTTGTGTTGCAAGTCCACTTGTCGAATACCAGCATCCCGGCGAAGTCGTGCATGTTCTCCACCTGGAGCAAGAGTTCATCCGGCAGAAAATCGTGCAGCGTCAGGCGCCGCGGATCCCCCGGATAGCGGGACCCGAAGTGCAGCCCAGCCGCGCAGGGGATCCGCGCGCGGCCCAACTCGATGGCCAGGTCCGGCGTCAGACGGATCAATTCCTCGCCCACTTCGACCACTGCCACCGGCACTGTCGGGAGCCCCAGCCGCGCCGCCAGCTTCGTTCCCAGCATTTCGTTCGCCAGCACGCGACGGTGCTGCGGGTTGTTCTGGAACTTGACGACGTAGTAGTGCCCGTCCGAGCAGCGCATCAGGTGAGCTTGGGCGCCGCCGCGCATCCGCCGGATCTCTTCGAGGGCCCGCAACATGCGAGCGTTATGCTAGCGAGAGGCACTCGCAGCGGCAAGTGCCTGCCTCGGATGATGCGGTCTCTTCCCCTTTTGGGAGCCGTCGGCACCGACTTGAAACTCCGGCCTCTCGACTCCGGGTTCCGCTCTGAGAACACAACGGGCCCGGATTGAATCCGGGCCCGCCACCAGCGGTCAAACTGTCTAACGCTTCTTGCGCCTTTTCGCCCTTTTCTTCCGCTTTTTGGCTGCCTTCTTCTTCGGTTTCTTCTTCGGCTTCGCCTTGGCCTTCTTTTTGGGCCGCGCTTTTTTCGCCGCTTTGCGGGCGGGCTTCTTCGGCGCGGGCCTGGCTGCCGGGGCGGGCGCCGGCGCCTCTTCCGTCACGAGGATCTCTTCTTCCTCGGACTCCATCACCTCTTCAGCTTCGTGGCCTGCTTCCTCTTCCTCTTCGAGGCGCGAGAGATCATTGTCGTCTTCAAAGGCGTCCTTTTGAAATTCCATTCCATCCTCCAGCGGGAATCCTCACCGACTCATCGGGCGGGACGCCGGGCCAGTCGAACATCGCGAGCGGACGACATCCCCGTGGGCTTTGCTATCGCAGTCTCGCCCATTTTGTCAAGCATTCCAGCAAGCGCGCGCGATTGCAAGGTGTTGGGCGCATGCGCTTGTTCCGGTCGCCAGCCACGGCGGTGTCTCCATGATGTTGAAAAGAAAATATTTAGTGGGGATCAGAGCTGCTCGCGCTCTTTGGAGCTTGAGCGCTCGCCGCCGTTTTCGGCCGCCCTTTAGACGAAACCCCGGCCCTTTTCCGCGCCGGCCGCAACTCCGGCCCGCCGCCCGGCGTATAAATCCGCAGCACCATCCCGCGGTAGACATGGTTCGAGCGCAGCCCGTTCCACCTGCGCAAGTCTTCCGCTTCCACGCTAAAACGGTCCGCAATCGCGAGCAGCGTATCACCCCTGCGCACCCGGTACCGCACCAACCGGCTCTTCAGTTCCGCCGGCGGCGCGGCCGGAATGATCAGCTTCTCACCCGGCTCGAGCGGGTCCTTGCGGTCGAGCTTGTTCACTTCCGCGATGGCCGCCATCGTCACGCGATAGCGTTTGGCAATCGACGCGAGCGTGTCTCCCGCTTCGACGCGATGCCTCCGCCAGCTCACCCACTTTTCTTGCGGAATATCCGCCAGCCCGGCCGTCAATTTCTCCGCCGTTCCCGGAGGCAGCCGCAGCTCGAAGTTTGGAACGTTCGGAGTGACCATACGCAGCAGCGCCGGGTTGAGCTGGCGCAGCGTATCCAGATCGGTGTCGATCGTGTCCGTCACCAGCCGCAAGTCGATTGGCTTGCCCGGCTTCCACGCTTCGTAGGGCAGGGGCTGGTCGGGCTCCACTTGAATGCCGTAGTGCGCGGCGTCCTTCGCGATCAGCGTCAGCGCCAGAATAATCGGGACGTAGTTCCGCGTCTCGCGCGGCAGCACGTTTCGCTTATGGAGTTCCCAGAAATCCGCATAGCCCGTGCGCTCGATCCCTTTTTGCACGTTTCCCGGACCGCAGTCGTACGCGGCCATCGCCAGATACCAGTCGCCGAACTGACCGTAGAGGTCGCGCAGGTGCCGCGCTGCGGCGCGCGTGGATTTTTCGGGGTCCTGCCGCTCGTCAATCCACCAGGTATGCTGCAGGCCGTACTGATTCGCGCGCCAAGCCATGAATTGCCAGAGTCCCCGCGCGCCTTTGCGCGAAAGCGCCTGCGGTTGGAACGCGCTTTCCGCCTGCGCCATGTACATCAGGTCTTGCGGCATGCCCTCTTCCCGCAGGACGCGCGAAATCGTCTCTTTGTAGCGTCCCGCGCGCCGTAATCCTGTCTCGACGATGTCCCGGCCGCGCGGCGTCTGGAAAAAATTCAGGAAAGACAAAACCGTGTCGTTCAGCGTGAGCGGCAGATCGTGCGACACGCTCTCGAGGGACTTTTCCGCCTTGGGCTTCAGCCGCGGGTCGACCGGAAAGGTCATCTCCGCCACTTCTTCGATCGGCGCGGGCACGGCTGGCACTTCGTTGAAGCCCTCGCCCGCGCGGAAAGCCTGCAGCTCATAGCCGTAGGTCGTATCCACGATCTTTTCGAAGAGCGCCTCGAGCTTCGGATCCGCGCTGAGGTCGTAGCCGCTCTCGAGCAGTGCGTCCACGGCCGCGTCAAAATCACGCCGCGCCGCCTCGAGATGTCCCGCCTTGTAGTTCTGCTCGCCCGCCGCAAATTTCGCTTCCACTCTGGCGGTCAGCAGCTCTTTCCCGCTGCGCGCCTGCGGCACGAGCGCCAGCAATCGCTGTGCGCCGGGGTTTCTGAGGGGTAGCTTCGGCAGCGGGGGAAGTTTTGGCGCGGGCTGGCCTGACCCGGGTCGAGAGGATTGTGGCTTCGGCGTCGGGGCCGTCGCCGCAGATGCCGTCAGCGGCGGCGCGTTCGCAGGAACCTTTGCCTGGGCGGGCCGCTTCGCCGCGTCCTCGCAACCGCACAGCCCCAGCGCCAAAACGCCGGCGCTGACCGCCAGAAATAGATTGCCGCCGCACCCGTGAGGCCTTCGGCTCATCCTGGTATGTTAAGAACCCGTCGCGACGCGGTCAATGCTTTCCCGGCGCGCCTTCCTTCTCGGAGTCAATACGCGCAGACCGTTTTCCGTTCGCGAGTCGTCAGGCACACGTCACGGACCAAGCGCCTTCCACGCGGAAGCTGCCTTTATTCGCTTGATGGGTCAAGCCGCCGTATGCCTCGCAGCGAACTGGTGCGGGTTGTTTGCGCGGACCGATCGATCAGAATAGAAAAGGCCTCGGCGGTGCGCGCCGAGGCCTGAACGCTGTGATGGTTGGCTGTCGTTACGGCTCTCTCGCTCACCAACTGAGCAAGATGTATGTAACCTCCTTGACCGGGTGACCCGTTGACATTACCCGTCGGACTCGTTGATCCGCCGTCGCCACCGGCCCCGAACTGCCCGTTGGCTTGGAAGAAAAAGCCGGGCAAAACGTAACCCATCCCTCCTCGGCCGGGGGCGCCTTGGTTCGTTGAACCCGCGCCGCCTGGGGCTCCCGGATGGTTAATCATCGGGTTGGGCGCGTTGGGGTCCACTGCTCCACCTAAGCCGCCGGTAGGGAGCGGGCCGCACGGTGTGAATAGAACGCCAGATCCGCCGTGGGCAACCGCGAGCGGGGTGCCACTCGCATCGAGGACTTGGGTGTCGCCGCCATTGACACCTGGGGAGGCCCCTGCTGAGCCAGGTGCACCTCCAAGACCCACGGTGATAGTCAATAGCTGGCTCCCTTGCACGGGCAGAATCGTACTGCTATAAGCGCCGCTGCCACCACCCGCCCCGCTAAAGCACGGGCTTGCCAGGCCGCTGCCGGCACCTCCGGCACCGTACAGTTCAACGCTCAAACGGGTGATTCCAGGAGGAACAGTGAAAGTTCCGCTGTCGCGGAACTCCCGCCTGCTCGTTAGCCCGGGCCCAGTTGGTCCAGTTGGCCCCGATGGCCCCTGCGGGCCGGGAACGCCTTGCGGAATCGTGAAGTTCAGCACTGCCGCATTGGCTGTGCCGGTGTCCGTTACGTTGGCATTGCTTCCGGGCGCTCCCGTCGTCGTCGTGCTTACCGCGACTGTCGCCGCCGTTCCGGCAGCCCCGGACGCTCCCGTCGCGCCCGTATCGCCTTTGGCTCCCTGCGGAATCGTGAAATTCAGCACTGCCGCACTGGCTGTGCCGGTGTCCGTTACGTTGGCATTGCTTCCGGGGGCCCCCGTCGTTATCGTGCCTACCGCGACTGTCGCCGCCGTCCCAGGCAGTCCGGGAACGCCTTGAGGAATCGTGAAGTTCAGCACTGCGGCGCTGGAAGTCCCGGAGTTGATCACGCTCGCCGGCGTGCCGGGCGCTACCGTCGTCGTCCTGTCTACCGTCACTGTCGCCGCCGTCCCAGGCAGTCCGGGAAGACCTTGCGGACCGGCGGGACCTTGCGGACCGACGGTCAGACAAGGCAGCAAAGTCACGCTCAGGAAATTGGTGCCCTGTACGACCTCCATGGTGTGTGTAGCCGGGGTCCAGCCCAACGAAGCTGGGTCCTGGCAAGAGATTGATCCAAAGGAAACCGTAATCGTGTGCGTACTCAATGGCACGCTGACGGTCATCGGTGTGATTTTGCCCGTGTCCACGCCATCCACGAACACATTCGCGCCCGACGGGAACGACGTGACCTTCAAGGCGCCGCCGTCCGCCCGCAGATTTGCCGGAAGGCCTAGCAGACCCAGCGCCATGGTCACAACTGTCGTGATCAAGAACTTTCTTATCCCACGCATTTTATCTCCTCCTAAAGCGGAGGCGGGGAGTCTCCGATTGTTCAAGGATTATTTGAGACCGCCGGTCGAAAGTCTCCGACGGCCACTCCGGGAGAAGTCGCGGGGAAGGAATCTAATCCATCTCCTGAAGCGGAAAACGAGACCGAGCCGAGTCGCGGGAAAATTGGTGGTGCGAAG
>QHYP01000146.1:0-4524 GCA_003224195.1 Acidobacteriota bacterium | reverse complement strand
CTTCACGCGGCCAAATAGACTTCAGCACTCAGGTTGAGATCTGTCGCCCTTACTACAGACCATACTCGTCGCGGCATGCATGCGCAAGGAGCTGTGCGGCCTCGTGACGCCAAACAGTAACTATTGCTGAAACTGTTTATTTCGGGCGGTTTGACGGAGCCGATATCCGCGCCAAATCTGAGACCGGCGCGCCAGCGGCTGAAATGGCTGCTTCAACGCGCTGGCGGCCTCCGCACTATTGGGCGTATCTTAGGCGCTTACTCATCAGGGCCGGAAAAGCGGCTTGAGGGGTGTGCTTCCGTGATTGGCGAATTGCTCGGCCATTACCGCATCGTCTCCAAGGTAGGAGAGGGCGGGATGGGTGTGGTTTACCGCGCCCGGGACGAAGTCCTGCACCGCGACGTGGCCATCAAAGTATTGGCTCCCGCCGCCGTCGCCGACAAGTCCGCAAGAGATTTCCTGCTCCACGAAGCCCGCGCTTCGTCTGCGCTCAGCCATCCGAACATTTGCACCATCCACGAAGTCGGCGAAGTCCAAGGCGAGCTATACATCGTGATGGAATTAATCGAAGGCAAGCCGCTCAGCGCGCTTATCGGCGGCGGTTTGTCCGTCGAGTCCGTCCTGCGTTACGCCGTGCAGATCGCCGGTGCGCTTGCCCATTCTCACGGCCGCAGCATCGTTCACCGCGACCTGAAAAGCTCCAACGTCGTGGTCACACCGGAGGGGCTCGTCAAAGTGCTCGATTTCGGCTTGGCGAGGCGTTTGCAAAAAGAGGTGTTTGACGAGGCCACGCAAACGATCGGCCCGCTCGAGGGCATCGGCGGAATGACGGGCACGCTGCCCTACATGCCGCCCGAAGTTTTGCGCGGCCAGGAGGCGGACGCTCGGGGCGACATTTGGGGGCTCGGAGTCGTGCTGTACGAAGCCGCTTCAGGCAAGTTGCCCTTTCGAGGACGCACCACGTTCGAGGTTAGTTCGGCGATTCTGTACGAGCTGCCGCCACCGCTCCCCTCGTGGATACCTGCCAGCCTCTGGGCCATCGTCCAACGCTGCCTGTCCAAAGAACCTGCGCAACGTTACCAACTGGCCAGCGAAGTGCAGGCCGCGCTCGAGGCCGTTCAGGCTGCGTCCCATGCCGGCGCCGCTGCTGCTACAAGTGAACAAAGAGGGCCGTTGACCACTGTCCTGCGCGGCATTCGGCATATCGCGGTGCGGAACGGCGACCTCCTGCTGCTTGTGGGGACAATGAAGGGAGCATTCCTCTTGCGCTCAACGGCGGAACGTTCCCGGTGGGAAGTGGCTGGCCCCTATTTCCACGGCCAGGCCATCTATTCTCTCGCGTACGACCATCGCGAGGGGCGGCATCGCTTGTGGGCGTCCACGCATAGCTTCTGGGGGACTTATTTGCGCTCGAGTGATGACTTCGGCAAGATTTGGACGAATCCGCCGGAAGCCAACGTCCGATTTCCGGCTGATTGCGGCACCTCCCTGAAGAACATCTGGCAGATCGCTCTCGGCCGGGAAAGCGAGCCACAGACGATGTACTGCGGCGTCGAGCCGGCGGCGCTATTTGTCTCGCACGATGCAGGCGAGACGTGGTCGCTCGTCCGCGGTCTCTTCGATCATCCCCATCGCCCCCGCTGGGTTCCCGGAAACGGTGGACTCTGCTTGCATACCATTCTCCTTGACCCTGTGAGCATCGAGCGAATGTACATTGCGATCTCGGCGGGCGGTCTTTACCGGACGGACGACGGGGGCAGCACGTGGCAGGCGCGCAACCGCGGCATCCGCGTCGTCTTTCAGCCAGAAAAGTACCCCGAATTCGGCCAATGCGTGCACAAATCGGTTCTGCACCCGGCCCGGCCCGAGCGGCTCTTCCTCCAGCACCACTGGGGTCTGTACCGCTCCGATGACGGCGCTGAATCCTGGCAAAACATCTCCAATGGCGTTCCGAGTGATTTTGGCTTCACCATGCTGATGCACCCGCACGATCCCGATTGCGTGTACGTCCTTCCGGTCGAATCCGACGAGTTCCGTTGCACTCCCGACGGCCGCTTGCGCGTCTATCGCACGCGGAACGCGGGCGCCTCCTGGGAACCGTTGATGCGTGGTTTGCCTCAGAAGGGAGCATACGAAACGGTTTTGCGCGACGCCATGACCGCCGACCCGCTCGATCCCGCCGGGATTTACTTCGGAACGCGCAGCGGCGAGCTCTTTGGCTCAGCCGATGAAGGGAAGAGCTGGAAAATGATACTCCAGGGCTTGCCGCCGGTTGTCTGCGTGAAGAGCGTCATGGTGGGCGAGCCCCGCGCCGCCCGCAAACCCAAGCCCAGTCGAGGAGCGACAAAAGCTTCGACGCATAGGAAAAGATCGAGCGCGAGGAACAGAGGGCGGTGAGGCAGACGTCAGAAATGTCCATCACGTTTCACATTCCGGGTCCGCTCCGCGCGTTCACGGCCGGCTTGAGCCGCGTGGAAATCGCATCTTCCCCCGCCACCTTGCGTGACGCCCTGGAAAACCTTTGCGCAGCGTTTCCCGGTATCCGAGACCGTATCGTGAATGAAGAAGGCCAAGTGCGGGAACACATCAACGTCTTTGTGGGCAACGAAGATGTCCGCTACACCGGCGGTCTTGCCACTCCCGTCTCGGCGGGCGCGGAAATCTTGATTATTCCCGCCATCAGCGGCGGTGGAGGAAACGGTAGAAAAACGGGGCTCAAGCTAAATTTTGATGGAGGATGCAGATGAAAACGAAGCACATGTTGTACGTTGCAGTGGGCTGTGCGCTGGCTGCCAGTGCCGTTCCAACTTTTTCAGGCCTGCCTACCGCAGGCAGGCTAAAGTGGTGCCACAAAATTCCCTCTCAGCTCGGACCGAATGCGGAGCTCAGGTTGCTTCCAAATAGTTGGAACGGCACCAGTTGGGCTTGGGCGCAGTCCAAACCCGCGCCGGAACACGTCGGCAAACCTTCCAAAGGATTCGAGCAGCTCAAGTCGCTCGTCGGCGAGTGGGAAGGCAACTCGGGCTCCGGGATGATCTCGCGGGTCTCCTACCAGATCGCTTCGGGCGGAACGGCGCTACTCGAGCGGCTGAAAACCGGTGACGAGTCTGAGATGCTCACGGTGTACACTCCAGACGGTGATCGCTTGGCCGTCACACACTTTTGCAGCGCGGGCAATCAGCCGCAAATGCGCACCGCGCCCATATCCGGCGAAGTGAAACAATTGTCCTTCAGCTTTGTCCGCGCTACGAATCTCGCGAGCCTGAGCGAGGGCCACATGGACCATCTTGTCGTGACGCTTCAGGGTAAGGACCACTTCACGCAGGAATGGACGTGGTCGCAGGAAGGCAAAACGAAGACGGAGGCGATCCACTTCACGCGGAAGAATTAGCCGAAGCGGGTCGTGCGCCGGTGGAAGTTCCGCGGCGCCGGGGGCGCTTCATTTCGGCCAGTCGGCGTAAATGGTCTCAATCGGTCCCCCGGTCCACGTTTCATAGAAACTTTCGTCGCAGGATTTCATGCAGTCGCCGTACTTCGCGGCGAAATGCTTTCCCCAGTGGGGCCGGCGCCCGTCCGCGTCGCAAAATCCGTATTCATCCGAGAGGCCCCACGAGCTGAACACGCGGCCCGACTTCTTCGTGACGTTCGGATCCGCGGCGAGCGCCGCTACGGCGCGGCCTGCGAAGAGCGGCGTCTCCGAGGCCAGGAAATCCGGCTCCTTTTTTCCAGCCTCCTGCCAGTTGGCTTCCGCCACACCGAAGTGGTCGAGCATCGCCTCCGAGCGCAGAAAGCCCGGAGTAAGCGCGACCGCGGCGACATTTTTGCGCCGCAACTCTCGCGCATACGCGAACGCGAGGCGAATCGCCGTGGTCTTCACTAGGTCGTAGAAAACATTGCCGCGATAGGTATACGAATCTCCGTCCGTCACCTCGACGATCAACCCCGGAAGGGCATCGCTCTTTGCTGTCTCGATGAGCAGCGGTCCGGCGTACCGGCTCGTGATGATGTGCGTGAAGACAGCGTTTTCGACCATCGCCAGTCCCTTTGCGAGATCGGCCTGCCAGAAGGTCTTGCCGAATTCGACGTAGGCGTCTCCGCCCCAGATGTCATTCACGAGAATGTGCAGTTTCCCCTGCTCCTTGCGAATCCGCGCGATCAGCTTCTCCACTTGCTTTGCATCGCGATGGTCCACGACAACGGCGACGCCCTTGCCGCCGCGCGCGTTCACCATTTCCGCTGTTTCTTCAATCGTCTCCGGCCGCCTTGCGAGATCGAACGGTGATGATTTCTTGCCGCGTTGCGCGCGGCGCTTCGTTCGCGTGCTGCGCCCCGTGCAATAGACGGTCGCGCCCGCCTCGCCGAGCGCCAGCGCGATGCCGCGCCCCGTGCCGCGCGTGGCTCCGGCGACGAGAGCGACCCGGCCATGAAGATCCGGGGGCCGATAGGAGGCAGGAACCGTCATGGGGCACCTCACAGGCAAGGACGCGCTAATTATAAATGGTCATTCATTGAGCCGTACGCGCG
>QHYP01000145.1 GCA_003224195.1 Acidobacteriota bacterium | reverse complement strand
TCGAAAACTCAGGCGGTGGGAACGCGAATACAACGAGGACCGGCCACACCTCGCGCTCGATGGGAAGACTCCTGCTGAGCGAGTTCGCGAGCTCGTTCAGCCACCCAACTCTGCAAAGGAACTCTCTTGACTAATACACACTCCTGCCTGTGCGCGTTTGCTAAGCCCAACAAATTCACCTTCGCCGAGGCCACTTATAGATGCTAGATCGCGCCTTTTTGGGTTTTTTCACAACTTCTTTTTACAAGGGTGGGTCTTGCTGCTCCGATGCCGAAGGGCTTGAAACGTCACTACGGCCAGAAGCATTTTCACTTTGTCACCTTCTGCTGTTACCGGCGCCGCCGGTATCTGGACACGGTCCGGGCCAGAAGTCTGTTTGTTAAGGTGCTGGCGGAACTCCGGGCGAAATATGGCTTCTTCCTTGTGGGCTATGTGGTTATGCCGGACCACGTGCATCTCTTGATCAGCGAACCGCCGAGGGCTACGCCATCGGTGGTGCTGAAAGCGCTGAAGCAGCGCGTCGCTCGATACCTGCGGAAAAACAAGCGTCACGTTTCCGCCGCGCAGTTGCCGCCGTCATTTATGAACGCCGGTGTGGGTCTGGCGCGATTCTGGCAGCCCAGATTTTACGATTTCAATGTCTACACTCGACATAAAAAACGGGAGAAGCTCGAGTACATGCACGGCAATCCGGTGAAACGGGGACTGGTGAAAAGTCCGGATGCATGGATGTGGAGCAGTTTTCATTTTACTACAAGCCATCTCATAAATAACTCGCGGAAGGGCACGGCTTCAGCCGTGCCGAAAAGCTCCGGAAATGCAGAGGTTTTAACCCCTGAGGTCCCCGGTACGCGCCATTGAAGCATTTATGAGATAAGTTGCAGAGAGGTGAGCCCGGATTGGTGCCGATTGATCCAGTGGGTTAAGGAGTCTGCGAACAAACAACCGCGCAAAGCGAAGCTAAGAGTTCCCCGTTCCCTCTCATCGAGAGAAGGTGTAGGTTACGGTCACATTGCGCTAATTATTCGTCTGGAAGTCCAACATATCGCTTTCACAGCGGCATTTAACGGAAAGATGCTCGTCGCTGTCCCAGCTTAATCTTAGGCGATCTAGGCTCAGCTTTCCCCCAGCCAGTGTTTTTCTTGAGGTCCAAACCCGGTGTCCCCCAATGTAGTATGGCCGCTCGACTTTCACGAAAGAGTCGAACTCAGACAACAACGGTCCGCAGTTGGAGCCCTCTACTAGCGCGACGTACTGCCGTGACTTAGACTCAACTCTTACTCCTGGAGCAGAATCGCATGTATGACACGAGGAGCACAGACAGGTCAGGAATAACATAACGGCCGTTATTAAGTACCGCATCTTCTTTTCCGTTCAGCGTAGTCCCATCCCCTTCGAATGAGGTCGGAATCTTTTACCCTGTCGCCGTGCGGAGGAATAAACGGCCGCATGCCACTACCGCTTCGATGCCATCCATTTCCCTGAAGGTCACCATCACTAGTCTCTTGAGGAATGGGCGCGAATTCTCTGCGCCCGTGCAAGCAGCGGGATTGCTTTGTCTTGCTTGCCCTGACACAAATATGCCGAAGCCAAATTCTCGAGGACTATCGCGACACCTGCGTGGTTCGATGGCAAACGCTTCTCGCGGATCGCGAGTGCCCTCTTCAGCGCGATCTCAGCCTGCCCGAACTTTTGCTGGTCGCGCTGTGCAATGCCGATCCGGTTCAGATCTGCGGCAACCTGCAGACCCTCTGGCCCGTGAGCCTTTTCGTCGATGCCGAGTGCCCGTTTACCTAGCTGTTCAGCCTCTGCAAACTTGCGTTCGTAGAAGTACAGCAGAGAAAGATCGCTCAATGTCGCGGCTGTGTCAGGATGGTCTGGCCCCAGCGACTTTTCACGAATGGCAAGGGCTCGTCGAAACAGAGGCTCGGCCTGAGCGAGGTTGAATTGCTCCTGGTCGCGGTACAACCGTCCCAAACTACCGAGCACGACCGCAATGGCGGCGGGGTAGGGCCCAGGAGATTTCTCGTAGGCAGAAATGGCCTGTTTGTAGAGTGATTCTGCCTCGGTATATTTCCCTTGACTCTCTGCAACCGATCCGAGATCGACCAGCGTCCCACCATTCGCGCTGCCACCTGGGGCTGAGATATTTTGGTTAATCTGTCCGACGCGAGCGAGCAGTTGCTTGGCTTCGGAAGTCTTGCCCTGACCTTGGTATGCCATGGCTAAACCTTCCAGCGAATCCATTGCAGGCTGGCTCTGGGAGCCCAAGACTTTTTCTTGGATAGCCAATGCCTTCAGGTATTGCGCCTCTGCCTCCGAAAATTTTCCTTCGAGCCTGTACAGTTCGGCCAACTGGAAGAATGCATTAGCAAGATCTGGATGCATAGACGCCGGAGGGTAACCTTCGTAGGCCGCCACGGCGCGCACAAACAACGGTTCCGCCTCTGTGTATCGCCCCTGCTCAACGCAGACAAACCCCAGATTCAGGAGAGCGCCTCCGCGATCGTAGCCGGTGGCACCAGGATCTTTGTCTAAGATTGCAAGCGCCTGTGAAAAGTGTTGCTCCGCCTCTGGCAAGCGGTTGTTATCGCGATAGACCTGTGCCAGGTTGAGCTCAACCCTGCCAAGCTCCACGCTCGGGGCCTGTGAAAGACTCTCGTAAAGCTGGAGAGCCCTTTTCAAGATAGGTTCCGCTTGCTCGTAATTCCGGTCGGCGCGATACGATGTACCCAGCATACCGAGGACGTTGGCCAGGCGGTGCCCGTGTGGATACCATCTTTCAGTGTCCGTAAGAATACTCAGCAGAATCCTTTCTGCCCCTGCATAGTCGTGACGGCTAAATGCCGCGGACGCCCGCCCGAAAGATTCGGACCAAACTGCTTCCCTGTGCCGCTGAAGCATGATCCAGCTTCCCCACATTCCCACAACAACGAGCAGCGCCAATAAGAACCAACGGCGCATAATTTTTCCCACCTCCTACACCACTACGCTTGTTGAAATCGGAGGAAACACGGCGTAGATAATCTTCGAGGATAGCTGACACCACCTCAAGGCTTAGTACTACCGCCTGCGGCGTAACAGTTATCTCGCTGTGGACGTATCTATCAGTTGAAACAACGTGCGCAGGCGAAGCCCGCCCTCATGCTGCGCAGGCGCGGTCTTCTACGCGTAAAAGCTCCGCGTCACCAATTACCAGTATAGACCACTCACGACTGTCCACTGACGCCTGGCCACTGATCACTGGCCGCCGGCTTGCCCTGAGCCCAGCCGAAGGGTCACTGGCCCTACGCGCTCACTGTCGCTACTTTTTCCTGGGCCTCGCCGGCGCAGATCACCACCGCTTTCTTCCCGCCCTTTGCGGCCGTGGCGCAGATGGAGCTTAAATTCACGCCTTTCGCTGCCAGCTTCTCCAAGCATTGCGCCAGAGCGCCGGGCTTGTTCGCCAGTTCGTACCCCTCGGCGGCGGTCTCCTTGTATGCGATCCTCGCTGCATCGAGGGCCTTCTTCGCCTGCGTTGGATTCTCGGCAATCAATTGAACCGTGCCGCTCGTCCCCTGCGAAGTCGCGAGGAGAGCCAGCAGGTTCACCTTCGCATTCCCGAGTGTCTTCGCGATCTCCGCAACTGAGCCGGGACGATTGTCAACCGCGATGCTGAAAAGTTTCGTTTTGGCCATTGGGTCACCCCCTGCCTTTCTGGGCGCTGATTATACTCCTCTACACAACTTTCGGCTCGCGCCCGCAGCCTGCCCTTTTCCACAGGTCCAAGAAATTATCTTGACGTACTGTTTATTTATGATATAACCAGCCATCTTTAGCCAATGGGAAACGTCATAATAAAACGCCCGCGAGCTAAGTCCTTTAGGGGCCATACTTACGTGGGTCCGTTTTTTAACCCCTTTGCAATCAAATGCTTGCAAAAAGCCTCCGTAACGATATGCCTACAAATGAGTTATAAGCCCTTTATTGGCACATCCTTACGCCAAATTCGTCCGCAAGTCCTTAGTTGGCACATCCTTACAAATTCCCAGGCGGTGGGGGGAGGGGGGATATTCTGTTAACCTGGTATCCAAAGAGAGTGCTCATCCCGGGCGAGAATCCCGGGTGCAAGTCTCTTACTATGTCTCTCCGTCCGGCGGCTGAAGTCACTCAGCCTGGCTCTTTGCCCGCGCGGGCGACTGTCATCTGTGGACTCTCGGCCTCTTCCTCACTCCGCCACCGGCGTGGCATCGCGTTCCCGCCGCCGGCGCCGCAGGTAGTGGAGCGCCAGGTTGAGGTAAGCGGGCCCGCACGGCGTCTCGATGCACATCACCATCGCTTCCGTGTCCACGCTTCCCGCCAGCCCCTGTTCGTTCATGTGCACTTCCTGGGGAAAAACTTTGAAGCGGAATCCCTGGTCGTTCAGCAGCGTCACGGAATTCCCGATGACCATGTTCGCCAGTTCGCACACGGTTTCGCGCACCACTTGATCGCTCTCCGGGACTTCCGCGCCGGCCAAATGGCTCGCCACTTTCATGGCCACATCCGGCGCCAAATCCAGGATCACGCGGCCTTCGATCTCTCCTTTGATGAGGATGTGCGCCGCGACGCCCTTCCGCCGGTAGGTCTCCTCGTCCATGGTCAGGTCGACGATTTTCGTTGGCGCCTGCAGCGCTTCGGCAAAAACTGCGTCAGCGGCGTTGATGAACGGCTGGATCAGTTCCATTTTCATGCTTGCCCTTCCTCCGCAACGCCCACCGGAGCCGCGTGAGGCGCGCCGCCTTCGTCGCTCAGCACGTAGCGCAAAATTTCGTAGAGCACTTCGGGCTTCACCGGCTTCTGCACGAAATGCTTCGCGCCTTTTTGCAGCGCCGCCAGGATGTTTTCCTGGTAGCCCACGGAAGACACCATGACGATGCGCGCCGCCGGATGCTGGCGCACGATGCGCTCCACGGCCTCGATGCCCTCCATCTGGGGCATGGTGATGTCCATCAGCACGATGTCCGGCTTCGCGCGGTTGAATTCCGCGATGGCGGTAAGCCCGTCGCCGGCTTCTCCGGCCACTTCGCCGCCGTACATCTCGATCATCTTGATGAGGTTCTTGCGCGCGAAGACGGAATCGTCCACGACGAGGTAGCGGACGGGCTGGTTGTCCTTTCGCAGCAGAGCGGCAAATTGTTGCATGGCCTTCTCCTTGTCCTTATCCCGGCGCGACCCTTCCGATGCGCGGGGAAGAAACCGGTGTTCTCTCGTGTTTCTCGGTCCTATTGCTCTTGTCAATCGTTTCGCCCGCGACAGGGCTCGAACGGCCGCCGCCGCACTGGCTGATCAAATGCCCGCCCAGCTTATCCAGCGCGACGATCTTGCTGGCGAATCCCTTCAGGATGGCGGCGCGCGGCATGCTGCTCACTACGCAACTATCCTCGCTCTGCGCCGCCGTATGTCCGCCCGCGGCCTTGATCGCGCCCAGTCCGTCCGCGCCGTCGTCACCCATGCCGGTCATGATTACGCCGACTGCCGCCGCGCCGTATTCCTGCGCCACGGAATGGAACAGGACGTCGGCGGAGGGGCGGTGGCCGTTCACCGGCGGCGCGTCGGAAAGGATGGCCACGTCTCCGCGCGGCATCCGCCGCACCATCAAGTGGCGGTTGCCGGGGCACACCAACACGCGCCCCGCCAAGAGCAAATCGCCCGAGCGCGCTTCCTGCACGTCCACGGCGCAGCACTCGTCTAGCCGCCGCGCAAACATATCCGTGAATCCTTCCGGCATGTGTTGGACGACGAGGATGCACGCCGGAAAATCCGGCGGAAGCTGCGACAAAACGTACTGAAGAGCATTCGGTCCGCCGGTGGAGATTCCGATGGCCACGACGCGATTCGGCGGAAGCGTGGCACGCACGCCGGTTTTCCGGACCGGCTGCGGCTCCGGGAGCACGGGCAGTTCTTGCTTGTGAGCGCCTACGCGCCAGGCGACCTTGATTTTTTCGATCAGCTCCCCGGCAATGGCCTCAATATGTCCCGCGGCTGCGTCGTGCGGCTTGGCCACAAAATCGATAGCCCCCAGGGCCAGGGCCTTGAATGTGCAATAGGCGCCCTGCTTCGAGTGTGTACTGCAGACGATCACCGGAAGGTGAAAACGACGCGTGAGCATCCGCAGCGTTTCGAGCCCGTCCATCCGCGGCATCTCCAGATCGAGCGTGACCACGTCCGGCTTCAGGTCTGCAATTTTCTTCAGCGCGAAGGCTCCGTCCATGGCCGTTCCGATGACTTCGATGTTCGGATCCCCGGCCAGAATGCGCGGTATCAGCTTGCGCATGAGCGCGGAATCGTCCACGACAAGAACTCGAATGCGTTCGCTCATGCCGTCGCCTCCAAAGGCAGCGCTCGCGACAGCCGAGCGAGAACGGCAGGAACATTGAGGATGAGCACGATGGTGCCGTCGCCCAGAATCGAGGCGCCACTGACCAGATCGCTTGAGATGATCTCGCCCGGGAGCGCCTTGATAACCAATTCTTCTTCCCCGACCAGACTGTCCACCAGAAGGCCGAATCGTTTTTCCGCCCCGCCGATCACGACGACGAACTTGCGCTTGCTGCTCTCCACGGCGTGGATCTCGCCAAGCCGGTTCAACCGGACGAGAGTCAGGAGATGATCCCGCAAGCGGAGGACTTCGCGCTGATCCACGCGATGGATTTCCGGCTCCGAAACGCGCGTAATTTCCAAAACAGACGAGAGCGGCACGGCAAAGAGGCGACCACCGACTCGGAAGAGGAGCGCCTGGATGCTCGCCAGCGTGAGGGGAACGCGAAGCTGAAACGTCGTGCCTTGTCCGGGCGTTGTGAACACCTGCACGGTGCCCTTCAGACGGTCAAGCACCGTGCGAACGATATCCATCCCTACGCCGCGTCCAGACACCTCGGTGACGCGTGTCGCGGTACTGAAGCCGGGCTCGAAGATCAAATTCAGCGTTTCCTGCTCAGTGAGCCGGTTCAACTCCTCCGCGGTCATGATTCCGCGCTCGACGGCTTGGGCGCGAACACGGTCCAGATAGATTCCACGGCCGTCATCGCGTACTTCAATCACGACTTGCGCGGCCTGATGATAGGCATTGAGGTAGACCGTGCCGCGCGCGGGTTTTCCGGCCGCAATGCGCTCTTCCGCAGGCTCGATCCCGTGGTCCACGGCGTTGCGCACGAGATGCGTCAGCGGCTCGGCGAGCGCGTCGAGGATGCCCTTGTCGAGATCGGTGTTTTGTCCCGCGACCTCGAGCGCGACGTCCTTGCCGAGATGCTTCGCGACATCGCGGATCACGCGCGGAACTCGGCGAAAGAGCTGCTCCACCGGCACCATGCGGATCTGCAGAACCGACTTGTGTAATTCGTCGAGAACACGCGACTGAAACGAAAGCGCGTCGGCCAATTTGGCCCGAGCCGGATCCCGCGGGTGGCGCTGGTCGAATTCCACGATCGCGCGATGAAGCATGGATTTGCCGATAATCAGCTCGCCGACCAGGTTCATGACTGAATCGACGCGAGAACGTGCTTTCGACAACCGCGTTGATTGCGGATTTGGAGGCACCAGTCTGGGGGAGTGCGCCTTTCTCCCCGCGGCCAGACGCCGTGCCCGTCACCGCGGCTGCTTCTGCTTCCAGGAGGGCGGCGAGCATTTCGTGTTCCGGCGTTTCTACCGCTTCGGCCAGTTCGATCCGCAAATCGGAGACGATGGAGGGAATGTGGCAGCGCCGTTTAATCCACTCCTCATCGTAGGTGCTGGCAAGCGCGGCCTCCACGATATCCGCCGTGGCGGCTGCGGCGTTGTCTTCAGGGCGCAGGGCGATCAACGTGCCCGAGCCATGCAGCATGTTGCGAATGAGCTGGAATGCGGCGGCGCGCATCGCACTGTGCGGATCGATGCGCAAAGCAATGTTGTAGACTTTTTCTCCGCGATGGACCGCTTCAGAAATCATGAGCTGCTCGTACTCGGTCCACGCAAAGCGGGCCGAAACACGTTGCGGTGCGCCGGAAGCTTCGGTAGGCTGCGCCGGAACTTCGAGCAGGCGCCGGATCAGGACGCGAAGAGGCTCAGTGGAGGGGGCTTCCATCCCCCGCTGATAGGCGGAGAGCAGGGCCTCGAAAGTGTCGGCGGCGGAGAGCACCGCCTCAGCGAGCAAGCGGCCGTGCGATTTGCCGATTTTGGGTGAGAGCACGTCCTCGAACTCATGGGCCAGCTCGCTCAGCGCTTGGAATCCGCAGGCGGCGGAATCGCCCTTCAGCGTATGCACGACGCGGCGCACACGACGAATGACGTCTTCATCCGCGGGCTGCGCCTCGACTTCGAGGCCCGCCTCGTTGAGCGACTGCAAGAGCTCGGCCGCGCCTTCGAAGAAGAGCGCGCGAAGCTCTGCTGAGCGGTCTTCGGGTGGGCGCGTCACGAGGAAACCTCAATCCGCTGGTAGGCCGTGCCATTGTTGTGATGGATCATGCGGAACTTCGTTGAGAGGCCAAAAAGGCTTTCCGCATGACCGACAAAGAGGTAGCCAGCGGGATTCAAGCAGTGCCAGAACTTCTCGACCAGGCGCTTCTGCTCGGGTTCATCGAAGTAGATCATGACGTTGCGGCAGAGGATGATGTCGTTGCGACGTGGCAAGAATTCGGTCTTGAGATTGTGAAAGTCGAATTGGACCAGCTCTTTGAGCGTGGGCTTGGCGGAGTATTTGTCGGCAGATTTCTCGAAATAGCGCAAACGCGCGGTGTAATCCACGGGCTCCATCTGAACTTCCGTGTAGAGCCCTTCCTGGCCGGTGCGCAGCGCCGCGTAACTAATGTCCGAGGCGAGAATCTCGAGTTTCCATGGAGGCGGGATGAGCGGCTTCGGCAAGGGCACGTCGAACGGCAACGGGTTGCGAAGGTAATAGTAGGCCAACGCGTCGCAAATGAGCATCGCGACCGAATAGGGTTCCTGACCCGAAGAACAGCCCGCGCTCCACACGCGGAGGTTCCAGTCGCGTCGCTCCTGTTTGTGGTGCAGAAGCTCTTCCAAAACGCTTTTCTGGAGAAGTTCGAGCTGCGGCTTATTGCGGAAGAAACTCGTTTCGTTGACCGTGAGATTCTCGAGGAGAAGCGCCAGCTCCTGCTTGCCTTCCCTGCTGGTCAGCAAGCGGTAATAGCCATAGAAGGAATCGAGCTGGCACGCTTTCAAGCGGCGCTGGAGGCGGTCCTTCAGAAAGTGGGAACGGCGCTCGTCAAAATACATGCCGCATTCCTGATAGACGAGGGTCTGCAAGAGTTTCAGTTCCGCTTCGGTTAGCTGGATCTGCGCAGTAATTGTTCCCATATCGGAATCATTCAGGGGCACCGGCCGTTTTCCGTGCTGCGGGACATTCCCGCAAGAACGGAGAGAAGTCAGCGAACACTGGGGACGGGCTCCGCGGCCTCCTCGATGCGTTTGTACTCCGAACGGTGCAGGAGCTTTGCGATATCCACCAGGATGATGAGCCGGCCGTCCAGCTTGCCGACACCGGTGACGTAACTTGATTCGTCTTCCGCCAGCATGCTTCCGGGCATCTCGATCTCCGAGGGAGGGATTTTGAGAACTTCCGACGCGGAATTGACGATGAGACCGAGAAGCTTGTCACCGAGCTCGACGACAAGAATACGGTTTTTCTTGTCGGGGCGCGCCTCCGCCCGGCCGAATCGCTTGCGGAGGTCCGTCACGGGGATGATCTTGCCCCGAAGATTGATCACGCCCTCGATGGCCTCGGGCGCATTCGGCACGGAGGTGATTTCCGGCACGCGGACGATCTCGCGGACAGCGGAGATGCGGACGCCGTACGTTTCATTTCCGACGCGAAAGCCGACGACCTGGACATCTTTTTCCATTGCGAAGGCTCTCCGACCTCAGGGTCTAGCCATTCCAGCGAATTCGGGCTCTGCCGCGCGAGAGTAATCCGGCGGGCGGCGGCGCGATGCGGGATCACGCCCTGCGCGCGCTGCACCGCTCCTGTCCAGAAGGAAACGATCCATCCCCTCGAGGAGCTGGCGCGAGAGCTTGAGCATTTGCTCCGCCGCGGCGGAAAGCTCAGTGGAACTGGAGGCGGACTGTTGGACGAGTTCACGCATTTTGTCCATCGCGCGAACGACGGCTTGCGCCCCTGAAGCCTGCTCTTCGACCGCCGAATTGATCTCCTGAGTGATTTCGGTCAGGCGGCCGGTGGCCTTGGCGATTTGCGAAGAGCCCACAGACTGTTCGTTGGTGGCGGCACCAATCTCCTGGGAGAACTTGTAGACTTCGGTTACGACGTTGGAGATTTTGTGGAGAGCGCCGTTTAGTTCGCCGCCGAGAGAAAGGC
>QHYP01000224.1 GCA_003224195.1 Acidobacteriota bacterium | reverse complement strand
TGGGATGGCGGCGCGCTTGCAGAATCTCGCGGGCCAACTGGGCGTCGCCGATCGTGTGCGTTGCGTCGGGCCGTTGTTCAACGAGGCGAAATGGGCGGCGTTTCGGGATGCGGATGTGTTTGTGTTGCCCTCGCGGAACGAAAATTTTGGGAATACTGCCGCGGAGGCCGTGGCGGCGGGCACTCCGGTAATCGTCACAGAGGCCTGCGGCATCGCGCCGCTCCTCGCGGGCCAAGCGGGCCTCGTAGTTCCTTGTACGGAGCCTTCCCTGGCCGATGCGCTTGCTCGCCTGCTGAGCGATGCGGCCCTGCACCAACGTCTTGCCGCCGGCTGCGCTGCCGTGTTGCCGCGGCTCTCCTGGGAGGAGCCTGTTGCCGAGATGGAATCACTCTACGCTAGCCTTCTGCCTGCAGCGGCCGGCCTTGGTACATTTGCGGCTCCTGGAGCCGGACGGTGACGCCGTCAAATCATCGCCTCTTCCGCGCCGCCTGGTGGGGCGCCAATTTGCTTTTCTCCGTTTCTTTTCTGGCGCTGCTCCTCGCCAGCGGCTGGGAGTATTCCGTCCGGCGCTACCTTGACGGCTTTTCCGACGCAATCGTTCCTGCCTCGTTGCCGTCGGAGGAAAAAAAAGCCGAAGCCCTGCTGGCGTGGATGCGAGCCGAACCCATGCGCGCCGTCGCCGAAGTCTCCACTGTGCTTCCGACGCGGGATCCGCAATTCACCCTGAACTACCAGCAACTTCTGCGCGCATGCGGAACTGCTACCAACGCTTTCTTGAATCTTGCGAGATTGTCCGATCTGCGCGTGCGGCGCCTGCTTCTGCTCAGCCGCGACGGGCGCGCGAAGCACGTTGTCGCTGAAATTCTGATTGGCGGCCGCTGGGTTGTTGCCGATCCAAGCTATCGCACCCTCCTTCGCGATGCCCGCGGGAGGCTCCTCACGCGGAATGAGTTGCAGGATCCCGCGATTTTCCGGCAAGCGATCTCACAAATTCCCGGCTACCCCCCGGAATACGACTATTCGCGTTTCGCTCACGTCCGCCTGGAACGGCTCCCGTTCGTCGGCTCCGGTTTGCGCCGTCTGTTCGACTCCATCTATCCCAACTGGGATGAGGCTTTGGATTGGAGTCTGATTCTGGAGCGGCGATCTTTCGCCGCGCTCCTTGCCGCCCTTCTGCTCACCGTTTCTTTTCTCCTTTTGCGCCAGCTTCTCGCGTGGTACGCAGACCGGCGCTTGCGCATTCCGCGTTTCCACGTGCGCCGGCATTTGCTCCGCGCCGGCGCCACCTTCTTCACCAGCCCGGAGATCAAGTAAACGCGTGTGCGGGATTTGCGGCGCCGTCTTTCCAGCACATCCCGCGCAAGCCGAATCCTGCGTGCGGACGATGGCCGCAGCCATGCGCCACCGCGGCCCCGACGATGAAGGCTTCTTGGTCAAAGAGCCGCGCGCACCTAGCGTCGCGCTCGGCATGCGCCGGTTGAGCATCATCGACATTGCCGGCGGCCGCCAGCCTATTTGGAATGAGACAAACGACGTCGCCGTCATCCTCAACGGCGAAATCTACAACTACCGCGAGCTGCGTGCGCGCCTGCTGCGATTGGGCCATACCTTCGCCACGCAATCGGACACGGAAACCATCGCGCACGCTTGGGAAGAATGGGAAGAAGAGTGTGCCCAAGAATTGCGCGGCATGTTTGCCTTTGCCGTGCTCGATTTGCGAGGACGTCTTGCACAGGCGCCGCTCCTGTTTCTCGCGCGCGATCCGCTCGGTATCAAGCCGCTCTATTACACGCAAACACCGGAGGGATTTTTTTTCGCCTCCGAGGTGCGCGCGCTGCTCGCGGCTGGCTTTCGCCGGATGCGCTGACCTCCTATTTGTTCTTTGGCTCCGTCTCCGAGCCGATGACGCTGGTGGAAAATGTTTTTTCCCTGCCGCCGGGGCATTCGATTCTGCTGCACGTGCCGGAGCGGCGGCGCACGCCGCGGCCGCGGCCCTGGTGGGACCAGCAGCACAGCCCAGCCGCGCAGGACCCCAAGAAGCCGCGCGATCTGGCTTCGGCGGCGCGGGCGCTGCGGCCGATGCTGGAAGACGCGGTGCGCACGCATCTGGTTGCCGACGTGCCGGTAGGATTGTTTCTCTCGAGCGGGCTCGATTCGGGCGCGATTGCCGCGCTGGCCGCGCGCGAGCAGGCCGGCATCCACAGCTTCACGCTGGCGTTTCCGGGGACGCCATATGACGAGGCGCCATTGACGCGGCGCGTGGCTGAACAACTGAAGACGCGACACAAGGAAGTACCGCTCGGCGAAGCGGCGATCGTCGCCCATTTAGAAACCGCGGTCGGCGCGCTCGACCAGCCGACGATGGACGGGATCAATACATATCTCGTTTCCTGGGCGGCGCGCGAAGCTGGATTAAAGGTGGCGCTCTCGGGTCTCGGCGGGGATGAATTATTTGCCGGGTACAAGACATTTGCCGATGTGCCGCGGCTGCGGCGGGTAGCAGCGTTCGCGCGGGCGATGCCGGCGTGGCTGCGGCGTGCGACGGCCCCGCTGGCCGAACGGCTCCGGGCGCTCTTCGCCCCGCCGGACGCAGCGCGGAAGGCTGCGGCGGTCTGGCGCGGGACGCAACCGCTGCCGGATGCATATTTCTTCGCGCGGGCGCTCTTCCCCCCGGCTGAGCTCGCGCGAATTACCGCGCCGCGATTCCGGCCGAGCGCGGTGGCCGAAGACGGAACGACGCTGCTGCCGACGTGGCTCGGCTGGCTCGAGCGCGCGTCAGGCGAAGCGAGCAAGATGCAAACGGCGGCGGGCATTGGCTGGCTGGAGCTGCGCACGTACATGGCCAGCACGCTTTTGCGCGATACGGATTCGGTGAGCATGGCAAGGTCGCTCGAGGTGCGCGTGCCGCTGCTCGATACGCCGCTGGTCGAGTTCGTGATGGCGCTGCCGGATGCGGCGCGGAGCAGGAAGGGTGCGCAGAAGGCGCTGCTGGTGCAAGCAATCGGGGATCTCTTGCCGCACGAAATCACGGCGCAAAGGAAGCGCACGTTCACATTGCCGTGGGAGCAATGGCTGCGCGGGCCCCGATCGGATCGGGGCGGGCCGCTACGCGAGCGCGTCGAAGCAAGCCTGGCGGAGCCGGCGCCGGCGCTGCGCGAGTATGTCCGGAGCGAGGGAGTGCGCGCGGTGTGGAAGGTGTTTCTGGCGGGAGGGACGTCGTGGTCGCGGCCGTGGGCGCTGTATGTCCTCAATGAATGGTGCCGGAAACACCTCGGCGCGTGAATCGTGACTCGCAATTCGTGATTCGGGAACACCGCCACAACGGGCGGACGGAAGTTCGCACCTACACAAGAAAAAATCATTTGAGGATTTCGTAGCGGTAGGTGAGGGTGGCGGTCTTCTTCAACATGGCGGCGACGGAGCAGTATTTTTCTTCGCTCAGCTCGATGGCGTGCTTGACCGCGGCTTCGTCCAGCCGGCCGCGGAGGCGATAGAGGAGCTCGAGCTTGGTCCACACGGTGGGAGGGTCGGCAGCGCGCTCGCCGGAAGCGATGACTTCGAGCGCATCGAGTTTTTGCCTCTTCTTTTCGAGAATGATGACGACGTCGGTGGCGGTGCAGGCGCCGAGGGCGACGAGGAGAAGCTCCATCGGGCCGGGAGCTTTGTTCGATTCGCGGTCGGAATCGAGAGCGACCGCATGCCCCGAGGGGCTCGCGCCCACGAATTTCTGTTCGCCAATCCATTTCACGGTTGCGGTCTGCATAGGGAGACCTCCGAAGAGAGGGGGAAGGATAGCAGGAGGGGGAAAAAAGGTTGGAAGGTCGAGGGGTTGCAGGTTGGCGGAGGAAGACGGAGCCGCGAGAGCGCGAGGTTGCGGGCGAACGTTGCGAGCGGAAAGCAAAGTAGAGACAGACAAAATTCGGCGGTTCCCTGTGAAGAAGTACCCCCCACCCCGGGTGTTTTGTGCAAAGAGTGTGGAATCGCTTGAAAGCAAAGGCGTTGGCATTTAGGAGCGTGCAAAAGAGTGCGCAAGAATTTGAAAAGAAAGAACTTGAGTTGCTTTCGAGCGATGCGTGACGAGCCGCAAGCTCCCTTCGCGCAGATCGCTCTGGGTGAACCAGAATGGGAATTGTTGGTACACACCCGGCAGTTTTCGTAAGAGTGGCAAACACAGGACTTACGGGATACGGAAAATGAAAGAGTGCGCAAGCTCTTGAAAACAAAGACCGGGAATTGAGGACTTTCATATGCGCTTTCTCTGGAAGAATGCAAATGAGCGGGGCGTGAAGATAGTGAAGGAGTTGGAGGGACCGCGTGGCGGGCGGGCATGGTTGTCCGGGCACCCTCCTTCGCCAAGGTTGCGCGGACGGGCGGAGGAATGGTGCCAACTGAATGCGTATTATAACATATCGGTATATATTGACAAACGATATTCTTATCTGCCTGAGAGACAAGGGGATACGGAGAGCGGGGACGGCGCGGCAGCGAGTGGCGTGCAGACGAAGCGCCGAGATCAGAAGCGGGAGACGACCCACAGGGAGCCGCCGATGGTCACCAGATCCTCGAGAAGGGCGATGACGAAGTCCGGCGTGCCCAGCGCTTTGACCAGGCGTGTTCGCACCTGGTAGCCGCCGAAGGCGCCCACAATCGCGCCCAGAGCTCCCAGCAGAATCCCAAGAATGGCTCCCTGGGCGCCGGCGGTAGCGAGGCACGCGCCCGCAAAAGCGCCCATGATGATGCGAGCGATCAGTCCCGGAGGCGCGGTGCGGCTGGGAGTTTTCGGGAGTTTGTCGGTTGTGAGTTCCACCAGGGCGAGCACCGTGCAAACCGCGACGGCGGGCACCGTGCCAATCCAGGAAAGCAGACGCGGCAGCTTGAGCCAACCCAGGTGCGCGGCCCAGGCAGTTGCCGCAGGCGGGGTCAGCGAGCGCAAGCCCGCCAGCAGTCCGATGAGGAAGGCAAGACCCAGGGTCATCATGGAGACGCCTCCTTGAAATTCATTCCCAGATGCTTTCGAGATCCGCCCGATGTTGGTTTGAGATTTTACGCGGGACCGAATCTATTGGTAATTCTTCTCCACGTCAATCCTTGGGCCGATTTGGCCAGCGGAGGCCCAGATCCCCCCGATGTAAAACATCGGGGTAAACTCCAAACCTAGAATTGCTGGCGAGTTTGGTCGAGCTACAAGGCTGAAATCAGTTCCTCAATGGTGATGCGGACATCGCGGAGAATTCGTCGAAGCGTGCCGAGTGCGAGTTCCGAATGAAGGGGAACGGTGACGGGGAGTCGTTGGGGGTCTGTGGAGTGGCGAAGGCGGACGTGACTCCCCTTCTGGCGGACGGCGACATAGCCAAACTTTTCGAGAGCACGAATCAGCTCCTGGCCCGAGACGACCGGCAGCTTCGGACTCATCGAGTAACAACGACAGTACCGATCAGCACATTATTTGGATCAGGGATTTCCTCACCGCGACTTTCCATGTCTTCGAGGCAAAGCTCGATGGCCTCGCGGATGTTCGCGAGGGCTTCGGAGACCGTCTTGCCCTGCGAATAGCAGCCCGGAATAGAAGGACAAACGACGACATAGCCGCCGTAGTCCTCATCTGGTTCGAGGAAGACCTTGAAATCGCGGGTGGTCATTAGGCTCATCGTAATGGAGGGCGTAGAGGTATGCAAGTCATGCGCCCATTTGGCGTAGCTTAGCGCAAACCCTTTGCGACCAAGCCGGAACCTTGCCGACAAAACCGAATGAGGGCGGTCGAGGCTCAGGGTAAACGGTAGGTGCCCCTCGACTGCGCTCGGGGTAAACCGGAGCCGAGGAAGTGGAGCAGGCCGCACTTCGACTACGCTCAGTGTAAAAGGTCTTCCCGAGCGAAAGCGTCGGGATGAACTCCGGATTTGGAGTTGTTGGCGGATTTTGTCGCGAACGTGGCGCGTGGGGGTAAGAAGCAGACGGTGCGGTGTTAGAACAGCGTTTCAGATTGCCGCTGGAAATCTTCCGGAAAAGGGAGTATCTTCGGAAGTGGAAGATACAAGGATGACTATCGTATTAGACTCGACATTTGCGACTGCCGAAGATACGGCTGAAGAACTTGGAGTGCCGAAGTCCAGGCTGAAGCGGCTAGTGCGGCTGGTGCATGCGCGTGTGATGGCCTCTGGTCGATCGAGCCGTAATAAGGTCGCGCACAAAAACGGGGCAAGAATTTTGACTTCTACGAGAAAAAGAAAAAACGCTCGTGGCAAAGTTAAAAAAGTCGCGCGATAGAGTTTTCCTTAACATACCCTACGACAAAAAATTTGAAAGATTGTTCCTCGCTTACATTGCGGGGATTAGTGCGTTTGGGATGGTCCCGCACGCGACCCTGGAGATTCCCGACAGTTCGAGGCGGCTGGAAAAGATTCTAAAGCTTGCCAGAAGCTGCGAATACTCCGTCCACGATTTGTCACGAGTGCAATTGGATCCGGCAAAACCGCGAGTGCCCCGGTTTAATATGCCCTTCGAGCTTGGGCTGTGTGTGGCGGATGCGAATCGGCGGGAAGGCCAGAGGCAAAACTGGTTCATCTTCGAGGCCGAGGCGAACCGAGTCGACAAGTCGCTAAGCGACCTGAAGGGCACGGACCCCAAGATTCACGGCGCAACGGTTCGTGGCGTGTTGAGCGGATTGTGCAACGTCTTTAGGCGCCCTGGGAGACAACCATCCGTCCCGCAAATGATGCAAATCTACAGAGGACTCAGAAAAAATCAGGCGGCCATCCTAAAAGGGGCTGGGAGCGATACTCTTTATACCAGAAGAGCGTTCGCTGACATTTGCGTGGTGGCTAGTTCGGAAGCGGACCGGATTGTGGTGGATTGAGCCGAAGGAACTAAGGTAAACGGTAGGTGCCCCTCGACTGCGCTCGGGGTAAACCGGGGCGGAGGAAGTGGAGGAGGCCGAGGGTTTCCCGAGAATTTGACTGCACGCCCCTCCCGAATGTTCGAGACCGGGGCTGCGATGCGACCGGGGGAAAGCCCGGCGCTACAACGGAAAGGGACGAAGCCGGGACGAGGGCGCAATGGCGGGGGAAAGTCAAAAGCCGCAGCCTCCCCGACTGGGCCGGGGCAGGCGCCGCCGAAGGCTGCGGCATCCGGCGTCTTACGTCTCATCCTTGCATGTAGCGCCGGGCTTTGCCCCGGTTTGTGAGGACTCCCCGCGTTCTTTGCAGGGAGAGCCCGGCACGGGTACTTTCCAGGGCGGCTGCCAACCCGTCAAATTCGCGGAGAGTTTTTTCCAATCGAGCGTTTGTGAGCCGGACAGCGGGTACGCAGCTGCGTCCTCGCAGAGACCCTTCCGAAGCGGGTTCGCCCAGATGTAGCGGGCAACCGATTCCAATTGTTCCGGCGCACGGAGAACGTGGTCATAGAATTTTGTTTGCCAGAGCGGACCGTCAGCGCGATTTTTGTGCGCAAAGGCGGTGCGCTGTTTGAAGTCCGTGATGAAACGAAGGAGATTGGATTGGGGAGAATTCCCTTCGGCGAGGAAATGAAGGTGATCGGGCATGAGGCAGTAGGCGTGAAGCAGGAAAGAGTGGCGCGCAGAGAGAGAAATCAGGTGGCCCAATGCCACGTGGCCAAGAGAGGCGTGGGCGAAGCGCGGGGTCCGGTCGTGGGTAGAGATCGTGACGAAATAGATTCCATAACCGAGGTAATTCGGGGGAGCCAGGCGGATATTTTTCCGGTCGAATGGCACGCGCAGGAGAGTAACAAGAAAAGCGGATTATACGAAGATTGTAGCGCCGGGCTTTGCCCTGGTTTGAAGGGACTCCCAGCGTCGTTTGCTGGGAGAGCCCGGCACGGTTTCTTCGGCACGGAGCCGGTCAAGGATTCGTGAGAGGCGCGCAGGCAAGAGGAAAAGATGCCGGGCTTCCCGACAAAAAAACTGTCGGGACCCCCACAAACCGGGGGAAAGCCCGGCGCTACAACGGAAAAGGGACGAAGCCGGGACGAGGGCGCAATGGCGGGGGAGAGTCAAAACCCGCAGCCTTAAAACCGAAGGCTGCGGTACTCGCGTTTTGCCTGCTCACAAAGGGTGCTCCACCCGGCCCGCCCTCAACAAACCGAGAACCGGGCCCGCGCTCTTTTCGGGCGAGATATTTTTCAGCTATGATGCCGGTGCGTGACCAATACTTTCCCAGATGCCACGTGGAAAGATGTCGTAAGAGACGCCCTGGTGAAGCTAGGCGGTCAGGGCCATCTCGACGACATTAATAAGCTTGTCAAAAATCATCCCAAGACGCGGACAAATCCGACATGGAAGGACACAATCCGCCGCGTCGTCCGGCAGTATGCTATTTTCCAGCCTCTACCCCCAAACCGCAGCGGATTGTATCGGCTGGTTGAACAGCCGAGCGTAGACGCTGAGCCTGAAAGTCTTCGGGATAAGAGTCCCGTGGACCATAGCACAGCGCAAGGGATGTTGCTTACCTTGGGCAGAATGTACGGCTACGAAACTTTTGCACCAGCGACAGATCGAACATCAAGGTCCTTTCAAGGGAAACCGCTGGCGGATTTTTCGACGGTCACAGACTGCGCGGAGTTTTGTGGAAGGAATAGTCTGCCGCGAGTTCGACAGATCGATGCCATGTGGCTCACTGAAGATAATGAGGGCGTTTATCCTGTCTATGCTTTTGAAGTTGAGCATTCGACTGGCGTTCGCAGCGGGATGGACAGGTTAGTCGAACTTCCTGAACGGTATACCGTGAGGCTTTTTGTGGTCGCTCCCGGTGAGGATGAGCGCTCTATGTTCGATGGACTGATTAAACTGAACAAGTTTCGAAAGTTTCGAGAGCGTATGCTGTTCCGCGACTACGGTGAGTTGGATACGCTCTACAACTCCGCAGTTAAGCACGAAGAAAACAGCAAAGCTTTCGGCGTTTCGCATCGTTGATCCATTCTTTGCTTGTTGCCTCGTCGGATCATGCCAGGTAAATTTCGGTTTCGGTTTTGATGATGAAGAGGGCGTCGGAATCGGAGCGGCCGGAGGCACGGAATTTTTCCCAGGCGTCTTCGAGACTAGCAGCGAGGACAGCGAAGATGACTTTGCGATTGGCGCGGCCAATGAAATAGAAGCGGCGCTCCTGCTGGACGAGTTGGAGACGGGCGGACATGCGGTCGACAGTCGATAGTTGAACGTCAACAGCGAAAGAGCGAAAAGCAGGTCCCTCGGCTACGCTCGGGATGACAATTGTTTTGAGCTGACCGATCGACCGA
Organism: Acidobacteriota bacterium; assembly: GCA_003224195.1. Lineage (GTDB taxonomy): Bacteria > Acidobacteriota > Terriglobia > Acidiferrales > UBA7541 > Acidiferrum. Next base: position 47 of record QHYP01000224.1, on the reverse strand, counting down.
GCACAGCCATGAGTGGCTGTGCTACTGGATCGATCCATAGGATCGGG
>QHYP01000223.1:3084-10117 GCA_003224195.1 Acidobacteriota bacterium | reverse complement strand
CTTCAAGCAGCAGCTTCGCCTGCTCAAATTCCGTCCCGAGGGCGGCTTACAGGTCACCGTACGCGGTTCGCTGAGCGTTTACGAAGCCCGCGGCGAATATCAAATCTACGTCGAGACCATCGAGCCGGTTGGCCTCGGCGCCCTTCAGCTCGCCTTCGAGCAATTGAAAAAGCGCCTCGAAACTGAGGGGCTCTTCGATTCCAGGCGGAAAAAGCCACTGCCGCTTCTGCCTCGGCGTATCGGACTGATCACTTCGCCGCGCGGCGCGGCCGTGCGTGATGTCGTGCGCATCCTTCTTCGGCGCTTCCCCAATGTCCATCTGACCCTGTATCCCGTCCGCGTGCAGGGTGAAGGCGCCGCTGCGGAAATCGTCGAGGCGCTGCGCTTTTTCAACCGGAAAAAACTTGTGGACGTTTTGATTCTCGCGCGGGGCGGCGGCTCGCTCGAAGATCTCTGGGCTTTCAACGAGGAGATTGTCGCGCGCGCCATCGCCGATTCTGCCATCCCGCTAATTTCCGGCGTCGGCCACGAAACGGACTTCACAATCGCCGATTTCGTTGCCGACGTGCGCGCCTCGACGCCTTCCGCCGCCGCGGAACTCGTCGTCCAGACGCGCCGCGAATTCGACAAACACATCGCCGACCTGCTGGAAACGATCGAGAAGCAGGTTCGTTATCGCATTTTGGTGCTGAGCCGGCGCGTACATGAGCTTGCGGCGCGACGCGGTTTTCGCCGGCCGCTCGACCTCCTGCGGCAGCAGCGACAGCGCGCCGATGAAATGACCTCGCGCCTGGCGCTGGGCCTTCGTGCGCGGCTCGAGCAGGCCCGCAAACGATTCACGGCCGCGCATGTGCGCATTGTCTCTTTTGACTTTCGCGCAAAGATTGCTGCGTTTCGCCTGCGGCTCGAACGCCGTGGCGCCGACCTGGGTGTCCGCGCCGAGAGGATGCTGCGGCGAAAACGCGAGCGACTCGACCGGCTGCGGCTGCAACTGGAAGAGCGCGGCCCGCTCCGCGTCCTCGAGCGCGGTTACGCCGTCGCCACCGACGCCGCCGGCAACCTTCTCCGCTCCGCGGACCAAGTTGCCCTGGGCGATTCCGTCGCCATTCAGCTGGCCCGCGGCCGCCTCACCACGGAGGTGAAGAAAAAGGAAGTCTGATCCGAAAACTGCTCTCGCGACGTCGGATTCAGTCTTCCTTCGCGGAGGAAGCGACTTTCAGGACGGCGAGGAACGCTTCCTGGGGAATATCCACCTGCCCGACGCGCTTCATGCGCTTCTTGCCTTCCTTTTGCTTTTCGAGGAGTTTGCGTTTGCGCGTGATATCGCCGCCGTAGCACTTGGCGAGAACGTTCTTGCGCAGGGCCGCAACGGTCTCACGCGCGATGACGCGGCTCCCGATGGCGGCTTGAATGGGCACCTCGAACATCTGCCGCGGAATCAGTTTTCGCAGGCGCGTGACGAGTTCACGGCCGCGCTCGTAGGCTGTCTCCCGGTGGCAAGTCAGAGCGAGCGCATCCACCGGCTCGCCGCCCACGAGCACGTCGAGCTTGATCAGGTCCGATTCCTTGTATCCAGCGAGGTGATAGTCGAGCGAGGCGTAACCTCGCGAAACGGTCTTCAATCGGTCGTAGAAATCGAGCACGATTTCATTCAGCGGCAGATTGTAGGTGAGCATGACGCGTGTCGGCGACAAATACTCGAAATTTTTCTGTACGCCGCGTTTTTCCTGGCAGAGCTGCAGAATCGCGCCGACCGACTCGTCGTTGGTGATGATCATCGCCGTGATGATCGGCTCCTCGATTTTTTCGATGTCGCCCGGGTTCGGAAACTTCGCCGGGCTGTCGACTTCAAGAACTTCGCCGTTCACGCGCGTGATGCGGTATCGCACGCTCGGCGCCGTGGTGATAAGGTTGAGGCCAAACTCGCGTTCCAGCCGCTCCTGCACGATTTCCATGTGCAGCAGGCCGAGAAAGCCGCAGCGAAAACCGAAGCCGAGCGCCACGGAGTTTTCGGGCTCATAGAAAAAGGCTGCGTCGTTGAGCTGTAATTTGCCTAGCGCGTCGCGCAGCGGCTCGTATTCGTCGGCGAGCACCGGGTAGAGCCCGGCAAAGACCATCGGCTTGATGGCTTCAAATCCCGGCAGTGGCGGCGCGGGGCGGTCGGCTTCGATCAGCGTGTCGCCAACGCGCGCGTCGGCGACGCGCTTGATGTTGGCGACGACGAAGCCCACATCACCGGCCTCGAGCTCTTCAAGCACGACGGGTTTTGGCGTAAGTGTGCCGAGCTCCTCGACTTCGTACACTTCGTTGTTCGAGCCGAGCCGGATCTTCATGTGCTTCTGGATGCCCCCCTCTTTTACGCGAACGAGAACGACCGCGCCGCGGTAAGGATCGAACCACGAATCGAAAATCAAAGCTTGGAGCGGATTTTCGGCGGCGCCCACGGGTGGCGGAACGCGATGGACAATTGCTTCCAAAACATCCTCGACGCCGAGGCCGCTTTTGGCGCTGATCAGAAGCGCGTCAGCCGCCGGAATCGCCAACACATTTTCAATCTGCGCTTTCACAAAGTCCGGCTGAGCAGCCGGCAGGTCGATTTTATTGATCACCGGCAGAATTTTCAGGTTGTGACCCGCGGCGAGGAAAGCGTTCGCAACGGTCTGCGCCTCAACACCCTGACTCGCGTCCACAACCAGCAGCGCGCCTTCGCAGGCGGAGAGGGCGCGGGAAACTTCATAGGAAAAATCCACGTGCCCGGGCGTGTCTATCAGATTCAACTGATACGTGTTGCGGTCCTTCGCTTTGTAGTGGAGGCGGATGCTCTTGGCTTTGATCGTGATGCCGCGTTCGCGCTCCAGTTCCATCGAGTCGAGCACTTGGTCGTGCATTTCGCGCTGGCTGAGCGCACCGGTCATCTCCAGCAGGCGGTCGGCCAGCGTGGACTTCCCGTGGTCGATGTGCGCGATGATGCAGAAGTTGCGTACGAAACGTGGGTCCATCGAAATCGTTCTTCCGGCCAAACACTCTTGCGCCGAGCCGCCCGGTACCGGGGCGGGCCGACTCGCTCATCCGCTGCCCCTCGTCTCGCAAGAGCTAGCCGCGTAATTTTTCAGTGTGCCATAAATCTAGTTCGCACGTCAGCCGAGGTCCGTGTCGCCGAGGATGGACACCGCCCGCGTCCCGGCGTCTCCTTGCTCGATTCCGCATCTATCCTACGCAGTGGATTGGCCGGCGCTCGGCGCGCGGTATATAGTTAAGAAGGCCCGTTCGCGCTCCTCTCAGCGCACCGTATGGGCATCGCGTCTGCTCCGCAAGGCGCGGAGCCGACCGAGGCAATCCAATCAGATGGCCGCCGACGTCACCAAGCATTTGGACCGCGCCAAACGCTTCCTCGAAAAGAACCGCATCGGGGACGCCATCGAAGCCTATCTGGCCGTTCTGGACGAAGCCCCGAACCATCAGGAAGCAACGCAGGCCCTCGGCGATTTGTACGCCCGGCTCGGCCAACCCGAACGCGCCGCCGTGTATTACGGGACGCTCTTTGATTTGCTCGTTGAGCCTCGCGACGAGACCAAAGCGCTCGCCATCTACAATCGTTTTCTGAAGACCGCGTCGTCCCAACAGCAACAGCCACCGGAGCGCATTGCGCGCTATGGTTTTCTTCTGCAAAAGCAGAACCGGCCGGAAGAGGCCGTCGAACAGTACGCGAGGGCCGCCGATCAATTCATAGTCTTGAATCGCCCGGAGGACGCGCTGTTTTGTTACGAACGCTGCGCGCACCTCGATCCGGAGAACGTTGCGCGGCAACTCCGTCTGGCGGAAGCTGCCTCGAGCATCGGTAAGAACGCGCTGGCGGCGCGCGCATTCTTGCGGGCGGGGCAACTCGCCTCTGCCGCTGGCAGTCAAGCCGATGCGCTGAAATTCTTCGGCCGCGCGCATCGACTGGCGCCGGCTGAGCGCAGCGTCGCTCTTCTGTACGCGGCGGCGAAGCTCCGGACCAACGAAGCCGCCGGAGCGGCGGCGCTGCTCGAACCGTTCGCGGCCGCAGAAAGCGACGCCGCTTTTCTGGAAACATTTGGCGAAGCGTTGACTCATTCGGGGCAGCTCGACCGCGCCCGTGGCGTCCTGGAGCGTTTGCTGCGCGAAAAGAACGCCGGTGCTGCCAAGCTGTTTGACCTGGCGGAACGCTACTCGCGCGCGGGCCAGGATGCAAAGGCCATCGAGCTCTTCGTGACCATCAAGCGGCGGATGTTCGCTGATCAGCGGCAAGATGAGTTTGCCGCCGAACTTGATCGCGTAGCCGAAAAGGGCACGCAGTCAATCGCGGTGCTGGAATTTTGGGCGACGATGTATAACGAGCTCAACCGGGAATCGAAGTATTTTGAGATTCTGCTCCGGCTGTTTGACCGCCACTTTGTCACCGAGAATTTTCAGAAGGCGCGGGAAACTTTTGAGCGCCTGCTGGACATCGATCCCTACGACCACCGCAACCAGGAACGTTTGGAGAAGCTTCGAGGACACATCGATCAGGCGGCACTGCAATCGCTGGGCGCACGCTTGACGCGCTCCGGCGGGAGCACCGCGCCCGCGTCAGCGCCCGGCCCCGTCAATCCGTCCGCTCCCGCTAGCGCGGCCGTGAGCGACGAGGGCCGCAAGCAGCAGGCGTTGGAGGATCTGATCGTGCAAACGGAGATCTTCTTGCAATACTCGCTGCATAGCAAAGCAGTCGAGCGCTTGCAGAAGATCGCCGCAACGTTTCCCGGCGAAGAGGAGCACAACGCCCGGCTTCACAACCTCTATGAAATCGCAAACTGGTGGCCGGCCGGTGCCAAGCCTAAGCCAGCGCCACCGCAGGTGCCCGCAGTGCCGGCGGCTCCTGTGGAAACGCAGCCAGCTGCTATCACGGGCAAGACCGGCGTGTATACCGCCGAGACTCTGCGCGACTTGACGAAAATTTCCGAGATCACCCAGAAAATCTACCGCCAGCAAACGCCGCGGGCCATGCTTTCGACGGCCGTCAATGAAGCAGGGAGCTATCTCCAGGTGGACCGCGCCCTGGCGATTGTAGGCGCACCCGGTCGTTCACCCGAGATGGCGGCGGAATTCTGCGCGCAAAGCATCAAGCCAACCCCGGGAGCACAGGTGGTTGCGCTGGTGGCGCAGATGGAAAAAGTCACGCCGGATTCGCTAGGCGGGCTGATTATGTCCGCTGCCAAGAATCCGCTCCTCGGCGAATTTGGGATGGCTACGGCGATGGGGGTTGTTCTCACGGACAAAGAGGCGCAGACGCCGGCGGGGATGCTGATTGTCGCGCACGCCAAAGCGTACGCGTGGAAGCCCAACGAAACATATTTCCTGCAAGCCGTGGGCGATCAGATGTTGATGAGCGTCAGTCACACGCGCCTGCGTTCGCTCGTGCGCCGCATGGGCGTTTCCGACGTGCGCACGGGGCTCCTCAGCCGCACTTCGTACATGAGCTGCCTTCTGGCGGAGGCCGACCGCGCGCGCTCGCAGGGCACGCCGCTTTCGCTCGCCATTTTGCAGATTGACCGCGGCGGAGAGTTGATCCGTCAGCAGGGAGAATCGCCACTCGAGCGGTATCTCGAGCAATTGGCGCGCTCGCTTCAACCGATCGTGCGGCAGAGCGACGTAGCGGTAAAGTACACGGCATGGTCGCTTGCATTTGTCTTGCCTGATACGGCCATGGCGGGCGCGCGGAACCTGACGGACAAGTTGCGGCGCATGGCAGCCACCGTGCGGCCTCCGTGGGATGGCGGGCCCCTGACGGTGAGCGCCGGAATTGTGGAAGCCGTGGCCCGACCCGATTACGATTGTGAGGACATAGTCACCGACCTGATGAACCGCGCGGAAATGTCGCTCGAGGAAGCACGCAGGCGTGGAGGCAACGCTGTTATTACGCTCGAAACGCCGAAAATCTGACGCCCATTTTCGGGAGAGAATTCCATGTTTCCAACCGATGTAGTGATTGTGGCCGGGGCGCGCACGCCGATGACGCGTTGCACGGGCGCGTTCAAAGACGTTTCCGCGATTGATCTCTGCGCCCACGCCGCAAAAGAAGCGATCCGGCGTTCCGGCGCGGACGCTGCGGAATTCGATCACGTCATCATCGGCAACGTAATGCAAACAAGCGCTGACGCAATCTATGGGGCGCGGCACGTTGGACTCAAGGCAGGTCTGAAGACGGAAACTCCTGCCGTCACGGTGAACCGCCTGTGTGGTTCAGGAATCGAAGCCATCGCGCAGGCTGCGCAGCGGCTGCTGCTGGGCGAGTGCAGTCTGATTCTCGCCGGCGGCATGGAAAACATGACACAGGCGCCGCACGTAATCCGCGGGGCGCGGACGGGCTTCCGGCTCGGTGAAGGTGCGCTGGAAGATTCGTTGATGGCGGGGCTGACGGATTCCTACTGCGGCCTGCCCATGGCTCTCACGGCGGAAAATCTCGCAGAGCAGTATGCCATCACGCGGCGCAACGCGGATGCCTATGCGTTGCGGAGCCAGCAGGCGGCAGAGGCGGCGTACAAATCTTGCCGAATGAAGGAAGAAATCGTTCCCGTGGAAGTGAAGCAGGGGAAGAAGAGCATTCTTGTGAGCGAGGACGACCACCGGCGTCCAGACACGACGATGGAAATTCTGGAAAAGCTGCCGCCGTCGTTCAAGAGAGACGGTATCGTTACCGCAGGGAACGCAAGCGGGATCGTGGACGGCGCGGCAGCCGTGGTCGTCACGCGCGAGAAGACGGCGAAGGAGCGCGGGCTGAAGCTGATCGGACGCATTGTGTCCTGGGCAGCGACGGGCGTGGACCCGAGCATTATGGGCATCGGGCCGGTGCCCGCTTCGCAACAGGCGCTGAAGGCCGCAGGTCTGGCGCTGGACCGGATGGACCGCGTGGAAGTGAATGAAGCGTTCGCGGCTCAGTATCTGGCCGTGGAGAAGGCGCTGGGCCTCAACCGCGACAAAACTAACGTCAATGGCGGCGCCATTGCACTCGGCCATCCGCTCGGCGCGACGGGAA
>QHYP01000223.1:0-3056 GCA_003224195.1 Acidobacteriota bacterium | reverse complement strand
GCCTGTATCGGTGGCGGCCAGGGCATCGCCATGATCCTCGAAGCGCTGTGCAGCTAACCCCAAAACACCAGCTCGAGTGCGTTTCTGCTACACTTTTGGGCCTGCGGCCGGTCCTCTCCGGCTGCTGACGCACGGGAGATACCATGCCGATTCAGAAAGTTGGAGTGATTGGGTGTGGTCTCATGGGCTCGGGCATTGCGCAAGTGTGCGCGCAGGCAGGGTTTCCGACCGTCGTGCGCGAAGTGAGCATGGAGCTGGTGGAAAAGGGGCTGAAAGGGATTGAGAAAAATCTGACACGGATGGTCGAGAAGGGTGCGATCACCGAAGCGGCCAAGTCCGAGATCCGCGGGCGGCTGAAGGGCACGACGAGCCTCGGCGACTTGAAAGATTGCAATGTCATCATCGAAGCCATCATTGAGCAGTTAGGGACGAAGCGCGAGCTCTTCGCCGCGCTGGACGCGCTCTGCCCAAAGGCCACGATCTTTGCCAGCAACACGTCCTCGCTCACGATTACGGAATTGGCTACGGCGACGAAGCGGCCCGACCGTTTCGTGGGGCTGCACTTCTTCAATCCCGTGCCGGTGATGAAGCTCGTCGAGGTAGCGAAGACGATCGCGACCGATCCGGCCGTGTATGAGGAGATGGTTGCGTTCGGGGCGAAACTGGGCAAGACGCCGGTTCGCGCGAGCGACAAGCCAGGGTTCATCGTCAACCGGCTGCTTGTGCCGTACCTGCTCGACGCTATCCGGGCGCTCGAGGAGGGTGTGGGCTCGACCGAAGACATCGACAACTCGATGAAGCTCGGCTGCGGCTACCCGATGGGGCCGTTCACGCTCCTAGATTTCGTCGGGCTCGATACGACGTATTACATTGCGAACATTATGTTTGACGAGTTTCGGGAGAAGCGGTTCGCGCCGCCGGCGCTCTTGAAGCGCATGGTGCTGGCAGGCTGGAACGGCCGCAAAGCGGGCCGCGGCTTCTACGATTATTCCGATCCGCAGAAGCCGAAGCCGGTAATTTTCTAGTTTGTTGTGCAGGGGCGCAGCATTCTACGAGCTGCGGCGAAGCGACAATGACGGAAAAACTCCAACCGGGGACGATCCGCGGCGAGCTGACTGCCACGGGCCTGCGCTTCGGCATCGTCGTGAGCCGATTCAATAGCTTCATCACGGATCGGCTGCTGCGGGCGGCGCTCGAAGCGCTCGAGCAGGCGGGGGCGTCTTCGGAAGCGGTCGAAGTTGTGCGCGTGCTCATCCTCACGGGCGCAGGGGAAAAGGCCTTCGTCGCCGGCGCGGACATCAACGAGCTCGCGCGCAATAATCCGGTCGAAGGGAAAGAGACTTCGATTTTCGGGCAGGGAGTCCTGCGGCTGCTCGAAACGATGGGGAAGCCTTCGATCTGCGCGATCAATGGTTTTGCGCTGGGAGGAGGCTGCGAACTTGCGCTGGCCTGCTCGATTCGCCTAGCCAGCAAGAATGCAAAGCTCGGCCAACCCGAGGTGAAGCTGGGAATCATCCCCGGCTACGGCGGCTCACAGAGGCTGGTGCGGCTGTGTGGGAAGGGCGTGGCGCACGAGATTTGCTTAACCGGAGAAATGATCACCGCGGAGGAAGCGCAGCGCATCGGCCTGGTCAATCACGTGTATGAGCCGGCGGAACTGCTCCCTGCCGCGGAAGCGATGGCGAAGAAAATTATCGCCAACGGGCCGCTGGCGGTGAAATTCACCATGGAAGCGATTGAACGAGGCGTGGAAATGCCGTTGGAAGAGGGCTTGTTCCTGGAGGCTACGCTGTTCGGTGTGGCGTGCGCGACGGAGGATATGCGCGAAGGCACGAAGGCCTTTTTGGAGAAGCGGGCAGCGCAATTCAAGGGGAAGTAGAGCAAGTAAAGGAAATAAAGGATAAGCGAAAGAAGCGCCGCGAATTTCGGGAAGAACATAGGAAAGAAATTCAGAAAAGGGCGACGAGCTGCGGCGAAGCGACAATGACGGAAAAACTCCAACCGGGGACGATCCGCGGCGAGCTGACTGCCACGGGCCTGCGCTTCGGCATCGTCGTGAGCCGATTCAATAGCTTCATCACGGATCGGCTGCTGCGGGCGGCGCTCGAAGCGCTCGAGCAGGCGGGGGCGTCTTCGGAAGCGGTCGAAGTTGTGCGCGTGCCCGGCTCTTTTGAGTTGCCGCTTGCCTCAAAGAAGCTCGCCGCCACGGGCCGCTACGATTCGCTCATTGCCATCGGCTGCATCCTGCGCGGAGAGACCGCTCACTATGATTATGTATGTTCGGAGACGGCGCGAGGCTTGCAGCTCGCGCAAATGGATACCGGCGTGCCGATTGTTTTCTGCGTGCTGACGTGCGACACACTCGAGCAAGCCATCGAACGCGCGGGCTTGAAGGGCGGGAACCAAGGCTTTGACGCTGGGCTTGCTGCCGTCGAGATGGCGCGTCTTTCCCGCAAACTGGCTGACTCCCCGGCCAAGACCGCCCTTGCTGGTAAGCCTCGGCGGCGTTAGCATGTCGCTCCGCCACAAGGCGCGCGAGTTTGCGTTGCAGATGCTGTTTCAGTGGGACCTGAGCCCGCAGGAGCCGGCCAAGCTTGAAGATAAGTTCTGGCGCGGGGCACGGGCTGCGCTGAATACGCGGCAATTCGCCAGCAAGTTATTCGCCGGTGCAGCCGCCGAGGCCGCCGTTCTTGATGAATTGATTGCCCGGCACTCGGAGAACTGGCGGATTGAACGCCTTTCCTCCATCGATCGCGCCATTCTACGGCTGGGTGTCTACGAGATGCGGGACGGGGAAACGCCTCCCAAGGTGGTGCTGAACGAAGCGGTGGAATTGGCAAAGAAATTCTCTTCGGAGGATGCGGCGCCATTCATCAACGGCGTTCTGGACGCCGTCCGTAAGTCTATGAAAAATAAGTAATTATTTGAATCTCCGCTTGCGCTAAAGGGTCAATAGGGAGAAGGTGACGCCCCGGTGAAACTTTCCTGGCTCCCAGGTGTTTTTCCAGTCAGAATCCGCTCAGGTCACGGAAAAACATTCTTCAGGAGAGTGGACT
>QHYP01000222.1 GCA_003224195.1 Acidobacteriota bacterium | reverse complement strand
GCGTAGATATTTCGTCAGTGGGCTATTGGGGAGAGGGTTGGAGCCCGTACATGCCGGCATTTGCCTATCAGAAAGAACTCATTGATATTTGGATCGATGCGTTTCAGCGCACGCCGTTGCTGATGAACTTTGATGAGCAGGAGGCGCTCACTTATGGCACGCAACACGGCGCCGGGTGGAGGCTGGACTGTCTCGGAGATATGCGCAAGAACTCCAACGACCAATACTTCCCGGCGGAAATGCTCGAGGTTTATCCGCAACAGGTGGTGCGAGCGGGGATTCAGGACGTCTGGCAGCGCAAGCCAGTCTCACTGGAAGTTTGTTTTACGGTGGCGGGTTGGAAGGAGAGGGGCTACGACCTCGACTACATTCTCGATCAAGCACTGCGCTGGCATGTGAGCTCCGTGAACATAAAGTCCGCACCGATTCCGTCCGAATGGAAAAGTCAATTCGAGAGCTTTCAGAAGAGGATGGGGTACCGTTTTATTTTGCGACGCCTGGAATATCCGAAGACGGTTCACGCCGGCTCGATGATTCCGATTCACATGTGGTGGCTGAACGCGGGAGTCGCTCCCACTTACAGAGATTTCTCCTTGGCCGTAGAACTGCGATCTTCCACCACGGCGACCATCGTTCGAATTCCAGTGGACCTCCGGAAATGGCTTCCCGGGGACGCGGTATTCGATGGCACGTTGTATGTTCCGGAAAATCTGGCCGAAGGTGCTTACGATTTCCGCGTTGCGATGCTGGATCCGAGGACGGAGCGGCCTGCGATCCGCTTGGCCATTGAGGGCCGGCGAGACGACGGCTGGTACGGCATGGGATCGCTCACGGTAAAAACGCAGTGAGGTATTTCGCGCTTTGGTGCGGTCGGGGAAGTGGACGACGAGTCGAGTACACGAGAGGGCTGCAACGAGGAAAGATGATGCGGTCATGCATCATGGCTTTGCTGGCTGGAACGATTGCTTTGTGCGCGCTAGCCGCGGACGATCCACCGCCACCGCAAGCTTTCCATGTCCGTGAACAGCCTTTGCCGCCGGGGCCGCGAATAACACCCTTCTTGCAATACCAGGCGGATCAAGCGTGGATCGAAGACAACGACCGATTAAAAGCCTGGGACGCCATTCATAACGAGCGAGAATTGCTGAAGACGCAGGACGAACTGCGGCAAAAGCTCTTACAAATGATCGGCGGCTTGCCGGAAGTAAAAACGGATCTGCGTCCGCGAGTTACAGGCCGGATTCAGATGGATGGGTTCACTATTGAGAAGCTAATCTTCCAGAGTTTGCCGGGCGTCTATGTAACTGCGCTCGTTTACGTGCCGGATGATCACTCCAAGAAGCATCCCGCGGTGCTGGTGCCTGCGGGGCACGCATCGGATGGGAAATTCCACTATCAGGCATTGAGTCAACGATTGGCGGGACGAGGGTACGTCGTGATCTCCTGGGACCCCGTTGGGCAGGGTGAACGGAGCCAGTTCTGGGATGCGACAACAGGCAAGAGCCGATATAACCTGATCTGTGGTGAACACGCGGTTATGGGGAATCTGGCCTATTTGGCCGGAGCGAATCTCGCCAGATGGGAAATATGGGATGGGATTCGCGCAGTCGATTATCTGCTCACCCGCCCTGAGGTTGATGGCCAGAGAGTCAGCATCACCGGTACGAGCGGCGGCGGCTTTCAGGCCACTTTGATTGCCGCCCTCGATGAGCGCATCAAAGTGGCTGTGCCTTCGTGCTATATCAGCGCACTGCCAATGAGGGTTTATAACCGTATATTTGCCGATCCCGACAGCGATCCCGAGCAGGATTTGCTTGGCATGATTTCAAACGGTGTGGACCATCCCGGATTGCTGCTGCTGATGTATCCGCGGCCCGTATTGGTGGCTGCGGCGGTACTCGATTTTTTCCCCATTGAAGGCACGCGCAAGACCGTCCGCGAAGTGCGAAGACTGTACGAGCGTTTCGGCCACGGAGACCGAATTGCGCTGGTCGAAGGCTATCACCCGCATCAATTCTCACCGGAGAATCAGGAAGCCGCCCTCGACTTTCTCGACCATTTCAATCAAATGCCGGTTGGGCATGGACTTCCAGCAGTAGAGGAGCTTGCGAGCAAATCCTTGCAATGCACTGGAACGGGCCAGGTCGTTCTCGAGTTCAGCGACGCAAAATCCTTGATGTTGTTAATCAAAGAGTATTTTGATGAGCACAAGGTCGGACCGAGACGCAGCCTCGCGAAGGCATATTACGATGGCAGTTACAGCGGCGTGAAAGATTGGCATGTGAGCGAATATATTGGCGTCCCGGCCGCGCGAGAGCAAATTACTTGGGAAGCCGCGGGTAGTTGGAGATCAGGCGGCATGTCGATTGACCGCTATATGCTGCGACATAGCAAACTGCTTGAAATGCCGCTGCTGTACATTCATAAAACCGTAGCTGATAAACGAACAGTCCTCTTGTGGTTCAGTGAACGCGGAAAGGCGACCGCGGCAGACTGGCCTGAAATCAAGAAATATGTGGAAACGGGGTACGACGTTGTTTCATTAGATTTCCGCGGCCTCGGCGAAACTCGAATGCCGTATATGGCGGTTTCCCCCGATGACCCGACGCTGGGTGCGTTGGATTTTGATCATGCCTATGTCAATTCCATTTCAAGCGTGCTGGCAAATCATGTCTACAACTCTCTCTTGACCGGCAGGCCGTATTTTCTGCAATTGATTGAGGACTCAGAAATCGCCGGTCGATTCGCTCGCGAGAAGCTGGGTGCGAAAGTAGAGGCTGTAACCGCGCCGGGTGATGGATACACGCTCGCTAGCGCCATTGCGGAGACGCTGCCCGGCGTCGAGCTATTGCCCCGCCCAGACGCGCAGGTCTTGAAATGGTCTGAAATCGTGGAACAGAAAAGGGAGACCTGGCCAATACAATATCTACTGCCCTCGGGAGCCTATGTTCATTAGGCGGGGTGATTTGTTCGGCGTCGCAAGTCCGAGTGCCAACAGCGATTCTCGGAAGGTCTCAACTAATTCACGAGGCGCAATATACCGAATCGAGTTGGCACGTGAAAAGTTTTTCCTTCTGGAATGATGCTCCACGCAAGAAATTTACGGCGATCGTCACCGCCTTCTCCTGCTGCTCGAAAGAAATTCGCCCGCCATTCCGCGCCCGGCTGTATCGCGTGGACATTCATTGACGAGATCGGTATGCGCATTTCCGCGGTCCACACATGATTCTTGGTGTCGATGTGGGTGGCGTGGTCGAAGCCCGAATTCCAAGAGGCATCATTAAAAGGGTTTTTGGTCTTATCGATTTCGAGATCTATCCACTGATTATTGGGGGCCACCTCGAACTCATAGTAGTGATTCACTCGCTCGGGCTGAGGGTTCAGGAAAACCTCGGCAACGTCGCGATCCCAAAGCTGCCATCGCTCTGCCTTCGGGTCCTCTCCTTGATAGACATTTAGCGAGTCGTACCGACACCAAAAGTAAAAGTAGATATGCCTTTCGGTCCAAACGGATGCGACACGAGTCGAAATCTCCGGATAGTGGGAATTGCCCGAGGCGCCGGTGTCAAATCCCACTGACGTGGCGTGCTTCCATGAAGGCTTAGAAGAATCGCCATCCGGCAAGAAATCCATGGGGAAACGTTTTGCCTGGAGTTGCATGCCGCTCGCATACGATTGTTGCGGTCTGGTACCGATCTGGCCCAAACCCGAAAAGGGAAGCAAAGTGAATGCAACCGCGGTGAGAGCACCACTCAAAACTCCTATTTTCCAAAGTGCCATGAATTATTTCCTCGGGCCTAGGTCGATTCGATCTGCTCAAAAGCGGCGTGCGCCGTGCACATTTCCATTTGCTTTAGTAGAAAGCAGAACCCGGAGATTTATCCCACTTTGACAAGCGAAAGTAAACGATATAGAAGAAGTCAAACGAAGAAAGGAAATCCATAGCGGCGCGATCGAATGAGACTGGAGGATCCATGAGTGGGATAGGCCGAAGAAGCTGGTTGGAAAGCATGGGGATGTTTTTCGTTGCGAGCAGATTACCTAGGGCCTCGATAGCGTCGCCGGTCACGCCGGAGGGTGTGGGAAAGCCGTTGCAACTCGCAGACTTCCAACCGCGCAGCATGTTACACGTTCCGGAGACGAAGGTGTCCCGCTCGCGTTATCCGGTCATAGACATTCATACGCATCTCTCTTTTGCTGCCAGGACAGAGAATGGAGTCGGGATAGGCGAAGAGATGAAGTATTTGGCGTCGGCGGACGCGTTGCTGCCACTGATGGACCGAAAGAACATCCGTGTGATGGTCAACCTGACCGGCGGAGTCGGCAAAGGACTAGAGGAAACGATTCGAAAGTTTCAACGGCCCTATCCGGAAAGGTTCGTAGTCTTCACGGAGCCGTGGTGGGAGCGCACGAATCAGCCAGCGTACAGCAAATTTCAAGCCGACGAGATTGTTCGCGCACACCAAGCAGGCGCGCGCGGACTCAAAATTCTGAAGATACTGGGTCTCTATTTGCGTGAGGGAGTCTCGAAGGGGCCATTGGTTAAAATCGACGATCCACGTTTCGATGCAATGTGGGAAGCATGCGGATCGCTGGGCATGCCGGTCGCGATTCACGTTTCAGATCCCGAGGCATTCTTCTTTCCGATCGATCGTTTCAATGAACGCTTCGAGGAGTTGAATAACCATTCAGATTGGTCCTTCTACGGTGGCGATTTTCCCAGTAACAGGGAACTGTTGGAGGCTCGCAACCGCGTTCTGGTCCGCCACCCCAAGACACAGTTCATTGTGCTCCATGTGGGCAATGACGCTGAAAATCTTCCTTACGTCGGTGACTGCATGGAGCGTTTACCCAATATGTACGTCGAACTTGGCGCGAGGATTGGGGAGCTGGGACGCCAGCCGCGCATGGCCAGAAAGTTTTTCGAGAAATATCAGGATCGAATTCTTTTTGGAACGGATGCCGTCCCCCATGGAACGGACACCCCTCAACAAGTTTTCGTTGATGAACTTTACGAGATTTATTACCGCTTTCTTGAAGCCGAAGACGAATATTTCGATTACGCCCCTGCACCGGTGCCTCCGCAGGGACGTTGGCGCATTTACGGTCTTGGGTTACCCGACGGAATACTCAAGAAGGTCTATCATGAAAATGCTGCCCGGCTCTTGCGAGTCAAGATCTAGCCGTCCTTCAAAGAGATTGACAAAGCAAGAACTTTCTGCCAAAAAGAAAGCGAAACAACAGGAACGAAAGTAAAGAAAAGAAATAGATGATCTTTTTTCTTCTTCGATTTGCCGTTGCCGCGCTGCTGATGACTAACGCTGGTGACTCCCGCCCAGGTGATTTCAAGATCATTGGGCCCGGCGGTGGCGGGGCAATGTTCCATCCAACCATCAGTCCTCACGACCCCAACATCGTCCTGGTTAGCTGCGACATGACCGGGTCTTATATCACCCATGATGCCGGCAAGTCTTGGCGCATGTTCAACCTACGCGGAGTGGTCCAGTTCTTTGTATTCGATCCGCTGGATCGGAAGGTAATTTATGCGCAATCTAATGGATTGTGGCGCAGTCAAGACGAGGGCCAGTCTTGGAGCCTGATTTATCCAAAGCCGTCTTCCGTGAAGAGCATCAAAATGAGTTCGGATCACTCGGACGAATATCTAATTGCGGAACCGAATCCCCTGGGCGACATCACGGCAATGGCCATCGATCCATCCGATTCCAACGTATTTCGTGTTGCCGCGGGCGACAGGAAAAAAGGGATGTTTGCGCTCTTTAGCTCGCGTGATGGTGGACAGAATTGGGTAAGAGAGGGGGAGCTACCGGGACTGGCGGACAAGCTGTGGGTCAATCCTCATTCGCCCGCCGATGCTCGGATGCTTCTCCTTGCGGGTTCATACTTCATCGAAGAGAAAACCTCGTCGGGCATGCGGAAGCTATCCGTCCCCTCCGCAAAGACTTTCACAGATATTTCTGCAGGATTCAAGAAGGATGGCAAGCCGCTCCTATATGTTATCGGGGACGAATCTGCGTTTGCTTCGGATGACGAAGGAACTACGTGGAGAAAGGCCAGCCTGGACCAAGGTGGTGGGAAAATGCGAGCGATCGCAACCAGCTTGCAGAATCCGGATACGGCCTATGTCTCGTACAGAGATCTGGAAGTAGGTGGAATCAAATGGCTAGGGGTCGCCAAGACCACGGATGCGGGACGCAATTGGCAGCCGGTTTGGAAGGAGGACAGCAATCCTGCTGGTAAGGCTGCTACAAATATCCACGACGCATGGATCACCGAAAGATTTGGATCGGATTGGGGAGAAAATCCCTTGGCGCTTGCCGTGGCGGAGCAGGACGCCAACATAAGTTACGGGACGGATCTGGGAAGAACAATGCGCACAACGGATGGAGGCGCGAGTTGGGTCGCAGTTTACTCAAGAAAGTCCGGTGAAAACGGATGGGTCTCGACAGGCCTTGATGTAACGAACGCCTACGGCTACCACTTTGATCCCTTTGATCAGAACCGGCAGTTTATCACCACGACGGACATTGGTCTTTTCCGCAGCGAAGATGGCGGGCAGTCCTGGATCAGTTCAACCCGCGGCGTGCCGAAGGAATGGATGAACACAACGTACTGGATTGTATTTGACCCCGAGGTGAGAGGGCGGGCTTGGAGCGTGAACAGCTGGACCCATGATTTACCGCGACCGAAGATGTGGAGAAGGGAGGGAATTGGGAGTTATCAGGGTGGGGTATGCCGCAGTGATGACGGGGGAAAGTCCTGGACAAAGTCAAATGACGGGATGGAAGAAACCGCGGCGACGCATATCCTTCTGGACCCGACGAGTCCGCCCACGGCACGGGCGCTCTACGTTGCCGCCTTCGGGCGCGGAGTGTACAAGAGCGTAGACGGGGGCAAGAGCTGGAAGCTAAAAAACGTTGGCATCACCCAGAAAGAACCATTTGCCTGGAGAATTGTAAGAGATAGCAAAGGAATCCTTTACGTGCTGCTGGCGCGCCGTTCGGAGGACGGAAGCATAGGAACGGAGGGGGACGGAGCAATTTACAAGTCCACCGATGGAGCGGAAAACTGGAGCCGGGTGACGATGCCCGAGGGAAGCAATGCTCCGAACGGCTTGGCGGTTGACCCGAGTGCGCCGGATCGGCTCTATCTCGCGGCGTGGGCGAGGGACAAAGGAGAGCACGGCGACGGTGGTGGCATCTACCTGTCGGTGACTACAGGGAGGACTTGGACGCGAGTACTTGATCGCGATCGCCACGTCTACGATGTCACCATAGATCCGCGCGACGCAAGAATACTCTACGCTTCCGGGTTTGAGTCCTCCGCATGGAAATCAAGCGACCGCGGCGAAAGCTGGGCGCGAATACCTGGTTTTAACTTCAAATGGGGACAT
>QHYP01000221.1 GCA_003224195.1 Acidobacteriota bacterium | reverse complement strand
GCCGCTCTTGGCGCGGCGCCTCGTTCGCGTGCTGCGCCCCGTGCAATAAACCGTCGCGCCCGCCTCGCCGAGCGCCAGCGCGATGCCGCGCCCCGTGCCGCGCGTGGCTCCGGCGACGAGAGCGACCCGGCCATGAAGATCCGGGGGCCGGTACGGGGCGGGAACCGTCATGGGGCACCTCACAGGCAAGGACGCGCTAATTATAAATGGTCATTCATTGAGCCGTACGCGCGGCGTGGCTTATCGAAGCGGTGAAGGATGAAAAACACAAAAAACCGCTAGACACCGGCGTGGAGTCATGGTAATCTGTTAATGCGTTTGTTGCTCTTGTATCGCCTTTGGAGTCGTGAAGCGGTCGCAAGGTCAAACTTGCGGCCTTTTTTTATGCCCCGAGACGTGAAGCAGCATCAGATAGCTCAATCAAAAAAGGAAACAAAGAAGTGAAAGAACAAGGAATAGTGAAGTGGTTCAACGCCAGCAAGGGCTTTGGATTCATCCAGCGCCAGAGCGGTGAGGACGTTTTCGTCCATTTCTCCGCGATCGTGGCTGATGGCTACAAGTCGTTGAATGACGGCCAGGCGGTTGAATTCGAAGTCACCAAGGGCCCCAAGGGTCTGCAGGCCTCGAACGTCCAGCCTCTGTAAGCCGAACCACAACACCAGAAATCGGGCGGGCTGCTTCGGCGGCCCGCCTTTTTTGTCCAGAGGCCGGCACGGCCGATTGCGGTGACCATTCCATGAAGAAGCTTTCTTTTAGTGTGCAAGGGTCAGGCTTGTGAGCGGGGAAGTTGCGGGCTACGAGGCGTATCGCGTTGAAATTACAATGGTTATGCAGGCTCTCTTACGGGTCGGTTCGGCACGGGCCGTGCAGGAAAAGTGCACGTCCTGAACATTTCGGGGGTGTATCCGTGAAGCTTTCACGACTATGGCTGTTCCTTGCGCTCCTGCCGCTTTTGCCTGCTTGCGCGCGCGCCGACTCTATCTCGACGGATCCGGGCATGAGCTCTCAGGGTTGTACGGGTAGCATTCCGTTCACCAGCACAATTACTATCGTTACGAATTCCACCGGGACCGGAACTTCAGAATGCCTGGAAAACACGCTGGGCGGCACGATCCTTGGGGTCAGCATGTCCACGCCAGCAAGCAGCTTTCCCGTTACGGCCGATACCAGCTTCACGTGCAGCACGGGTTCCGGAGGCACGATAGATGCGGCCATTTTGTTACCGCCAGTCTTCTCGGCGTGCTCTTCCCCCAGCCTCGGACAGGATCCCGCAGTTTGGACATTCTCGGGGGGAAACATCCCCGTCTTTACTGGCGTGGAAGGAGTGGGGGAATTCAACTTCATTATCTTCGGTTTCAATCGGAATTCCACGATAACTTTTAGCGCCGCTGCGACGGTGCCCGAGCCCAGCAGCTTAGCACTTCTTCTGGCCGGTCTCGGAGTCCTTGCATATCTGCGGCGGCGTAAGATCCATGCGTAGAGCCTGGTCTAACTGACCTTCTTACTAAATTCGGCAAGCAACTTATCGAAATCCGGCTGCTCGCGCAGCGTGTTGAATTCCGGTTCGTTCCGGGCATCGGCCGGAGCGTAACCCTTCTGCAAGGCCTCGCGCAGCGTTCGGAGAGCGTCAACTCGCCGCCCGGCCAAAGTTTGAACCACAGCCTCTTGAGACATGAGATCGACGCTGTTCGCGTCAATTGCACGGGCGTGATGGATCATCTGTATAGCTTCGCCGGGCCTCCCCCTTTTCGCGTAATAGAGAGCCAGATAGCCCATGGTTGCCGCATCGCGTGGATTCACCTTCAGCGCGTTTAAGGCTAGTTCGATTGCCTTATCATAAGCGTCGTTGGCCTTTTCACTCTGTCCGGACCAGCGATAGGCGTCGCCGAGGTTGCCGACGAACAACTGGTCTGTCGGCTTGAGTTGGACCGCCTTTTCAAACATTTTTGCGGACTCGCCGTATTGCTTTAGATAGAAGTGGACAACGCCGAGATTGGAGTATGTATCCGGAAAAGGCCGCAGCTCGAGCGCCTTTTTGAAAAAAGGGATGGAGTCATTCAGCTTCCCTTCGGCGAAGTAGGTGATGCCCAGGTTGTCGTAGCCGGCCGCGTTTTCCGGGTCGAGTTCGACGACTTTGTGGAACGCGCTTAGAGCCTTCTCGTTGTCCCCCAGATGACTGTACGCCTGGCCGAGTGCGTAATAGTTCAGCCAGTAGTAAGGGTTGAGCTCGATGGCCTTGAGATGGGCCTGTAGCGCCTCGTCTTTGCGCCCGCTGTGGAGATAAGCCTGTCCGAGGCGCCGATAGCCTTCATCCGAATTGGGCGCGCGCTCGAGCGCGCGCTTGAGCTCCGCGAGGGACTCGGCAGTTTTTCCTGTCACGCGGTATATCTCACCGAGTGAGAAGTGCGCCTCTGGGAGGTTTTCGTCCAGGCGGCGGGCTTGCAGCCCCGCTGCCAATGCCCTTTGCGTCCAGGCGCCGTTCTTCTGGTTGTAGTACATCGCTAGGTAGGCGTCAGCCAGACCGGTATAGGCCAGCGCAAAAGTGGGATCTTTCTGGAGTGCTTGCTCGTAATCTTCGAGTGCCGTTTGGACGTTCTTTGGGTTCCACCCACCGTGAATGGCATTGCGCCCGCGCAGATAGAGGTCATAGGCTTCGACGTTTTCCGTGGGATGAAGTGCGCCGTGAGCCAGTTCGCCGGCGCCGGGCTTCAGCGCCAGGGCGTCCAAAAGTTTGTTGTAGATCTGATCCTCCATGGTGAGCAAATCCTGCCGCACGCCGGAGAACTCCTGAGACAGGATGCGGCGGCGACCCGCAACGTCGTCGAGGTTCACGACAACATCGATCTTTCCTCCTCCTGCCTGAATGGTTCCGCGAATCAGTAAAGTAATGCCCAGTTCTCGCGCGATTTTTTCCTGGGGCTGCCGGGGATCGATCTTTTCCGTTGCCGCCGTGGAGGCCAGTCGCACCTCCTTCATTGCGAAAAGCTTGGCGGAAAGTCCGTCTACCAGACCGTCCGCTAGATAACCAAGCGACGTGTCCTCACCGACCACGCGAAACGGCAGAATGGCAACAAATTTTTCCTTCTCGGAACTCGCTGCGCCGCGAGAGGCTGCTGTGTCCCCAACGACACGCATCAATCGTTCCCGCAGGCCGGGAATCCCCAGGAAAAGCAATCCCAGAGCTAGTGCAACCGCGGCCGCCAGTCCGCTCATGATGAACCAACTTCTGCGGCCATACGATGGCAACGGGACCCGGAGTGACCGAGCAGCGGAAGAAGCCTTTTCCAAACGCAGGTCAGAAAGAATCTCCTCGGCGCTCTGATAGCGGTGATCGGGTTCCTTCTCCAGACATCGCAAGATCACTTTGGCGAGGTATTCCGGCACCTCGGGATTCGCGACTCTGGCGTCTTTGGGCGTCTCTTTGACGCGGCGGAACATCTCCCCCATGGCCGAATCGGCGCTGAAGGGCGCCTCGCCGGTCACCATCTCATGGAGAATCAGGCCCACGGCGTAGAGATCGGTGCGATGATCAACTTTCCCGCCTTCCACTTGTTCCGGCGCCATATAGCGCGGCGTGCCCAGGACTGTGCCGGGGTGGGTCATGCCGGTCACGCTGGCCTCAAGGGATTTTGCAAGACCAAAGTCGGATACATAGACGTGGTCGCCGGCGCCGATCAGGATGTTTTGCGGCTTCAAGTCACGGTGAACGACGCCTTCGGCGTGGGCGGCTCGCAGCGCCTCGCAGAGCTGTCCTGCGATAGAAACCGCACGCTCGACGGGGGGTCGCCCGCAGCGCTCGAGGATTTGATGAAGGTCCTCCCCTTCAATGAAGGCCATGGAGATGAATTTCAGGCCGTCGGCTTCGCCGAGGTCGTGGATGCGCAGGATGTTCTTCTGCGAAACCTTGCTGGCAAGCAGGAGCTCTTGTTTGAAACGCTCCTTGGCGGTTGGGTCCGCCGCGAATTCCGGTCGAAGAACCTTCAGAGCAACGATGCGCCCCAACTCTTTGTCATAGGCCTTGTACACCTGGCCCATACCTCCTTGGCCGAGGAGTTTTTCCACGCGATAGCGAGTCCCGAGTTCCATCCCGGGTGCAAGTCCTTGCCTGCCCCTCCCGGAAACCATTCGGGCGGATGTATCCTCCTCGCCGACTAGAGTGTCCTCGACGTCCGAGCTGGAAAGGACACTGCTACAGTGACTGCATTGGACTGCGCCGGGAGGATTCTCAGTTTGGCACTGGGAACAGATCATGCCAGGGATGACTCCGGTTCTTGCATCGAATGCTCAGTTTGGCGTCATTATCCGGTAGCCCGCCGAGCCGCGCAAGCGGCCCTACATGGAACGGCAGGGAGCGAGGCGCCTGCCGCTCGTCCAATCGCCCATGTGAGTCCCCTCGGCATGATTTCAAGTTTCATCGCCGCTGGTGCCCAATCCCATTTGCTGGCGCAGGAGATCCGTGGTCCAGAGCATGTGTGCGACCGTGCTCGGCCCACAAGGATGTACCGTTCCTCGGCTGACGCATCCCGGCTCTAGGCTCTGAGCGGAGTAACATTCTCGCTACATTCCCCATTGACAAATTTTCTCGGCAGTCCCCGGCAGGCGAAAATGGCATCAGGCGCCGGAACGTGCGGCGCAACCTGGAGTCAGAAGGCGTTTCCGACGCATGCGGATAGAACGATGGCTGCGCTAAATCGCACCGACCTCGAAAACCTGCAACGGCGGGAGATCCACCTGTCGATTCTCTCCGCGGTGTTTGTTTTTATTCTCGCGGGCGGCGTTGCCGTGCTCATGTATCCGCTCGTCTTCGTGCATCCGGTCGAGGCGAGCAAATGGACGTTGCGCATCGCGTTCGTCGGCTTTTGCGTGTTATCGCTGCTCTTCGTGTTTTACCTTTTGGACAGGCAGCGCATGGTGCGGCGCCTAAAGCAGCAACTCCTCGAAGAACTTGAACGCAATCTGGAGCTGCGTCACCAGGCCAACGTGGACCTGCTGAAAACGATGCCGGACGTGAACCACTTCTGGGACCGGCTCACCATGGAGTTTCGCCGCGCCCTGACCATGGAGCGAACCCTCTCTCTTGTCCTGATCAATTCAAAATCTGCCGGCAACTCTCCGAACCAGGACGAAGCCACGGAAGCGTGGGGCGACGCGGCCAAGGCTATCTCACGAAAGCTGCGGCCCACCGATTCCGTCTATCGCCTCGCCGCGGACCTGCTCGCTCTCGTTCTTCCGGAGACGGAGACGAAGGACGCCAACCGCATCGCCGTCCGGCTGGCGGAGGAACTTCGCGATGTCGGCACCAAACGTGGGCTGGCTTTTGATATCAAGGTCTATAATTATCCGCAGCACGTCCGCAGCGCGCACGAACTGGAAGATATCGTCAAGTCTCTGCTCCCGGAGAAAGAGGAGTGGGCAATCCCCAGCCCCACGGGTTGATTCCGCGCAGATGTGGCTCGAATCTTTGTGCCAGGACGGTTGGGTTTTCCCGGTGGAGTGTCGCTGATCCTTCGAGAGTACTAAGCCAGCGCCTGCTCGAGGTCCGCGATAAGGTCGTCGGCGTCCTCCAGACCCACAGAGACGCGCACCGTCCCGGGAGCGACGCCCGCTCGCCGCAGCTCTTCCTTGCTCATGTTGTAATGCGACGTGTAGATCGGCAGCACAACCAGCGATTCGACGCCGCCGAGCGACGCCGCCAACAAAAATAATTGCACGTGGTCACAGAACCGCCGCGCCGCGTCCAGCCCGCCCTTCACATCGAACGCCAGCATCGAGCCGAAGCCGCGCATCTGGCGCTCCGCCAAGGCATGATCGGCGTGCGAAGGAAGTCCGGGGTAGTGCACGCGCTCCACTTTTGGATGTTTTTCGAGAAATTTAGCCACCGTCATCGCATTTTCGCCCTGCTTCTTCACCCGCAGGCCGAGCGTCTTCATACCGCGAATCAGCAGATAGGCCGTTTCGGGATCCATCGAGCCGCCGAGACAAATCACCATGTGCCGGACGCGGTCCATCCAGTGCTTGCTTCCCGCCGCGGCGCCGGCGATCAGGTCGGAATGGCCGCCCAGGTACTTGGTCGCGCTGTGCACCACCATGTCGTAACCCATCGAGAGGGGCTGCTGGAGCACGGGTGTGGCAAACGTGTTGTCGACAATCGAAATCAGATTGTGGTTTTTCGCGAAGGCGATGGCTTTGTTGAGATCCACCAGCCGCAGCGTCGGGTTCGTCGGCGTTTCCACATACAACACTTTCGTTTTCCGCGTCACGAGCTTTTCGATTCCAGCGAGATCCGCCTCCACGTGATGCACCTTGATCCCCATGTCCGGGAAAACGTCGCGCATCAGTCGGTAGGTGCCGCCGTAGAGCTGCGCGGTTGAGATCAGCTCATCTTCGGCCTTCAACGCGCCCAGCAGCGCGCTGGAGATCGCCGCCATGCCCGACGCCGTCACCACCGCCGCCTCCGCCCCTTCGAGCGCGGCAATTTTTTCTTCGGCAACGGTAAGTGTCGGATTGCCGTAGCGCGTGTAGATATACGCTTTGCTTTTCCCCTCCGCCCACTGTTTCATTTCTTCGGTGTTCGAGAACGTGAAGGTGGACGTGCGCGTGACGGGCGTGCCAACGGGCGCATTGACGCCGTGTCGCTTTGGCTCCCCGCCGTGGATGGCCGTGGTCTGCGGGCCGTGATTTTTCCGGCTCGTGTCGCGTGCAGGTTGTGTCTTCATGGACAAAGATTCTGCGCCGTCTGGCCGCAAATCACAAACATCCAAATTGGCGCCCCTCGAATGCTTTACGCTGTACCGGGAGGACACGTGCATGCAAGCCGCTTCACCTTTCAACGTCGCGGAATTCCTTTGGTTGGTGTTTGCACTCTACTGGCTCATATCCGCGCGAAAGCTGAAAACCATTAAGCAGCGTGAACCGTGGTACGGGATACTCTGGCACAGACTCCCTCTTGCTACCGCGTACATTCTGTTGTTTTCGAGCGGCATCCCGTACGGCTGGCTGGATAGACGATTCCTGGAGAATACGCCTGCGATGGCGGGAACAGGTCTGGCGCTGACGGCGGCGGGCGTGGCGCTGGCGATCTGGGCGCGCTGGCACCTGGGAGAAAACTGGAGCAGCATGGTTACATTGAAAGCGGGACACGAATTGGTTCGCAGCGGGCCATACCGGCACATCCGGCATCCGATTTATACGGGAATTCTGGTGGCCATGGCCGGCACGGCGCTGGTGATGGGAAGAGTCCGGGGGTTGGTAGCGCTCGGAATTACGCTCGTTGCCTTCTACGCCAAGGCGCGGAAAGAAGAGCGATGGCTGGCGAAGGAGTTTGGGACGGGATTTGAGGCCCACGCTCGGGAAACAGGCATGTTTCTCCCTCGGCTGCCGTGAACCATCGAAGGATCTGCCGCGCGCGGGGAGACTACGCCTCTTCTTCCTCCGCCGGGGCGTGCGGCTTGTGCGCGGCAATCACTTTTTCCGCGATTTCGCCGGGCACGAAGTCGTAGCGCGAAAACTCCATCGAGTAGCTCGCGCGGCCCTGCGTTTTTGACGTCAGGTCGGTCGCATAGCTCAGCATTTCCGCCAGCGGCACCTGCGCCTTGATGATGACGTTGTGCCCGCGCGCCTCGCTCCCGCTGATGCGCCCGCGCCGCGAACTGAGGTCGCCCATCAGATCGCCCGAATACTGGTCCGGCGCATACACCTCCACATCCATGATCGGTTCCAGGAGAGCCGGCTTGGCCTGTTTCATCCCCTCCTTGAACGCGAGGGCACCGGCGATTTTGAAAGCGATGTCCGAGGAATCGACGTCGTGATATTTGCCGTCGTAGAGCACGGCGCGGAAATCCACGACGGGAAAGCCGGCGAGGTAGCCGCGTGCGGCGGCGTCGCGAATGCCTCTCTCGACCGATGGGATCCAGTTATGTGGGATGGAGCCGCCAAAGATATCGTCCACAAACTCGATGCCTTTGCCGCGCTCGATAGGCTCCATCTTGACGCGGCAGACGCCGAACTGGCCGTGCCCGCCGGTCTGCTTCTTGTGCTTGCCTTCCGCGTCGGCTTTGCCGCGAATCGTCTCACGATAGGGCACCTTCGGCGGCTTGAGCGTCAGGTCCACGTGATAGCGTTTGTGGAGCTTCGCCACAACTACTTCGATATGCTGCTGGCCGGAGCCCGCCAGGAGAAATTCCTTGGTCTGCGCGTCGCGGGAAAAGCGCAAGGCCGCGTCCTCTTCCAGAATTTTGTGGATGGCCACCCCGATGCGATCTTCGTCGGCGCGCGTCTTCGGCTCGATCGCAAATGTGATCGATGGCTCGGGAATGGGCGCGGGCTTGTAGAAAATCGTGGCCGCCTTGTCCCCGAGCGTCTCGCCCGTGGTTGTTTCCTTCAGCTTGGCCACGGCGCCAATATCGCCCGCGCGCAGTTCGGCCACTTCGGAAAGCTGCTTGCCCTGCACCACTTGGATGTGCTGGAAGCGCTCCGGCGCCGAGTGGTTGAGATTCGTCAGCGTCGCATCGTTTTTCAGGACGCCGCTCATCACCTTGTAGTACGTGATGCGCCCCGCGAAGGGATCGGCGAGCGTCTTGAAAACGAAGAGGGAGAGCGGCTGCGCGTCGTCCACTTTGCGCTCGGCGCGGTCGCCCTTCCCGCCGGCCTGCGTTGTGCCCGCCGCGACGCGCTCGCCGGGATGCGGGAAAACATCGGCTACGAACGACAGCAGGCTCGCGCTGCCGATATTGAGCAGCGCCGAAGTCATCAGCACGGGCACAATGCGTTTTTCAAGCGCGGCTCTGCGCAGCCCCGGTACCAGATCTTCGACCGGCAGTGTCCCCTTCTCGAAAAACTCCTCCATCAGCGCGTCGTCGCCTTCGGCGACCATCTCCACGAGCTTTTCATGCGCTTCCTGTGCGGCGGCGGCCAGATCGGCGGGAATCTCTTCGATCGAAGGTTTGCCGTCGCCGCCCGGCTTATACAGGTTCGCTTTCATGGCCACCAGGTCCACCACGCCGTGGAAATCTTTCTCTTCGCCGATTGGCAATTGGACGGCTACGGCGGAGCGGCCGAAGACATCGTGGAGCGACTCCATCGAGCGCCTGAAGCTCGAGAGTTCGCGGTCCATCCAATTCAGCACAAACGCGCGCGGGATATCGAATTCCGTGCAATAGTCCCACACGCGTTCCGTGGTCACCTGCGCGCCCGAGTGCGCGTCAATCACGATGAGCGCGGCGTCGGCGGCCACCAGCGAGGCTTTCGTTTCGTTGATGAAGGTGATCGAGCCGGGCAGGTCGATGAGGTTGATTTTGACTTTGTCGCCCCGCCCGGGAGGCGCCCATTCGGCGTAGGCGAGGCCGGTCTGGATGGACATCTTTCGGCCGATTTCTTCTTCGTCCCAATCCGTCGTGGAACTTCCCTCCGCAACCTTTCCGAGGCGCTGCGTTGCGCCCACGGTGAACAGTAACGACGACACCAGTTGCGTTTTTCCGGTGCCGCCGTGACCTACAATGCCAACGTTGCGGATGTCCTTTGTAGCATAAGCTTTCATGGCTTCCCCCTGGCCGCCACGACCACGCTTGGGGACGGTCGAGGCATGGTTCGTGAAAAGAAGGTGGAGCGCCCCAGTGGATCGCCGCCGCGCCCCCCGAAAATTCGGATGCTAACACAGCGCGCCGACGCTTGGGAACTATCCCCCGCACCCGCGCGAACTCCTAATTGTTTTCCTGCGGAGTGAAGTGCGCCAGTGCCGGAACCTCCGCCCGGAGGCTACCTCGCCAGCGAACCGGCTGGCTCCCTACTAAAGTGAAGCGGTCAGCATGGTGCCCGCATTCCCGCCGTGCGCCGGGGAATATTTTCCAGGACTAGTACTAAGTCACGAGTGATCATTTTCCCCTCAACCGCAACTATCTGTTGCTGGGCCAAGACTTACGCGCCTGACTCGAGTTCTGGGCGTCCTGGCATCCGCCTTGCTGCGAGGACAAGGGGTATTATTTTCCAATCCCGCGGTTGTTCACGCGCCGGCAAAGCAAGGCCCGGCCAACCGACGCACCGCGGCGCGCCGCGTTTCGTCATTTTTCGGGCGCACAAAGACTAAGGCGTTCGGGAGGGTTGCTATGGACGAGAATCGAGAGAAGTTCGGAATCGAAGAATCAGGAGAGACCACGCCGTGGCTCACCAGCCGTTGGCTGTTGATTTTCGCCGTGGTGGCCCTGGCGGCAGCCGGCATTGCCTTGGGCTACGGCTTCCACCAGCAATCTCTGGTTGGCCAGCTTTCCTCACATGAGGAGCAGATGGGCACGACCATCGCCGAGCTCAGGGGCCAAGTGGACACCTTGACCACCAAACTGAATGACATCACTGCCGCTCAACAGGCCGCCGCTGCCGCGCAAAATGGCGCGGGCCCCGCCGGCGCGAAGAACGCCTCCGGGAAGCGCGGCCCTGGCGCCGACAAACGCCTCAAGCAGCTTCAGACGCGTCTGGACGACCAGCAAAAACAACTGAAGGACACCCAAGACGAGGTCGCAAAGACGCGCACAGACCTGGAAGGCAGCCTGTCCTCAACCCGCGACGAGTTGAACGGCTCAATCGCCAGGACCCACGAAGATCTTGTCGTTCTGCAGAAGCGCGGCGAACGCAACTTCTTTGAATTTGACTTGGTCAGGTCGAAGGAGTTCCAGCGCTTCGGCCCGCTCATGCTCTCCTTGCGCCGGACCGACTGGAAACACAAGAACTACGACCTGGCTCTGGTTGTGGACGACAACCAACTCAGCAAGAAGCATGTGAACCTGTATGAACCGGTCTGGATCCATCGCGTGGACGACCCGCAGCCGGTGCAGATCGTGATCAATAAGATCGAAAGAAATGTCGTGCACGGCTACGTCAGCGCGCCGAAGTACCGCAACTCCGACTTGGCGGCTACCATGACGCCCGTCTCTTCCACGACGACCACGCCGCCGCCCGCGCAACCCGACACTCCGGCTGCGCCGGGCAACCCGCCAAATCCAGAACCGCCACTTCTATGAACTAACTCACAACAGATCTGACGGTTCTGTCCGGCAGGGCGTCCCTGGAGCGCCCTGCCGGTTTTCTTTTTCGAGGCCTGCAAGCCACCCAATTCTCTGTTTACGCCTGAGGCTAAGGGCGGCCTGAAGAGCAACCACACTGTCTCGTAGGATTTCCACGTTTCCGGGCAGCGCGGCCCGCGGCTTTCATGCGAAGCGCCTTTTTCCCGCCGCGACGCCGTTGACCTCGGCCGTGGTGCCCGGCAGGAGGCGTTTGTGCGTAGGCATCGAGCGATGCACCGCGTGGTCGAAAGCTTTGACAGACCTTGCTAAGCTGCTGACGTGATTCTCGCTGGGGAAAAGTGGCGGGCCGGAAGAGTTTCACTTGCAGGCCTGTTCTTGCTTTTCTTCAGCCTGGGACCCTGCTCGCTGCCCGCTCAGATGTCGCAATCGAACCAGGCGCAGCCGCAATCTCAAGACGAAATCGCCGCCGTTCCCAACCGTCCCACGTTCGCGACAACAGCCGAAGTCGTCCAGCGCGGCGTATTCGAGATCGAATACGGCCTCGAAGCGGCTCAAGGCCATCAGAATATCAACGGGCTGCTGAAGTTCGGCCTTTTTAAGAATCTCGAGCTGCGTTTCGCCAACAATCCCATCGAGCGCAACAGCGGCATCGCCGGCACAGGCGATTCTGCTGCCGGCTTCAAATGGCGATTCGTTTCCCAAAGAAAACAGGTGCCGACACTTTCTCTGCTCTACACGGCAACCCTGCCCACCGCCGCGAATAATCTAGGTGCAGGCGACTTTGGCCAGTCCGTGCAATTGCTCGTAAGCAAGGATTTTGGAAAACATCATTTTGACTTCAACGAAGGTGTGCAGTTACGCAGGCGGCCCGGTGTGGGCGGCTTTGATCGGAATTACTTCACTTCGCTGTCCTGGTCGCACCCCTTGGGCGAGAAGCAGCGATGGGGTCTCACCGCGGAGATTGCAGGTTTCAGTAAAACAAATGGAGCGACGCCCGCGACTCTGATTCTCCTCGGCGCGCCCACCTACAATGTTTCACCGCGTCTGGTGCTCGACGCCGGCGCCTACCTCGCCGTCTACGGGCATCTCCCCCGCGTCACCTTCTTCGCCGGCGTCACCTATGCCGTTGCTGACCTCTGCCACCTCGCCGCGGGAAGAAAAGCCGCGAAGTAAAAAAATGGCTGCCCGGAGCGTTGCAAACTCCGACATGCGAGGCGAATCATCACTTCGATCTGCCCAAGCCCGAAGAGGCCAAGAGCGTCTACGAATAAGCGGCAACTGGTACGTTTCCGCAATCATCCTCGGCGTATTGATTGCGGACATGGTGATGAACATCTTTCCGCCGTCGACCTGGTATGTCCGCATCGCCGGCGATTCCATGGCTCCACAGGTGCTGAGGACACGAGACCGCGCTTGATTACTTCGGCGGGCTGAACCGTCCTAGGCCGATGCGCGCTTGAACCGTGTTGATTCCCGGGTTCGGAGCCGAAAGTCCCGCGTTGGAAATATGCATAAAGAGAACTTCGATACTCCAGTTGTGCTTACCACGTAGGATATACATGCCCAGCCCGCCGCTCGACGTGAAGTTTACGCGGGACGTTCCAGCCGGGACCTGCGTGTTCGTGAACAGGGTGCCGCCGCTGATGCTGAGGTAAGGCGCTGCTTTGCGATGTGTCTCGAAGTTCCATTTCAGTTCAAATGGATTCAGGCCGAACCCGTACGCTATCCCTGTGCGTTGAATCACCCAGAAGATCGGGACAACGTCCACGGCGTACTCGAACCTGCCGCGTAGAAAACGCGGCCCGGCTGGGTTCGTCAGAACCCAGCCGTAGCGCCCCCCGACGTTCCATACACCCGTGTCCGAGGTGCTGCCGTTTATGCCGTGCCCTCCGCCCGTCCATAGCGCCAGTTCACGGCCAACGCCCTGAGGACCCGACTGTGCGTATGCGCCAGGCCCGCACAAAATCAATCCAAACAGAACGAGCGCAAGAATTCTTGTTCCGTGCAATTCTCCTCCCATTCACAAGGGAAATATGGCGCAAGGCTCGACCGATGATAAAGAAGTAGGGCGTCTTTTACTTGGCGCTCTTCAAGTAGCGGTCGAACCAGGCCAAGGTCCGCGAGATCGCGTCGATCTGATTCTCCCGCTTCGCGAACCCATGCCCCTCCTGCGCGTAGTAGTGCGCGTCCACGGTTTTTCCGGTCTCTTTGTAAATCGCCACGACCTGCTCGGCCTCTTCCTTCGGCACGCGGATGTCGTTCTCGCCCTGCAGCACGAGCAGGGGCGCCTTCGCGTTGCGGATGTACTTGATCGGTGAAGCGTTCTCGTACACTTCGAGGTCTTTCACGGGGTCGCCCATCAGCGATTTTTCGTACTCCTGCAGAAACGGGTCTTCGTGCTTTAGCATCGTCAGCCAGTTGATGATGCCGTATTGCTCCACGGCCGCGGCCCACAAATCCGGTTTTTTCCCGATGGCCATCAGCGTCATGTAGCCGCCATAGGAGCCGCCCGTCATGCCGATTTTCTTTTCGTCCACGTAACCCGTCGCTGCCAGGAATTTCGCCGCGTACACCTCGTCTTCCAAATCGCCGCCGCCCAAATCCTTCACATTGGCCTTCTGAAAATCGATGCCGTATCCGGTTGAGCCGCGCACGTTCGGCGCAACGCACACGTATCCCCGCGAGGCGAGCGCCGCCGCCCAGCGGTTGAACGAATCCACGGTTTGCCCCGTCGGCCCGCCGTGCGGCAGCACGATGCCCGGATTTGACCCGTCGCGCTTCAGGTTGTACGGCACCCACAAAAATGCGCTGATGGTCTTCCCGTCAAAAGTTTTGTAGTGCACAAGCTCCGATGACGGCAGCTTCGCCGCCGTCAGGCTCGCGATTGCGCTGAACGTGAGCTGCGTCGCGCGCTTCGCCCCAACGCCATACACCCACAAATCTCCCGGCTGCGCCGAGCTCTGGTGGCTGATCAGGACTTGCTGCCCGTCCGGCGAAAACGTGCTTGGGTTTCCCGAAAAGCCGTTCAGCCCCGGCCCAGATACGCGTCTGTGCGTCCATCTTCGTTCACGGCGTACGTGAACCACTTTCCGTCCGGTGAAAATTCTCCCGCCTCCGCTTCCCATTTCAGATCCGTCACCCACGTCAGCTTCTTCGTCGCCGCATCGAGCAGCGCCACGTTCGGATAGCCGCCGGGACGGGCTGCCGTCACCAGGAGCGTCTTCCCATCCGGCGAGACGCCCGATGCGATCGTTCGCATCTGCCCTTCGTGCGGCGTCAAGTCTTCTTTCTGTCCCGTCGCCGCTTCGATCCGGTACACGCTCGCGTCCGTGAAGCCCGCGTTGATCCGCGTCGCATACAGGAATTTTCCGTCGGGGCTCCAGATGTGCCCCGTCCAGAGATGACTCGGCGTCTCTTCGTTCGTCAGGTTTCGCACCGCACGCGTCTTCCAATCCATCACTGCAACGTCGGTCACGGGCGCGGTCTTCTTCTTGTGCGAAATCGCGAGTTGCGATCCGTCCGGCGACCAGCCCGCCGACGTCTCCGAAATATCGTCCGTCTTCGTCAGATTCACGGGCTCCGCCGCGGTCCGATTGATACAAAATCCACTTCCCATCCGGCGACCAGATCGCGCCGCCTTGCCGGTCATCCGACTGGCTGAGCTGAATCGGCCATCCGCCCGTGGCGCTCACTTTCCACAGATTGAAGCGCCCGGTGAAATTCGAGGTGAACACAATCTCTTTGCCGTCCGGCGACCAGGCGCCGCCACCGGTTGCGCGCGTGTAGAAGAGATCGTCGATCGGCACAGGCCCCGAGCCCGGCATTTCCGCCGAAGCGATTTTCTTGGGGTCGGTAATCTCGCGCGTATCCGGCGACGTGGCCGCCAGCGAGATAAGCGCGGCCGCAAACACCATCACACCAATTCGCATGCGCATCTTCCCCTCCGTGCCGGGTGTCATCTTAGGCGCAGCCGCCGGAGCGGTCAATCCGCGCCGGTTCCGTGCAGCGTTCAGTTCGAGGGAGGCGGCGCGGAAGGCGGTGCTGCCGGCAATGCCGGTTTGCCGAACCGCGCATCGTCAATCGTCGGATTCAGTTCGATCTTGTCCACAAGGATTTTCTGCACGCCTGGTTGGCCCGGCCGGTCGGAGTCAATCTCAAACGCAAATTTTAGTCCGTTCAGCTCGCGATAATCCCGGAAAAAAGATTCCACCGCAAACTCGCTTCCGTCCGGCGCTTTGCGCTTGCCCTCCCATTTCAGCAGCAAAAACGTTTGCGCGTCGAAGAGATACGACCGCGCATTGCCGTTCTTGGTCGTGAGCTGTAGCCGCCACGCCTCCTTGCCTTCCACGGTATCTTTCCCCACGAGCTTGATCTCGTTTCCCTTTGCCTTGTAATCCACAAGCGGCCCGTCGAAATCCGATTCTTCGCCGATATTCTTCAAGTCCACTTCCGTCATCGGCTCGACATCCTTCTTGCCGATGAACGGATTGTTGGCCCAGCCCGCGGACCTCCCGTCGTAACTCCTCACCATGTTCATTCCCTGAAGAGTCAACTCCATGCGCATCTTGCCGGGGCGCTTCAGTTCGACCGCGAATGGCCCATCCGCGCCGGGGCCAAATGAGATCGTTCCGGTCACGCGCTGCGCCTGGATCCCCCTGATTTTCTCGATTCCCCCGCGCGCCGCAATCACCTTCACCACGAGCTCGTCCACCGTCTGCTCCTTCGTCTGCCCCGGCGCGCCCATCGCCGCGCCGCTCAGCAACATTGCCCCTGCAAACGCAACAACCCAGCCTTTGTGCCCTTTCATTGCGACCCCCTTGTCTTTCCCCTTAGACGCCGGTGACGAACGTGCCGTCGCCTGCCACGTATCCATACGCCATGTGCGGCGTGTTGAATGCAAACGCCGGGCCGCCCTCGCGGTCGAGCAAGATCAGCCCGCCCGTTCCGCGCCCGCGTTCCGCCAGCACCTTCACTGCTTCCCGCGCCGCACGCATCCCGCTGGCCTCGTCCGCAATCGCGCAGCCGCGCAACAAGTCCGCCGCCGCTTTCGCCATTACAATTTTCATGATGGCCTCGCCCCATCCCGTGCACGAAACTCCGCCCGCCTCCGCGTCCGCGTAACATCCGCAGCCAATCAGCGGCGAATCGCCCACGCGCCCGGGCAGTTTGCAGCACGTTCCTCCCGTCGAAGTCCCCGCAATCAGCCGCCCCTCGCGGTCCATCGCCACCGCTCCGACCGTGCCCTGTTCGTGCCCGCGGTGATATTTCGCTGCATGTTTGTCGTTCCGGCAGCGCAGCCACGCCGCCAACTCCGCTTCCGTAATCAGCTCCTTCGGATCGCACTGTGCGATGCCGTGCTCCGCCGCGAACCGCTCCGCGCCTTCCCCCACCAACATCATGTGCGGCGCGCGTTCCAGCACTGCGCGCGCCAGCCGAATCGGATTGCGGATCCGATGCACGCACGCCACCGCGCCCGCGCGCAGCGACGCGCCATCCATCACAATCGCGTCGCACTCCACGCGCCCATCCAGGTTCAAATGCGACCCCGTGCCCGCGTCGAATACCGGCGCATCTTCCAGCTCCACGATCGCGGCCTCCACCGCGTCCAGCGCCGGGCCGCCTCGCGACAATACGCACCACCCGGCTTCCAGCGCTCGCCCGCAACCCTCCTTGCACGCTTCAAACGCTTCTTCAGGGATGTCCCACGCACCGCCGTGGACAATCAGGGATGGTTTCATCGGAAGATGCGCCCGCCTCGCCGCGGCGCGAAACTTCGTCGACCGCGGCGTTTACCCCGATAAAATCGGGGCGGTCGCACATGAAGAGGATGCTTCAGATGAAAAAATCGAGCAAGAAGAGAATCGGTCCAATCAGCACAAGAAATGGGCCGCTGTAAATCCGCCTGGCCGGCATGCGGCTCAGCGAGCGAGTAAAGCACGAGGGGATGGCTTTCAATCGGGACTCTTCGCGCGGGCAGTAGAACGGTCCGATTACCGTATGACGCGACATCTCGCGCCGGAACGCACCAACTTCATCCTGAACCCACGCGGAGATGTCATCGCGGTTGCGCCAGAACAGTGCGGCGCCGGCAACAAAGAGCGCATCCCCGATGATGGTCAGAAGCCCGAGAGAAGGGCCGATCCCCCACTCCATGTTTCCTCACTCTCGTGGCCAACACACTCTGCTCGATGGACGCGGCGCCCGGCCGCCGGGTTACCCTTCGTCGTGAATCGTTACCAGCCCCACGACCTCTAACTCTTTTTTCCCCGCCGGTGTCGTCACCTGCACTTCGTCGCCCACCTGGCGGTTCAGCAGCGCTTTCCCGATCGGCGACGTCGTCGAAATCAGTCCCTTCTCCGCGTCGGCCTCCTCCGTACTCACCAGCTTGTACTCGATCTTGACGTCACGCTCTGTGTCCAGCACGACGATTCGCGAGCCGTAGCCCGCGCGGTCCTTCGGAATGTTATTCAGGTTCAGCATCCCCAGGTCGCCCATGCGCTTCTTGAGCTGCGTGATCCGCGCGTTCACGTAGCCCTGCCTCTCCTTCGCGAACTTATACTCCGCGTTCTCGGAGAGGTCGCCGTGCGCCCGCGCTTTGGCAAGCTCTTTCGGCAACTCGATACTCAGCTCGTGCTGCAGCGTGTCAATCTCCACTTGCAGCCGCTTCTTGATTTTGCTGATCGGGTCCGACATGGTCTGTCGTCAAAAAAACGGTCTCGCGCGGCGCAACCCCTTCGCAGACGGCCCGGCTGACACCGCGCAAACTCTCATTATAGTTTCTGCCCTTTTCCTGCCACAAGCGGCGCCCGCGCGCCTCCGCCGTTGGAGCGATGCACGAAAGCCGCAGTCCGCCGCGGCGGACTGGCACTAGCCGCCGGCAATGGCCCCTATGATGAAAAGGGGCTCCGCCCCCGACGCGACCGCGTCGGGCAGCGGGGCGTCCGGCGGTTCGTGGGACAGATCCTCCTCGCAGGCGAAGAACCGCAGGAACGGCCGGCGCTGTTGCGTGACGTGGTCGCGGATCGTTCCGCGCAGCATCGGATAGCCGGCCTCGAGCGCGTCGAGGACCGAGCGCTGCGTGGCCTGACCCTTGATCTCGACCTTCACCTCGCCCTCGACGTGCGCCAGCGCTCGCAGATGTGGCGGCAAAACGACTCGGATCATGGCAGCGTCTGGACCTCGACGGAAAGCACGCCCGGCAGATCCCGGACGATGGGAGCCCAGTTGTCTCCGGCATCGGCCGATGCGTACACTTGCCCGCCAGTGGTGCCGAAATACACGCCGCATTTATCGAGCGAATCCACGGCCATCGCGTCGCGCAGCACGTTGACGTAGCAGTCCTTTTGCGGCAGACCTTTCGTCAGCGCCTCCCACTCGTTGCCGCCCTTGCGGCTGCGGTACACGCGCAGCTTCCCGTCGGGCGGAAAGTGCTCTCCGTCGCTCTTGATCGGCACGACGTAGATGGTCTCTGGCTCGTGCGCGTGCACGTCGATTACGAACCCGAAGTCGGTCGGCAAGTTCCCGCTGACCTCATGCCACGTATCGCCGGCGTCGTCGCTGCGCATGACGTCCCAGTGCTTCTGCATGAACAGCACGTTCGGACGCGACCTGTGCAGCGCGATGCGGTGAACGCAGTGGCCGATCTCAGCGTTCGGATCGGGGATGTACTGCGACTTCAGTCCCCGGTTGATTGGTTTCCACGTCTTGCCGCCGTCGTCGGTCCGGAAGGCGCCCGCGGCCGAAATAGCGATGTACATACGTCCCGGAGTTTTCGGGTCCAGCAAGATTGTGTGCAGGCACATCCCGCCGGCGCCGGGTTGCCATTTTGGTCCTGTGCCGTGGCCGCGAAGCCCGGCGAGCTCATGCCAGCTCTTTCCGCCGTCGGTCGAGCGGAATATGGCCGCGTCTTCCACTCCGGCATAAACCGTGTTCGAATCTGTGAGCGATGGTTCGAGATGCCAGACTCGCTTGAACTCCCAGGCGTGCTGCGTGCCGTCATACCACTGGTGCGTGGTGAGCGGCTTCCCGGTTGGCGCGGAGGTGTCGTACACGAATTTGTTGCTCGCGCCAGCAGGCATGCTGCCTGGGGTAGGCATAACCTCGCCGCCGGGCGTCTCCCACGTCTTGCCGCCGTCATCGGAGCGCTGAATAATTTGTCCAAACCAGCCGCTGGTCTGCGACGCAAACAGCCGCTTCGGGTCAGCCGGTGATCCCTTGACGTGGTAAATCTCCCAGCCCGCAAAATGGGGGCCGCTGACGTCCCACTTTTCGCGCTTGCCGTCCGACGTCAGAATGAAAGCGCCCTTCTTCGTGCCAACCAGTACCCGTACTTTGCTCATCTCTCACCCCTTTTCTTGGTTTCGCGTACATCCTGACAAGGACGATCGAAGCTCTCCGTCCGGAACCGCCGATCATGATGCTCTACGCCTCGGCTTCGCGATGCCGGTGCGTTAATTCTTCGGGAAGTTTGGATCAGCCTTCACTTCGAGGATCTGTTTCGTGTGCCGCTCGCTGTGCGCTCCAATAAACAGCAGCCATTCGTAGGCGTCCAGCGGCTGACCGAGCGGGCTGTCGGCAACATGATTGCGCAAATCCGGCGTCGATTCCAGGAATCCGATCGTCTTGGCGCGGCTCTTCAGAAAATGATCGAGGGTCTCGGCGGGAGTCCACCGGCTCGTGGGCACCAATGGCGGCGGCGCTTGCGCCTTGTGGCTGCGGTCCGGAATCATGGCCAGAACCATGGCGTCGATTTTCGCGGTGTCGCGGTCGGTGGACCCCGGGGGCGCTTTCATGATCTTCTCCGAAATATTCTGGAGAAGGAAATCTTCGGCCAAGGCGATATGTTCGAGAGTTTCCGCCACCGACCAGCGGTCTGGCGCCGGCTTGAACTTCATCTGGGCCTCCGAAAGTCCCTTCGTGGCCCCAACCACGCCATCGCGAGTTTGCTGGAGATACTTCACACTCCGCTCGCGGTCTGCCTGCGTGAGTGCCTGGCCGAATGCCGCGCAGCCCAAAAACAACAGCGCGGATAAAAGCAGCGCAACTTTCTTCATGGTGGTTCCTCCTTGGATTGAATCGAACATCAACCGATTCGAGAAATCAACGTCTTAATCAGCGCCATCGGCACAACGGGCGAACTCACCTGTGCCAATCTACGGCCAACGCCACTGCCCCTCGACTTGGAGCGGCGTTGGGTCTCGTTCTCGCCAGCGGCGCCGGACTTCCGCGAGAAGTACTTGGCGATTCTTCTCCATGTTCTCAATGAGAGCGCAGGGGGCGCC
The DNA here is from genome assembly GCA_003224195.1 of Acidobacteriota bacterium. Classification (GTDB taxonomy): domain Bacteria; phylum Acidobacteriota; class Terriglobia; order Acidiferrales; family UBA7541; genus Acidiferrum. The sequence goes on along the minus strand of QHYP01000221.1, from coordinate 1,879 downwards.
CGTTTCCTCGTGCCGCGCTCCCCAAATCAACAACTCCAAAAGTACCGGCGCCAAGCCAATCCCTTTTTCCGTCAAGCGGTGGTTCACCCTTCGTCCGTCGGTCTCCTCCGACTCCGCGGTGATGATCCCAGCCGCTTCGAGCTTGTCCAGACGGTCTGCCAGGATATTCGTCGCAATCCCCTCGCCCGATTCCTGGAACTCCTTGAAGGTCCGAAACCCCCGAATCATCAGGTCGCGAATGATCAGGAGCGACCAGCGATCCCCAAGGATTTCGAGCGAGATACTCACCGGGCAGCCGGACCGGTGATTTGCCTTAGACTTGCCAGGCACGCGCGGCACGCTACCAGTGTCACTTGCAAAATGCAAGTTAAAATATGCGCCGTCCAGAGCAGCGTTTGCGATTGCGCCGGAGTATCGGCATCCACGCGGATTGAATTCGTTCACCGCATATCTCCCAGTTCCGGTCCGGCACGGATGGCCGCAAACACTTTCATGTTTTGCAGACGTTGATCTAATGGTCGCGCGGGCGGTCAACGTGCACCTGCGCGGGAGCCGCGATGGCCGCCAGGCGATCGAGATCAAACTCCTTGTACAGATCCAGGCAGAAGAGCTCCGGGGCCTGCTCAAAGGTCGCCGGAGCCTGCAGCAGAAAGCCGAAGCTGGAGATGCCATCGCGCGCGACAATCTGTGAAAACAGATCCGGTTGGAGTGCCGCGGCGACGAGGCTGATTGTTTCTGTGCGCATGCCCCGCGCTTCCAGACGCACCTTTTGCGCCCCGGCGCGTTCTCGAATCCAGCGGGCAATTTCGACAAGCTGAGCGGCCTGCATCCCCAGCGGCCGCTCGCCCTCGGCATCGAGAATCTGGGCGTAGGAGAACGGCGCGTTGTCTTTCCAGGCGTCGCCGAAGAAGGTGAGGTCGAGAGCGAGGACTTGCTCATCGCGGTTTACGCGGTCCGAAACATCCGGGGCCGCGGCCTTGCGGCCCTGGTCATTGAGCACAATGGTGACGGGCGTTTTCTCCGGTGTGACAATGCCTTTCGCCCACACGCCGCTGCCGCTCAAACCGTTGCTCATCTCGAACAGATAGGACAATGTCTCGACGCCTTTGTGTTTGGTGTTAGCGATAGTCCACGCGCGCGCCAGGCGGACGGGCTTGTAGCAGACGACAGAAATCAATTTTTGCCTTTCGGAATTCGCCCACGCCGTTTTCGCGGCGGAGCCCGGCGGAACCGGCGAGCGAGTAATCCCGCTTGCCAGTTTGCGGGCTAGGTCCAATATCGTGAGGTTGTCTTTGGGAAGACCGACAACAAGCTCATCGTAGCTCTTGATCTCCTGCCCCGCGGGAATCTCTTTTTCGATAGCGGGCAGGCCGAACTGTTGCGAGAAGAAGCGATAAGCCTGCTCCCGGTTGTTGAGCTGATAGTTGTGGGTGCCCGGGTCGCGGTTTTCGTACCATTGAAAGACATTTTCTTTCCCGTAGTACTTGAAGAAGGGCACGACGCCGTCGTAGATGAGCGGCTTCACGAGCGGCGCGCGAAAACAGCAATCGTCCTCCGCATCGTAAATCAGCAACGTGGGCCGCGGGGCCATCATCGCGGTCAGGTGGGTGTAGTCCACTCCGGAGAGAAGATCGGTGCCGTTTTGCTCGAGGTCGCCCAAGTCTCCGTATTTCCGTGCCTCGACCTTGGTGGCGACCGAGGAATAGCCAGCCACGGAAACGGCGGCTTTCACGCGCTCATCCAGCGAACTCAGAAAAATCGTTTGCCATCCACCGCCCGAGAGGCCCGTCACGCCGATGCGGTTGCGGTCCACGCTGGCGTAGTTATAGAGATAATCGAGGCCGCGGCGCATTTCGAGCAGGAAGATGCCCAGCGCGTT
>QHYP01000220.1:1286-8928 GCA_003224195.1 Acidobacteriota bacterium | reverse complement strand
TACTGCTCAAGAAAATGTCTCCCGCGAGTCTGTTCCTCGGCGGAGCCTTCGTGCTGCTCCTGCTCGAGATCGCGGCCGCGAAATGGCTTCCCGGAGGAACTTACGTGTTGCTCTGGCCTCTGATCGCCCTCCTAGTGGCCACCCCGATCGGCGCATCACAGACGGAGAAGCCATCGCTGGGGGCAGTGCTTGCACTCGGCCTGCTCTCGCTTCCGGCAGTGTTGATTTTCGTTCCACCGGCCCGTGGCACTTATGAGGCGCTTGGCCTTACCTCCATGGGAGCTCCGGCACTGGCCCTGTTCCTAGCTTTGTTCTTCATGGCGCTGGCGCCGCTCCTCGATGCACTGCGTAAAATTCTTCCGCTGACCGCCCTTGCCGTTGCGCTTGCCGCTTTCGTTTCCGGAGCATCGATGACACACTACAGCGCGAAGCATCCCAAGCCGAGCGCTCTTCTGTATACGCTGGACGCGGACACCGGCAAGGCCGTATGGGCCAGCAACGCCGCGCGTGCCGATAAGTGGACGGCGCAATTCGTCGGCTCCACTCCGACTCGCGCCAGGCTGGAGGGGGTTATACCCGACTGGATTACCTGGGAGTTTCTCCAGCATGACGCGCCCACCTTCCCTCTGCCGCCGCCCACCGCGGAAGTGCTGGAGAATTCCACCACCGGGGATTCGCGCACTCTGCGCCTGCACATCGCGTCGCCCAGACGCGCGCGGACCCTCGCGGTCGAAACGCCTGAGAATGAGATTCTGGATTCATGGGCCAATGGGAAATTGCTCGGCAGACCGTCCGAAGCGCGGTTCAACCGGAGCGGCAAATGGAATCTCGTGTACGCCAATTTGCCTGCGGAAGGAATCGAGTTGAAGCTGATCGTTCGCGGAAGCGGCCCGGTGCGGCTGCATGTCCTGGATCGGTCCATTGGCTTGCCGGAGATCTCAGGTGTGAAGTTCGCCGCACGCCCTCCGGACTCCATGCCCCAACACGGCGGCGATGAAACGATCGTGCGCCGCAGTTTTGTCTTTTAGCCCTGGCACCGGTATTCTGCTCTTTTGCTTGCGCCGAGCCAGGAGAATCCGTGTCCTGCCCGATTTGTGAAAAGCGAAAGCCGGGGCGCTTTTGCCCGGCCAAAGGAGAGAGGATCTGCGCCGTCTGCTGCGGCACCGGGCGCGAAGTGACACTCGACTGCCCGGCCGATTGCGCCTACCTCCTATCCGCGCATCGCTACGAGGAAGAGCACCGCAAGCCGTTTCCTCCGGATACGCCGTTTCTCGACGCTCGTTTTTCCGCGGACATCATTTACTCGCGCCAGTCAGAGCTTGCGGGCGTGGCGTTCGCCATCGCCAAATTCTGCACGGGGCAGCCGGACGCCTCCGATTCGGAGGTATTGGCCGCTCTCGCATCGCTCGCCGAAGCGTACAAAACCCTTGCAACGGGAATTTATTATGAGAAGCCGCCTGACCGGCCCGCGCCTCGGGCGCTTTACGGCGAACTGGCAAAGTTTCTGGCCAACTTGAAGCAGGGAGAAGCGGAGCGAACCGGTTTCTCCACACTCAAGGACTCCGAGATCTTTGCTCTACTCGTGTTTCTCTACCGGATGGGGCTTCTGCACGCCAATGGGCGCCCGCGCTCTCGCAAATTCATCGAGTACTTGCGCGCGCAATTCCCCAAGTCTGAAGATAAGGTCCGCGAAGAACCCCGCATTATCGTGCCGTAATTCTGCCATCTGCCTCGCCGTGGTACCTCTAGCCTAGCGCGCGGAATTGCTTTCGCGGTCGCGGTTCAGCCTCAACGGAAGTTTCCCAACCGAGGGAAAGTTGCACGCATGGCGTCGGCCGCGGCATTTCATCCCATGGCCGCGCATTGAAGCCATACTTTGCGCGTAGCCGCACGATGCGCTCGGCGATCGCCCGGCGATACGCCTCCGGCGCGTAGCCATTCCGGGCGTACCACTCGTCGTATTGCTTTTCGAGGCGCGGAAATTTCTCCCGCAAGAACGGCAAAAACTGTTTCCTGGAGGAAGGCATCAGAAAAAGCACACCGGCCGCAAACCACTGCGCGCCGGCGTCCTTGGCGGCCGCTGCCAGGGAATCAAGATCGGTGTCGCCGTCCGTGATGCCCGGAAGAAGCGGCGAAGCGAAGACGCCGACGGCAAGTCCGGCCTCGCGCAATTGCGCCACGGCCGCGAGACGCAGATCGGGCCGCGGCGCGCGCGGCTCGAGCAGGCGAGCCAAGCGCGTCCGCAGCGTCGTGACCGTCAGATTGATGAACAGCGAGGACCGCTCGGAGATGCGCTTCAACAGTTCCAGGTCACGCACAATCTGCTGCGATTTCGTGGTAATGGACAGGCTGAGTCCCTCGAGTTTCGCCAGTTCCTCCAGGCAGGCGCGCGTCACGCCAAATTCCAGCTCCGCAGGCTGGTATGGGTCTGTGGCCGTGCCGATGGCGATATGCTCCGGAAACTGTGAAGGGGAGAGCCGTACCGGGAAACGATACTTGTGTAGCAAATCCCTGGCCAGCAGTGGTCCGGCGTTCTGCTTGACGAAGATCTTGCGCTCGAAGTCGGCCCCATCAAGTTCCATGTATTCGTGTGTGTAGCGGGCGTAGCAGTACCGGCAGGCAAATTCACAGCCGCGGTACGGGTTGATCGTCCACTCGAAAGGCACGCGCTCGGAATCGCAGTGATTCAGGACCGACCGCACCGGCAGGCGAAAATACTCCGGCCCTGCCGCTGATTTTCGGCGTGTTTCCGCTGGCGGAGAAGAGGCAGCGAGGCGGGCGATGCCGACCAGTGTAGCGGGGACTTTACGGTTCGGGGCGTCCGTGCTCTGGGGAGCACGGGGCGCCTCGGCTTGCGGCGGGGGGCAATCCGCCGCGGGGCTGACCGCAAGGGACCCGCCCGGGCCGGATGCGAGGGGGGCAGCCTCGCCGGCCCTGCGCTCTGGGTCTGGCTGTTTGGGTGTAAGCGGGAAGAGACTTGCTGGAGGCTTTGGAACGGGGCGGCTGGCGACGCGGAGTCGCTCGGCCGATGTGGAGAGAACTGGTGGCATAGCCTGCCTCGAAGCTCGGCTAGAGTATTTCGCTTTTTCTTCGCCATGTCAAGTATATTTTCGCTTTTCATTCGTCTCCTGAATCCGCTTCCGCGACTTTGCACTGCCTCTCCTCTTACCCAGTTCTCGCAATCTACCGGGTTGTAAGACAGGAACATCAACGACACATGGCGCTCGCGCAATCCTTGCGTGGCTACAGGGTGTCTGCTCTAATCCCTTCACATAGCTCTTCCCGATGCCGCAAGGTGCACTTACCGCGGCTGCGTAGGGCTTGTGCCGAATTCATACTAGGAGGAAGACTGACATGCGTCGTCTTCTTGGGCTTACGGGATTTCTGGCCTTCGCGGCGATCACGGGCCTCTACAATCACGCCTCGAGCGCGGCGAGCGCGCTTCCACCTCCTCAAGGCGTCCAGACGATTTCCTGCGCCTCAGACGATAAGCAGCGCCACCACTGCGACGCCGACACGCGCGGCGGCGTGCAACTGATCCGTCAGCGGAGCGAATCCCCCTGCAGCTTCGGCCAGACGTGGGGCTATGACGACCACGGTGTCTGGGTGGATCGCGGCTGCCGAGGCGAGTTCCAGACCGGCAGCGTGAACTGGGGCGGCTGGGAAACGACTTACACGATCTACTGCGCCTCGGATGATATGGGTCGGAGTTTCTGTGCGACAAACACGCGGTATGGCGTACGCCTGGCCCGGCAACGCAGCGAATCCGAATGCGTCTACGGACGCACCTGGGGTTACAACGGCCGTGGCGTATGGGTGGATCGTGGTTGCCGCGCCGACTTTGAACTGGGCACTCCCGAATGGTACCGCAACGCCCCGATCCGCACGGTCTCCTGCTCGTCGGATGATATGGGTCTTCACTTTTGCCAGGCCGACGCGAACCAGGGCGCGCGGCTGGTCCGCCAGCGCAGCGACTCCGATTGCATCTACGGCACGACCTGGGGCTTCGACGATCGGGGCATCTGGGTGGATCGCGGCTGCCGCGCGGATTTTGAACTCGGGAGCGGCGACGGGGACAACGATCGGGACGATCAGCCCTACACTGAGCGCGTGTACTGCGCCTCGGATGATATGCACCGTCACGCCTGCTTTGCCGACGCGCGCGCCGGGGTTCGCCTCGTCCGCCAGCGTAGCGAGAGCGAGTGCGTTCAGGGCCGCACCTGGGGCTATGACCGGCGGGGAATCTGGGTCGATCGGGGCTGCCGCGCGGAATTTGAAGTCGCAGTCGGACGTTCTCGCTCCGGAAGCGAAACCCCTTCTACAGTCTATTGCGCTTCGGAGGACATGCACCGGCACGGCTGCCCGGCGGATACGAACCGGGGGGTGCGTCTTGTTCGCCAGCGAAGCGGCTCCGAGTGCATCGAAGGCCGCACCTGGGGCTATAACGAGCGCGAAATCTGGGTCGATCGCGGGTGCCGCGCCGAGTTTGAACTCGGTCGGCCCCGTTAGCGGTCCCCCTTTGCCGAGCGAGCGGCGGTTGCGTGCAGCGTCGGAGCGCTGCCTGTATACTTTTCTCGTCAAAGAAAGGTAAGCCGTGCGCTTCGCGATTCGAGTCGCTTTCTTCCTATTGATTTTAGCTGGCGGGGCCCTCCTTGGGATGCGGACGATTGGGGTTTCCGCGCAGTCGAATCCGCCCAACAGGCAACAAACCGTTCCCGTTCCGCAATCGCGGCACTATCCCATTAAACTGCTCTGCCACGGCAGCGACCGCTCCTGGAGCATCTCGCTTGGGCCCAAGGGGCCCGAGAAATGGGAGCGGCCGGGATATCCGCCGATTCCTCTCGAGCCGGGGGCGGTCGCTCAAGAAGGCGCTGCCGACTCTTGGATCTATCGCGCAAAAGACACGGCGACCGGGGCCGACGTAGCTGTTCGTCTCCAGCGGCTGGCGTGTTCCGAGCCCAACGCAGACAAGCCGCTTCCCTTCACCGTCGCCGCCGAGCACGCGCAACTCGGTTCCTTCACCGGTTGCGCCAACTTCGCTCCCGAGCTGTTTCCAACTGAAAAACAGGAAGACAAGGACGAGGAGCCCAAGAAACCGCCGCCGAGCTACTTGAGTTTGCACTCCAAACCGCCCGTCGCCGTCGCCTACCACAACCAGGATGGGAGAGTGATGTTTAGCCGCGCGCGCGTTAGTCGCATCGTGGCGGAGAGTGGCTACGACCTTTCCCTTTCGCACGATGGGAAAAAGCTTCTATTCGTCCGGGACGAACCCGGCGGCCAAACTGGCACGATCAACGAATATGACTTCGACACAGGCCACGCCAAAGAACTTCTCCGAGGCAAAGTCCGCGCGCCGTTCTGGTCACCCGATGACAGCCGCGTCGCCTTCCTCAAGTTTGAGGATGGGAAGTGGCAGCTTTGGGCACTCCCCGCAAACGATCCGCTGACCGTATCTTTGCTGAACCACGACAACCTCGATTCTATCGACGGGTGGGCAGATACGCATATTCTTCTTGCGAACGACCTACAGAATCTCGTTTGGATCGGGGATGACGGAAATCCCAAACAAGTACTCACGTTAAAGGAAATCTGCGGCGCGGACTTCCTTCCATACAGCGGAATGACGATCCGGCTTCACCCGGCAAATTCGGACTTGCTGCTGATTTCGACTCTTCTTGCGCATCCGCCGCCCGATGTACCCGTTGACCCAAAGGAGCACTTGGCTTCGGGCATGTTTCTATACGAGATTCGCTCGAAGCGACGGGTTGCTTCGTCCGTCGCAGGCCTCTCCGCAAAGCACGGGGAGTGGTCTCGCGACGGCTTGCAGATCTATTTCTCGGGCTTCTCCATCACACAGAAGCCCGCCACCTACCGCATCTTTTGGGATGGCACTGAGTTGAAGAGCTATCGCCCCGGAACCGATCTCGCGATCGGGCAGTAGTCGCTAGATTAGGATGAATGCACGACCAAGCACAGCGTTTCGGGCAGCTGATCGAATGCCACGGGCAAAGCCGCGAAGTCGTATCCCGCCATTGAGGGCCAGCATTCTTCGGGCCATCAAGAGTTAGCCGATTCGCAGCTTGCGCCTCACTTCCGCGGGACTTGGCGTCGTAGGGGTCTATACTTAGCAGATGGGCACCACTCCGACCCCCGTACTCCGCCAAGTCGGCATCCTTATCCTCGATGACGACCCCCAGCAGCAGTCCGCTCTTCGGCAGATCCTGGACGCCGAAGGCTGGCGCGTGCGGGTTGCGCCGGACGCGCGCTCGCTTCTGTCGGAACTGGCGACAGGGGAATGGGCGCTGGTGATCGCAAACGTTACGCTCACGGGCACCGACGGAGCCGCCTACCTGACCCTTAATGAGCTCGCGTCCGTGCCCGCTGAAGAGGGCGCGCGCATTCGCGCGCTCTTCGTCATTCCGGAAACCGCGGGCAAGAACTATGCCAGGGCCCTAGAACAAGCCCACCTGCCTTATGTCATTCGGCCGTTTCACCTGCACGAATTCCTGGAAAAAGTGAGCGACCTGTTAGTCGAAATCAAGGCGATCGAGGCCCCGCTCCGCCAGGTGCGTCATGAATTCAGCGGCCTGCGAAAGAAAAAGAAGGCCGCGGGCCGCGAAAACACTATGTTCGCCTCGCGCGACGGCTACAGCTACACGGAAGAAGAATTGGCCGAGTACGAAAGCACGGAGCAGGAAGCCTCCACGCAGCGCAAGAAGCGCCAGAAACCTCTGACCGACCTCGGCCGGCCCACCAGCTAACGGCCCACGCGGCCCCCGGTTTCAGCACGTCTCTTCGCCGGGCGCATATCCCCAACTCTGTGGCGCCTGTCCGACTTGTCCATGAGTTGACTGTCAGCGGCTTGCGGCGCCTGGCCGATCTTTTCTCTCTGTGCTTGGCCCGGGCAGGCCACAAGTACAAAGGCGGCGACGCTCCCCGTGAGCATGCGTCGAAATGGGCAGGTCATTCTGTCCCCCCGGGCGCGAAGTGCGTCACACGCGGAAAACCCCTGCAAGAAATTCCGGCGAGTGCGTTCTAACTCCAGCGCGCACACGCCGCGCGTGGAGGGATCGCCCATGGAACGCACGCTTTTGGGAACACTTTTCGGGAGTTTGCTGGGAATTGGCTGGCTGGGATTTGTCTGGGCGCCGCCGGGCCCGCCATCCGGTCCACCGGGAAAACCGGACAGCGATTGGCGCCTCTTGGAACCCGTTACCTACGAAAACTTGACAATATTCCCCGTCGCCAGCGGACGCTGGGCCGATACAAGCGGCTTTTTGACCCTGGACGAGGGGCTATCGAGCGGCAGCGTCCTCGTTCGCGAGCAGGGTAGCGAAACGATTATCCGTGACCGCGGCATTCGCCCCGTGCCCGTCCCCGAGTATCAGACGGGCGCTTCGGTCAACCGCCTGGTCCTCGTTAACCGCAGCAAGCGTCCGCTTCTTCTGCTTGCCGGCGAACTGGTGAGCGGCGGCAAGCAAGACCGCATCATTTCCAAAGACCGCATCGTGCCGCCGGACGCCGAGCCTCTTCCGCTGGATGTGTTCTGCGTCGAGCACGGCCGCTGGTCCGCCGGCTCGGTGTTTGCAGCGGCAAGAATCATTGTGCACCCGAGCGTGCGCGAAAAGGCCGCCGTGGACCA
>QHYP01000220.1:0-1167 GCA_003224195.1 Acidobacteriota bacterium | reverse complement strand
GGCGTGCCGATTGAGAACTTTGTCGAGGAAGTGCAGAAGCGTTTCGCCAAGGCGACTTCAGGTCTGAAAAGCGAGCGCGTCGTCGGCGTCGTGGTCGCTTACGGAAGCGAAGTCGCCTGGAGCGACATCTTTGCCTCGGGCGACCTGTTCGACCACTATTGGAACAAATTGCTGCGGAGCTACGCCGTGGAGGCGCTGGCCCGGCCTACCCTGCGCGAGCACCCGTCCATTGAAGAGGCGCGGGAATTCCTGTGGCCGCTCCAGGGACGCGAAACTCAGGAAAGCGAGCCGGGCGTCTATCGCTGGCGCGAAATCCGAGAGGGGAGGCTCGCGCAAATCGACCTCGACGCTCTGCAGCCCAGAGAAATGACGCTGCACCGCTTGAAGCTCCACCGCACCTGATGGGTTCCACCATCCATTGGGCGCAAAGTGTCGGATCATAAACGTAGGGTGAAGAATGCTGCGTCCCTACGGAGTAGCCGGCACTTTCCGTACCTGGCTGCAGTCCGCCGTTTTGGCAAGAAGACCTGCCACGGTGTCGCCCCAATCCGGGTGGGAAAGCGCGGGTGCAATCTCCACCAGTGGGGCTAGGACAAAACGCCGCAGATGCATCCGCGGATGGGGAATCTGCAACTCAGGAAGCTGGATGGTTGCTCGGCCGTATAGAAGTATGTCCACGTCGATCCGCCGTGGTCCTCGCGCCACGAGCTTGCGGCTTCCCATCTGAAACTCGATTCGCCGCAGCGCATCGAGCAGCGGCAGAGGCGGCAAATTCGTCTTTGCCTCGACAAGACAATTCAAAAACCAATGCTGCGCGGGAAAATCCTTCGGTTCGGTCTGGTACAGCGACGAAACTCGCCGCACACGCACGTCCGCCTCATCGAGCGCTGCAATCGCGCGCTCGATGTTTGCGGCCCGGTCTCCTATGTTTGACCCAAGAGAAAGATAGATTTGCCGGGCAGGCATCGAAGGCCGGATCGCCTACTGCTACTGCTTCGCGCTCCATGCGAGTCCGTCTGGAGACGGCCCCGCATCGATCAACTTGTCCACTTTCCACGTGTCGAAATGAATGACGGCGACCTTTCCCGCAGCGCTGCATGACACGTACGCGATCGGGCGGTCCGAACGCACAAGGATCTCCTCGGGGCTTTTGGCTACGTCGATGGT
>QHYP01000219.1 GCA_003224195.1 Acidobacteriota bacterium | reverse complement strand
TTGATGGCGCCGATTCCGTTGCGTTCCACCGGCACGGATGCCAACGTTGAGCTTCGTGGTGTCTCGCCTAACGTCCTTGCCATTCGCAATAATGTCAAAATCATGGAAGGCCGCATGTTCCGGCCTGGTCTGTCCGAAATCGTGGTCGGCAAAAACGCCAAGACGACCTATACGGGCTTGACACTGGGAAGCACAATTTGGCTCGGTAGCGCACGATGGCAAGTGGTGGGCATCTTTGACGCCGGCGGAAGCGCCTTCGATTCCGAAGTTTGGGGCGACGCCCACCTTCTTAACGGCGCCTATAAGCGTCCCGACACTCTTTCTCAGTCCGTTACCGTGCACCTCGCTTCGCCTGCTGCCCTGCAGCAACTGAAGGACTCTCTCACCGGCGATCCGCGTTTGAATGTGGACGTAACCCGCGAAATCGACTACTACGCCAAGCAGTCCACGCGCATGACCACGCTCATCACGCGATTGGGCGGATTTGTCGCCGTGATCATGGCCATTGGCGCGGTTTTCGGTGCGCTGAATACCATGTATTCCGCCGTCGCCGAGCGCGGCCGCGAAATCGCCACCATGCGCGCTCTTGGCTTTGGCGGCGCAAACGTCGTTCTGTCTTTCGTCTTTGAAGCGTTGATGATCTCGCTGTTCGGCGGCGTGCTCGGGTGTCTTGCCGTTCTTCCCCTCAACGGCTGGACCACCAGCACCATGAATTTTCAGACTTTTTCCAACTTGGCCTTCGCCTTCAAGATCACGCCGCTGCTGCTCCTGGGGGGAGTCTCTTTTGCGCTGGTGATGGGTTTTCTGGGTGGCATCCTGCCCGCCATTCGCGCCGCTCGCCTCCCTGTCGCCGCCGCTCTCCGCGCTCTATAGCAAAGGGGCAGCCGGACCGATCGAGCTTGCGTTCGCGAGCGAGCGCCGTGTCCCGGAAGTTCTTTGCATTTTCCTTAGGAGGTTGGAGCTTTAGTTCCGACGCAAGCCGTTTGTAATCAAACGGGCTTTAGCCCCTGAAGCCGGAATTATTTGATGGATATTTAAGGGCCAAGACGCTAGCTGGTTGTCTCTTGGGTTGGCGCTGCCGCCTCGAGAATCTCCCGCGGCTTAATCTTCCCCGTTGCCAGGTGCGCCACCAGCGTCGCATTGGCCGCCAGAAAATCGTACTGGCTCAGTTCTTTGGGCAACGCCCACGCAATTCGCTCGAATGCCCGCGGAACGATCCTCTCCTCGCCGATCTCCGCAGCGAAGAAGCGGTGCTCTTCCGCAGCGTAACGCCCAGCTCCTCGCGCAGTTCGCGCGCCAGCGCCGCCTCCGGCGTTTCGCTGTCCCGCACCTTTCCTCCGGGAAATACCCACTTCAGCGGAGAAGAATCCGTGCTGCGCCTTTGCCCGATCAGGATGCGGCGGTCCTGGCGTTCGATCACGGCCGCCACAACGTTGACCGCTTCGCGGTCACCCATAAAGACGATCATGCGCCTGCCCGCCTTGGCCGGCCTGCGCACGCGGGCGGGCCCGCCTTGCGCATCGCTCGCTCGTGCAGAACGCGCCCTTGTAAAATCCGATAGAGTTCCCGCGCGCCTTCCACCAGCGGCGGCCCCGGCGTATTCAGTAGCTCATCCCGCACCACGTACACGCGTTTCGTGCGCACCGCAGGAACATCCCGCCACGCCGCCACCTCGTATGTTTTTCGCGGGTCCGACTTGTCTTCAGTCGCCGCCCATGCCAGCACGATCACGTCCGGCTGTGCTTCGGCCACCCGTTCCTCGGAAACCCTCTGGCCCGGTGGCACGATCATTTCTCCGCTTGACCAGTTCCGCCACCCAGGGCGGGGAACTGATCCGCGGGTTGGGCCATGCTTCGCAGTACACGCGCAGCCGCTCCTTCGCTCGCCTCGCTTTTGTCGCCACCTTTTCAAATTCCGTTCTCATCCACCCCACGACTCGCTCGCCTTGCTTTCCGCGGTCCACCAGTCGCGCCAACATCCGGATGTCGTTTTCCACGTCCCCAAGTGTGCGCGGATTCATGGCCAGGAACGTCAGCGGTTGCGCCAGCAGCTTGGCGACGGTCTCCTGTTTGTAGGGCACCGAGCCGATGACGAGGGTCGGCTTAAGCTTGAGCACTTCCGCCAGGTCCAGCGACCAGCAATCCCCAAGTTTCGGCAGGCCGTTCACCGGCGCAACGAGCGCACACCACTTTGTCACGCCGGCCAGCCACTTCTTCGCCCCCACCGCGCACAAGATCGAAGTCGCGCTCGGCGCCAGCGAAACAATTCTTAGAGCGGCCGCGCTTTTTCGCTTCTCCATCCGCAAGGGGCAGTTTAGACTGCTGGCGGCGTCGCTGCAATTTGTCAGGCTTGCATCATCTTGACCCCGACCCGGTCGGGGTGACGCCTGAAGTTGATCCCGGCCAGGTCGGGGTCACCCATAAAATGATGTTTTTTCTTGACCGCAGCGGCCTTCTGGTCTATTATGTCTCTATACGACATGTCGTGAGGCGACCGCTTGCGGCGTTTACCCCGATTCCATCGGGGCGGTCACCCATAAAGACGATCTATGCGCTCCTTGCCAGTCACAGAACCCGTCCTGCTCATCCTTCTCAGTCTCGCCGAGCAGCCTCGCCACGGCTATTCCATCCTCAAAGATGTCCAGGAGATGAGCGATGGGCAGGTTACGCTCAGCACCGGCACCCTTTACGGCGCGCTGCGCCGCTTGCTCCAGGATGGCTGGATCGACCGCTTCGAAGAAAGTCGCGCCTCGCGCGGCCGCCAAGCCTATCGCCTTACTCCCGCCGGGCGCCGGAATCTACAATTGGAAGTCACCCGCCTGACGCATCTCACCCGGCTCGCCGGTCTGCGCCTTGCTCGGGTTAACCCCGACCTGGTCGGGGTCAACCGTGAAGGGGAGGCCTAATCCATGCTCTCCCTGTACCGTTTCCTGCTGCGTTTGTATCCCCGCGCCTACCGTCACGAATTTGGCGTAGAGATGCTTGCCGTGTTCCGTGAAGCTCAGACGGAGACGTGGAAGAAAGGCGTGCTGGCGCGCGGCGTGTTCTGCGCCCGCGAAGTCGCAGGGCTGCTGCGCGGCGCTCTCGGGGAGCATCTCCAGGCCATCGCTGGTTCTGATCTGTTGACCGCTTCGCGGTCACGCATAAACTTTACCCCGACCTGGTCGGGGTCACCCACAAAAAGGAGGTTCACCATGCGTTCCGAATTCCGTTTCCCGAAAGCCACTGCTCCGCTGATGGCGCTCATCCTGGCGCTGATTGTGGTCGCCATCGAGAAGGCCAAGGCAATCCAGGCCTCCCTGCCCCACACAAACCCGCACGTCGGCCCCATCCAGCCGGCGCAGTTTACCCTCTTTTCGACTGTCCTTGTGGTGGTGGCAATCACCTGCGCGGCGGGATTGCTCGGCTGGGCCATCCTCTTTGCCCTTCGCCGCTCCGGTTTGCACCGCCTTTCGGAGTTCAATCCTTCCGAGCGGGTCGGCCCTGTTGGCGGTGGCCCCCACCGGCCATAAATCCCGGCCACAAATCCTCAGTTGTTCTTTGGGGCCCTCCCGTAGTGCCCGGTCTTCAGACCGGTGTCTTGCTCGTGCCAGCGGCGGCCTTCTCAGGCCGCCCTCACCCCCTCGATCCGAGCGCCCGACCAAGGGCGCGAGTCCCGAGTCTGATCGTGTAGCGCCGGGCTTTCCCTCGATTTGTGGGGGTCCCAACGGTTGGCGTTTACCCCGACGACGTTGGTCGGGGTCGGGAAGCCCGGCATCTTTCGCTCCACAGGTGGCGCAGAGAAACTCTTCCGGGGATACCTTTGGGTATATCGAAGCTGGCCCACCCGTAGTGGCCGGTCTTCAGACCGGTGTCTTGCTCGTGCAGCGGCGGCGGGCGGCGCAGCCTTTGCCCTGAGGTGGCCTACCCTTGCGGGTTTGATTTTTTGAATCTGTGAAAAAACCCGGTGGCACAGGCTTGTCCTGAGCGGAGTCGAAGGGCACTCCTGCCTGTGTGCGTTTGCTAAGTTCAACAAATTCAGCTTCGGCGAGGCCACTTATAGATGCCAGATCGCGCCTTTTTGGGTTTTTTCACAACTTCTTTTTTTTGCAAGGGTGAGGAGTTTATCCATTCCCGTTTCGCGCTTGGCGTTTACCCCGACTTTGTAGGTCGGGGCGTCCCGGTTGTTATTGCCGGGAAGCCCGACCTATCCGGACTCCTGGTCGGGAGCTACGACGCAACCGGCTGAATAGGAGGTGGGACCGGCGCCTTTCCTCGTGTAGCGCCGGGCTTTCCCCCGATTTGTGGGGGTCCCGCCGCATCGCAGCCCCGGGTTAGGGCGTGCAGTCAATTCGCAGCCCCGGTTAGGGGCGTGCAGACATATTATCAATAAGCCCGGCATCTTTCGCTCCACGGGTGTCGCAGAGAAACTCTTCCGGGAATACCCCTGGCCATATGGAGGCTGGCCCTCCGCGCCCCTCGCCCTCACCCCTGCAATTCGGTCCTAACTGTCCGCCGACCTCCAACTAATCTCACATTTGGTGACTCGGAGGCCAGTGTAGGTGAGCCCATATCGGGTTATAATATCCTTTGACGCTTGGAGTACCACATGGCTGGTTCTGAGATTACAAAATCGCTCGCCGAAAGCTTGCGCCGTGCGATGACGTTCCCTGAGATTCGCCTGCCGGAACTTCGCATGCCTAAAATTCCGCCGAATCCGCTCGTCGTTGCAGCCGAGGCCAATCAAGCGAGTGAGTTTCACAAGCGACTGGTGGAATGGATAAACGATTTCGACGCCAAGCTGGATCAAGAACACGAGGTCGGTGCTTGCTTGGTCAGTTTTGGTCAGACGGTCGTTTTCCACCTCGATAACATCGCTTATTGGAATCCATCACTGATTTCTTTTACCGGCGCTACTGACGATGGAAGTCCAGTGGAACTGATTCAGCACGTCAGTCAGATCAGTGTGCTACTTATGAAACTTCCCAGGAAAGACCTGTCAAAACCCAAACGAAGGATCGGCTTCGTTTCCGAGACTGATGTAAAGATCGAAGAGAAATAGTCTATTCATCTTTGAACTGCCGGGTGCCCCAGGCGTCGCTTTACGCCTGGGGAATTGCGGGTGGCAGCCCACGTCGTATCGAGCGTCACCCAGACGCCCAACCTCTTCCCCCTGGCACGCCTCTCGCTTGCCCGCCGTGGCGGGCCATCTGCCACCTGCAGGGACGCAAGCGTCGTTCCGGGTGGTATGATGAGCCATTGACCGCTTGCGGTCACACATAAAGTTGACCTTTTGCGGCGTTTACGCCGATAAATCCGGGCGGTCACTGGCAAAAAGGAGAGCCCTTAGATGAGCGGCGCAAGTGGCAACCTAAAAACGTACGAAGAGCGCATCGTTCGCGACAGGCGCATCTGCGGCGGGGAGCCCGTATTCAAAGGAACCCGCGTCACTCTCCGCACTGTGCTCGCTAGCCTGGCTGACGGCGATTCTGCCGAAGAAATTCTGAGCGATTTCCCGAGTTTGAAAGCTGAAGACGTTCAAGCCGCCATTGCGTTCGCCGCCGCTTCTGCCGAAGAGGATTTGCCCATTCCGGCAGTCCCGCCCATTCGATGAAGATCAAGCTCGATGAGAATCTTCCCCATCGGCTTCGAACCCTGCCGAAAAACTTCGGCCACGAAGTCCGTACGCTGCACGAAGAGAGACTTATTGGTCATGCGGACATGGACGTTTGGGAAGCGGCGCAGAAAGAATCAAGATTCCTGATAACCCAGGACCTGGATTTTTCGGACTCGCGAAAGTTCGCTCCTGGTTCGCACCACGGCATCCTGCTCATACGCCTCCGCTCGCCGAACCGAAGAAATCTAATTGAGCGGATCGAGGAAATGTTTCAGAAGGAGAACGTCGGCCAGTGGGCCGGGTGTTTTGTTGTCGCCACAGAACGTAAGATTCGAGTGCTGAGGCCGGGGCGCAAGTAGAATTCCTGGATGGCGTAGAACACCAGATGAGAGTAAAGAAAAATCGGAAAAGAACGGACCGCAGTGGCTCGACCTTCGATAGCTTCCTCGAAGAGGAAGGAATCAGGGAAGAAGTCGAGGCGGTCGCAATCAAGCGTGTGCTGGCTTGGCAACTTGAACAGGCCATGCGAGAACAGCAGAAGACCAAGCAAGCGATGGCGAAGCAGCTTCACACCAGCCGATCACAACTGGATCGTCTGCTTGACCCCCGGAATGTGTCGGTGACGCTGGATACGATCACTCGGGCGGCCAGGGCGCTTGGCAAGCGGGTAATCCTTCGCGTAACCGATGGGGTTGACCGCTCGCGGAGTTTACCCCGATCCAATCGGGGCGGTCACGCATAAGAAGGCCAAGCGAGCGTAACTACACTCACCAACCGTGACCCGTTGCTCTTCCGCCGCTTTTCTGACCATCTGATGAGGAACCTGTGGTGAGCGCAGCCGAATCCATGGTCATCCTGCCTGCCCTGAGCGCAGTCGAAGGGAGCGAGCGGAGCAAGTCGAAGGGCGTCTGCAACTTCCACAGGCTTGCCGCATCCTTCGCGAGTCCGCCCGGAAGCCGTTAGGGAGGTTTTAGCCGTCCTGGTCTTTACTCTTCCGCCGCTTTTCCACAGCCCTCCCTCAAAATTCACTTCGGCGTTCTATTCCTCTGTGGTAATCTCCGGCATGATACGCCACGCAATTCTTCCTCGCCCGCTCGCTGCAAAATCTCGGAATACTTGTCTGCCCAGTTCTGCGGTCAATTGCCTGCAAAACACGGAACTTTTCCATCTAACCTCTTTCCTTTCTGCCTTTTCCGCACTCTTTTCCCCAACGGAAGCACGGCAACCCTTTTGCAATCAATTCGTTCCGCACTCTTTCTATCGCAACGGAGGTGTGGGGGGTATGACCCTGTGGAAAACTCGCGCGTCTCTCCCGCCGGCTATCAACTATCGACTATCGACTGTGGACTTTCCTGCGATCCCACTCGCCCTGGTCGCCTACACCTGCCAATTGCTCCTCACGAGTCTTCCGCCTGTCAAACACGAACTTCACGCTGCCGAAATGGAGCGCCGGGCCGCTCTCTGGCGGAAGAACCCCCAGCCCCTTCCTGCGACCCCTCAAGCCTTCGCCAACGCCGTCTTCGAGCGCGTCCTCGGCACAAAAATCCCATCTGCCGCCGCCTCTCGTCCGTCTGTTTCTACATACGCGACACCGGAGCATCACCCCGAAACGAAGGCTACAGATGCCCCTTGTGTCCGGAGTTGAGGCATGTTGAGAGATTTACCCGCGTTGCGCTTTTCGCGCCGCGTTGCCATACTTTTCCAGTCGCGCCTGCCGGACGGGCAGGCTTCGACCGCGCTAAGAAAGTTGGCCCCGACTCGGTCGGGGCCACACCTGAAGAACATGTTTAGCGAAGCCGTCCTCGATCATTTCCGCCAGCCGCGCAATGCCGGCGAGCTTCCGGACGCCACCACGTCCGTCGAAGTCACGAATCCCATCTGTGGCGACGTTCTGAAACTCGCCGCCCGCGTGGAAAACGGCCGCTTTGCGGAGGTGCGCTTCCTTTGCCGCGGGTGTACAACCGCCATCGCCTGCGCTTCGTTCCTCACCGAGCGCCTGCGCGGCCGCACTCTCGGCGAGGCGCGTTCACTTACGGCGGACGAGCTTTCCCACTTGCTGGGAGGCCTTCCCCCGGCCACGTTTCACGGCGCTCAACTCGCCACCGACGCCCTCGTCGCGCTACTAGCCAAGATTGGTTGAGTCTATGGAGATGGGAATGCGCGCTCGCGAACTGTCGCTTCAATCGTCCCGGCCGGTCAGCTTTTGGAGGGCTTCCGGGTCATTGAGATTGAGCACGACTCCTTCCTCATTCGTCGTCACTTCCGCAAGCTCCGGAAGATGCGCGCGCACGACGGCCCGCGCTCCGACCTCCAGCGGCGCCGCCATCAGCTCTGCATAGACCCGCGCGGAGAAGATGACCGGGTGCCCCCGCCGGCCTTCATACACCGGCACGACCACCGGCGCCCCCGTGGCGTAGAATTTTTCGATAAGTTCGCCGGCCAAATTCGCGCTCACCAACGGATGATCGATCGGACAGAGCAGCATTCCTTCGGTGCCCTGGGGCAGGCTGCGCAGCCCCGCCTGGACCGACGACAATTGGCCCTTTTCCCATTCCGTGTTGATCACGATCTCGTCGGCTTCGAGAGGGATGGCGCGAGCAATCGCCTGTGCGTGCGCGCCGAGCACCACGCGCCGCACGCCGATCTTCGGATGCTTGGTGATTTCGAGCAGATGTTCGAGGAACGGCCGGCCCTGGTAGGGAAGCAGAGCCTTGGGCGAGCCCATGCGGCTCGATTCGCCGCCCGAAAGGATGACGGCCGCCAGCATTTGGAGCCTTCTTTCGGCCCTCTATCTGTTTGTTCCGTGGCGCGCGATCTCGTGCGCGAGCTTCTTGTGCGCGGGGGCTTCCGCGTTGCGCCGCACGGCAATCAGTTCCGCCGCGATGCTGACGGCGATTTCTTCCGGCGTCAACGCGCCAATCTCGAGCCCCATGGGGGCGTACACCCGCTCAAATTCTTCCGGCCGGTAGCCTTCCTTTTCGAGCGCGCGGTAAACGGACAACACCTTGCGCCGGCTGCCGATCATGCCCACGTAGCGCGCCGCGGTACGAACCGCCCACCCGAGGCAGCGCATGTCTTCCTTGTGCCCGCGCGTCACGATCACCAAATAGGTCGCTGCACTGGGCTGGATTTTCTCGAAGGCGTTCTCGAAGCTGGTGTAAATTTCGCGCGCCATCGGAAAGCGATGCGGGTTGGCAAACTGTTCGCGGTCATCCACCACGCCGACCGCGAATCCGCCTGCATGCGCTGTTTGCGCCACCGCCATGGAGACGTGCCCGCCGCCGAACAGATAGAGCGTGGGTTGCGGCAGAATCGGCTCCACGAAGACCTCCAGCGTGCCGCCGCAAATCAGGCCATTGTCGTAGCTGGCCTCGTTATTCAGGTTGAAGGTCATTTTCCGCGGCGCTTCTTTCTGCATCACTTCTTTCGCTGCGGCCCAGACTT
>QHYP01000202.1 GCA_003224195.1 Acidobacteriota bacterium | reverse complement strand
TTGGAAAATTGCTGTAATTATTTGACAAGATGAAGGTTGCACCGTTGTGGGAGGTTAGCTCGGCTCGGGGAGCACCTGGAGAAAAAGCAGGTGGTCCTTCTCACAAGAAATCCATTAGAATCATAGGATTGTACGCGGGCGTGTAGCTCAGTTGGGAGAGCACCTGCTTTGCAAGCAGGGGGTCGCCGGTTCGAGCCCGGCCACGTCCACCAGTTCCATCGGCCCTCGCCCTCACCTCAACGCAAGGGGCTGGTATGCTCGCGACGAGGTCGGCTACGGCGGTGCATTCGGCGTGGTCTCACTGACGTTGCAAATCGCCAGTTACAATTGGCAGTTTGTCCCCATCGCGGCAGAGACCTTCGCCGATTCCAAAACGCCCGCGCGCCACGGAACCGCCTGACCCTTCTGGTTGCGCCAAGAGAGCCTCCTGCGTCTCCGTTTCAGCTGCCTCCGGATGCGGCAGGTAACGGAGTGGCCTAGATCCGGCCCCAAAATTCCGTAGCTATGCGGTGCTGAAAATCCGGCGTGAGCTTTCCACCGTTCTTCGTGAGATAGAAAACGTCGATCGCCTTCAGGCCCTCCGTGTCGATCAAAGCGACTTCGATATTGCACCCGAGGCGCGATAAAATGGCGCCGATCTCATAGAGCAGTCCGGCCCTGTCCTGCGTCAAGATCTCAAGCAGCGTCGAGTGCGCCGACGACTCGTCGTCAAAGCGAACTTTCGTCGCCACGGCGAGCTTTGGGGGCCTAGCCTGCGCTGCGTGTGTCCTCGCTTTGAGCAGTGGCTCGAGCGGCGCATGGCCGCACAACACGTCGGTGAGGCTGCGGCGAAAGCGCGCGACCTCACTCGGGTTCAGCTCCAGCGTTCGGTGCAGGTCCACAAAGTGAAACGTGTCCAGCACGACGCCTGCGGAGTTCGCGAATGCGTCTGCCTTCATGATGCTCATGCCCCAGCCCGCAAGAACGCCCGCGATGGTCGCGAACAAAGCCGGACGGTCCTGCGCGAGCAGTGTCAAGGAGTAGGCGTGCCGGTTCGCTTTCAGCACGATCTGTACCGGGTCCGCGGCCAGCTTCTGCGAGAGCAAGAAGTGCGCGGCAATCTCCGCAGGCGAATGCACGGCCAGGTAACGTCGCGGGAAGCCTTCCAGAAATGCTTCGATGTCCGCGCGCTTCGCCCCCTCCGCGCGGCGCACCACCTCGTCGAGCACTGTGGCTTCGTGGTAGGCGTGCAGCCGGTCACGGTCGATGCTCCGGTTGAGGTGATTCGACGCCGCCGCGAATAGCTGCCACAGCATCTCCGCTTTCCAGGGTGTCAGCGCCTCGGGGTTGACGGCATGAATGTCCGCATACGTCATCAGGCAGAGACGACTCAGGCGCTCGACGGTCAAAACGGTCCGGGAAAAAGCTGCGACGGTTCCGGAATCGAAAATATCACGCCGCAGCAGCGTGGCGGACATGTCCAAATGGTGCTCGATCAAGAAACAGACTTCGTCTTTTTCCTGTGCGTCGAGCTGAAATCGCAGCGCGGCGGAATCCAGCGCCTGGAGGCTCCCGATCACATGATTCGGGTCCGTCATGCCTTTTCCGACGTCATGGAGAAGCAACGCAAGCACGAGGAGTTCGCGGCCTTCAAGCGACTTCCAAAGATCGGTGAAATGCGCCGCACGCTCATCCTTTGGCTCACCGAGGTCCTGCAAATGCTCGATCGTGCGCAACGAATGCTCGTCCACCGTGTAGCGGTGATAAAAATCGCGCACGACGAGCGCATCGATGGCGCGAAATTCCGGGAGCACCTCGGCCAGCAATCCCAGCCGGTGCATCGTCCGCAGCGGAATCGCCGGATAGCCCGACGCGAGCAGTTCCCGGAGCTGTGGCCAGAGAGAAGGTGCCTCTGGAGTTGTTTCCCCCGCCCGCTTCCAGATCTGTCGCACGGCGTCTTCGGTTTCGCCGCAGAGCGGCACGCCGGTTCGCGCGGCCTCGCTCAGCAGGGCGAAGACGTCCTCCCGGGTCTTAAGCGGGTCTTCCACAGCCACTTCAAGCCGGCCCGCTCGTTCGCGGAAACGCTTCCCGCTACGCGCCGCCCATGCCGCCCGCGGTTTGCTCCAGAAGGATGGCCTGTCAGCATGCAGCTCCAGCCTGTGGAGCAACTGGCGATTCAGTGTGCGTGCGTGGCGGAAATACGTGCGCATCCACTCCGCCGGGTCACGCGCGGTACCTTCCGGCACACCCAGCGAACGCCCCGCCGCGACCGCCTGCAGCTCGTACGTCAGGGAATTGTCGTTGCGTCCGTTCGCATAGTGTAGAAAGCAGCGTACGCCGCTGATGAATTCGATAGCCTCCGTGTTGAAGTCTTCGGCCTTCGGTGGTTTTCGCGTTTCCGCTTCCCCTCGCTTCGCGATAGCCTCGAGCCAGGTCGAAGCGTGAAAATCGCGCAATCCACCCGGTGCCTCTTTTGCGTTCGGCTCCAGATGAAAGATTGTGTTGCCGTACCGTGCGTGCCGCTCGCGCGTCAGCCGGGCGAGTTCGCATGTGAGAAAATTCTTCGCCCTTCTCTCGGCAGACCGTAGAACTCGGGTATTCAGGCTGTCATAGAGCTCGCGATCGCCGCCCATGAAGCGCCGGTCCAGCAATGCTAGGTGGAACTCCGCGTTGTCCTCTTCGATTCGCTTGCACTCTTCGATCGTGCGCCCGGCGGAGCTGACCCGGAAGCCCAGGTCCCACAGGTTGCGCGAAAGCTCGGCGATGGACGAATGCAAGCGCCTCTCATCGCGCTGGTGTTCGAACAGGAATAGGAGATCGAGATCGGAATAGGGGAAAAGCATTCGCCGCCCGTAACCGCCTACGGCAAGCAAGGAAAAACCCTTTCGCGCACGGCGGCTCTGCGGGAAGAGCGCGTCGTGAATCTGCACGACCGAATCATCGGCGAGCTGGCAAAGCGCGGATAGGGTCTCGCGTGCGTTCCAGCGGGACTCGAATTCCTGCCGGATGCGCACGCGCCGCGCCTCACAGTCCGCGTAGAGATGCGCAAGTGGAGTGCTGAGCTGAGTCATGAGCGTGCGGGGCGCGGCCATGGGTTTCTCGCCCGCCTTCCTAACTATTCTACAACGCGCTTTCGCCGCGCTCGTCGTTGCGAATGCGGATGGCGTCATCAATCCGTGACAGGAAGATCTTGCCGTCGCCGATCTTCCCGGTCTTGGCCGTTCTCAGGATTGTGTCCACCACGGATTGCACTATTTTGTCCGGCAGGATCATCTCGATTTTGATCTTCGGCAGGAGGTCCACCGTGTACTCGCGGCCGCGATACACTTCGGTATGTCCTTTTTGCCGGCCGTGGCCGCGCACTTCGATCACGGTCATGCCCTCGACTCCGATTTCCCGCAGCGCGTCCTTCACCGATTCGAACCGCGAAGGCTGGATGATGGCTTCGAGTTTCATCATGACCGCTTCTGCTCCCGCGCGCTCCTCACGTTTCGAGGTTGTAAGCTTCTTCGCCGTGCTGCGTCACATCCAGTCCTTCGATTTCGTGTTCCTCGCTCACGCGCACGCCGACGAGCATGTCGGTAATCTTCAGCAGCACAAGGGTCCCAACCAGAGCAAAGACCCACGCGACGATCACGCCGACGAACTGATAGCCCACCTGGCCGAAGTTTCCGTCGAGCCAGCCGACCGCCGTCGCATTTCCTTTCACGTCATGATAGACCACGTTGATCGCGCGCGATGCGAACACACCTGTCAGAAGCGCCCCAATTGTGCCGCCGACCCCGTGCACGCCGAAGGCGTCGAGCGCGTCATCATAGCCGAAGATGGCTTTCACGCGCGTCACCATCAAGTAGCACACCACGCCGGCGACCGCTCCGATGATCAGCGCCGGCATCGGCGCGACGAAGCCTGCCGCTGGCGTAATGGCCACAAGCCCGGCCACCGCGCCGGAAATCGCGCCGAGGGCGCTCGGCTTGCCGTTCTTGATCCATTCCGCCGCCGACCAACCGCACGCCGCAGCCGCTGCCGCGAAGTGCGTGGCCACAAACGCGCTCGATGCCAGCCCGCTCGAAGCCAGCGCGCTTCCCGCGTTGAATCCGAACCAGCCGACCCACAGCAAGCACGCGCCGATAAAGCTCAGCACCAGGCTGTGCGGCGGCATCGGCACCTTCGGATAGCCGTGCCGTTTGCCCATATAGAGCGCGCAGACCAGCGCCGAAACCCCTGAACTGATGTGCACCACCGTGCCGCCCGCAAAATCCAGCGTCGGAAATTTGCCGCCGAGCGTCGCACTCAGGAATCCGCCCTTGCCCCAAACCATATGCGCCAGCGGCGCGTACACCACAAGAAACCATAACGTGATGAACAAGACCGTCCCGCTGAACTTCATCCGCTCGGCCGTTGCGCCGGTGATCAGCGCGGGCGTGATGATGGCGAACATCAACTGATAGATCATGAACGTCAGTTGCGGAATTGTCGGGGCATAATCACCGTTCGGCTCGACGCCCACGCCACGCAAGAATGCGTGCTCGAATCCGCCAACGAGCGTTCCGCTGCCGAAGCACAGGCTGTAACCCACCAGCGCCCATAACACCGTGATTAGTCCCATCAGCGCGAAGCTTTGCATCATGATGGCCAGCGTGTTCTTCTGCCGCACCAGCCCGCCATAAAACAGCGCCAGGCCGGGTCCGGTCATCATCAGCACCAAAGCCGCACTGACGAGCATCCACGCGTTGTCCCCGGATGATTGCGCTGCGGATATCCGTTGATCGAGTTTTGCAATGTCGGCCTGAGACACGGCGCTGGCGAGGAAGGAACCCGCGGGAGTCTGCGCCTTCAAACCCTTGGCCGCGAACAGGGCGGCCAGAAACACCACACTTACGAGGATGGCCCGCCGAAGCGCGGGCCCGTTACAATCCATGCGCTCCTCCAGGGAAGCGTACGTCCGGAGATTATACGCACCGCCGCACAGCGCTCCGAAGAAAAAATTCAAATCACGAGGATTCGATTTTCTTATCGGCCGGGCGCGCCAAGAAGCTTCCGCTTGAGGTCCCGGACGTATTGATCGGCGTCGCGCGTCGGACGCGGAATGCGGAGTCCGTCGCAAACATCGAGCGTGAGGCGAATCGCGCTCGCGAGGTTGACGCGGTGCCCCTGCGAAACATAAATCGGTCGCACGCCGTCGCGCGTCCGCAGAACCGCTCCGATGGTTTCGTCCTCATCCATCAGCGGCGCCCACGCGCCCGCCTTGCGCGGCGGCAGGCCCTCCGCGCCGATCAGCCGAGATTTGGCGCATCCGATCGTGGCCCGGTTGAGCAGCAGACCGAGATGGCACGCCAGGCCGAATCGCCTCGGGTGAGCGTAGCCGTGCGCATCGCAAAAGATCAAATCCGGCGCTTGCCGCAATTTGGCAAACGCGGCGAGCAACACCGGACACTCGCGAAAGCTCAGCAATCCCGGCACATACGGAAAGCGCAGCGGCCGCACGGCGTCTGCGCGCTCCACTTCTTCCATCTCCGGGAAGCGGTAAACGATCACGCCTGCGATGGCGCGATTGGCCTCCCGCAGAAGACTCCGCGTAGGCCGCGGGCGCAAGGCCTGCGAACCGGTCAACACGAAGGCGACATCCGCTCCCGCAACAGAGCGGATTGCCGGCAGACGATCTTCGCCGATCCAATGTTTCCGCAAGTCGAGCTGGATCTCTTGTGCCTCCTTCGGCGACACGTTCCACGAATGCATTTTCTCGATTCGCATTCTCGCCTTTCCTGAGGGCCTGCGGCTGGCACTACGCCGCTGCCCGGACTTGTGCCGCCCCAGGTCCGGCCATCGTATAATGCCACCAGCCCGGGGAGCAGATTCCCCGTTTCCGCGTGGCTCGAGTATTTCGCGAGGATCGGACGGAGCGATGGAAATTTCCTTGCGCCAGGCGAATGGAGTGCACATCGTGGATGTGCGTGGGCGTCTCGTCATTGGGGCGTCCAGTGACCAGCTTCACCAAGCGTTGACGAAGCTGGCCGAAAGTGGCGCGCGGAAGATCGTGCTGAATCTTAACGACGTGGCCCAGATCGACAGCTCCGGGATTTCAGCCGTGGTGCGCCATTCGATCTCGCTCGGACGCGAAGGCGGGGTGCTGCGGCTGGTCTGCGGCCCGGGGCGCGTGCGAGACGCGCTCACGGTAACGCGGCTCGTCGAAGCCATCCCCACCTTCGAGACCGAGGCCGCCGCCCTCACCGGCCTGGCCTAGGCGATGTTCTCCGTAGCTTGCGGGGATTTACACCTGTTCCAGCGGTGCTGCGCGCTCGACCGGTTTGACGTTTTTTCCGACAGCCGCATCCAACAGCATCATCCATGTGTCCCGCCCAGCGTTTGAAGTGCGGTCCGCGTATGTCCGGCTCGGTCTTGATCGGCGTTTTGTGCGCCCTAGTTCTGCCCGCACGTGCGGAGCAGTCCCCCAAAGCGGAGGTGCCGCCGCCGGTTCAGGCGCAAATGGATGACCTGGCTTCGCGGGTCGCTGCGCTCCTCCACCGGCCAGGCCTCCGCCCGCCGAATCCCAACCTTTTGATCGTGGATTTTTCCCTCGCAAACTCAACCCATATATCGCGCCTGGGCACTTTGCTCGCGGACCAACTCTCCAACTCGCTCGGCAGGCTGGCCAGCGGCTTCCTGGTCCTTGACCGCAAGCCTATCCCTGACTTTCTGCGCCAAAATTGGATGGAGCCGGCCGATCTCTCCGACGCGGATGCTTCTTTGTGGGCGGCCCGGCAACTCGGCGCCAATGGCGTCATCCATGGTCAGATTGCGCAGGTCAAGGACTCAATGATACGCCTTTCCCTGCGCATCGACGGCCTGGGCCCGACGTTCTATTCCGACCAGGAATTCACGCTGAACGACCCTCTAACCCAGCTCCTGAAGGAAGATGCTCCGTACATTCCCCTCGAACCCGAGCCAATTCCACCTGAGCCAGGAGTCTTTGCTCCGGGACAGGAGGGAGTCAGTACGCCCGTATGCGAGTATTGCCCCGATGCCGACTACACCGACATTGCTCGCCTCCTGCACTACAACGGGAGCGTGATTCTTTCCGTTGTCGTGGGAGTCGATGGAAAAGTTACCGGAATCAAGGTCGTCAAGGGGGCGCCCTATGGTCTCACTAAACAGGCCGTAGATGTCCTTGCCCGCTGGCGCTTGAAGCCTGTACAGAAAGATGGCAAGCCTGTCCCCGTCCGTGTCAACGTCGAGACATTGTTCCACGTTTCTCCATGAAGGAGGAGTGCAGACGTATTAGCCGCTCTTCCGGAGTTCGGCCAGCACCAGTTTGGCAAGTTCCTTCAGCGTTTCGAAGACGCCGATGCCCTGAATCGCCACCGCCTCCAGCACCGGCTCTCCCTTCTTCCGCAAATGCTTGGTCAACGGCGGGACGGCCATGGCGTTCGGCAGGTCGCGCTTGTTGAGCTGAAGTACATAGGGAATCGTCGCGAAGTTCAGGTTGTGTTCCTTCAAGTGCTCCTGCAGGTTCTCGAAGGTCTCGAAATTCGCATCCAGCCGCTCCTCCTGCGAATCGGCTACAAAAACTACCCCGTCGGCCCCCTTCAGAATGAGTTTGCGGCTGGCTTCATAGAACACCTGCCCGGGAACCGTATAAAGATGAAAGCGCGTTTTGAAACCGCGCACGGTTCCCAGGTCCAGCGGAAGAAAATCGAAAAACAGTGTGCGGTCGGTCTCCGTCGCCAGCGAGACCATCTTCCCTTTCTGGTTCTGGCCCGTGTGGTCATAGATCCACTGCAAGTTGGCCGTTTTCCCGCCAAGACCCGGGCCGTAATACACCAGCTTGCAGTTGATTTCGCGCGCAGGAAAATTGATGAACGGCACTTGTCGTCAGCTCGAAACAGGCCAGTACTTATAGCACACGAGGTGTGCTCAGGTCAGCACGCGGCCCGCTGGGCTCTCGTCTCCTACAAGAATAGTGTCCGGTACAAACGCACCTGAGAACATGAATTATTCGCTGTGTGTCTCACAATAGCCAATCGGCGCCAGTTCGCGCGTGTCAACGCAAAGTAGAAATGTCCGCTTTTCTGCCATATTGAAATGTCCGCCATGGGTGGTTCGGAGGAGCACTTTTGTAAACTCTTGAGAGGGGATTGGCGGCAAGGACTGGAGGCCGTAGGCCGGAAGGACTTGCCGCGCGCGGCGCCGGTTCCGGGCAGTGCCGCAGGCGGAGGTAACGGCCGCGGAAGCGCAACCAGTGCGAGCCATCCAGCCGCCGTTCGATCTCGACTTGCGCTCCGCGAAGACCTGCGCAGACTTCTTCCCGTGGCACACCCCAACGGTTTCCCTCCCAGCTGACGGTGTGATCTTCTGCCACCTTGCGGACCACGCGCACACTCAGGATTTCTTCCAGGCGATGTTCTTGCCCCAGTCGTCGATGAGCATTGCGTGGGTTGCGAGGTGCCACGGTGAAGCGTTGTTCCCACACCGGCAGGAAACGCAACTCCAAGAAGTGATTGGCTGCTTCGAGGCTAGCGATCCCCGCCAAGCGCATCTCCTTCACCAGCCGGTCCTGCAGAGTTTCAAACAGTCGCTCGATCCGTCCTTTCGCCTGGGGGCTGTGCGCCGCGATCCATTCGATCCCTAGTTCGCGGAGCGCCCTCCCGAACTGCGAACGTGCCCCTTCTCCTCGCAGTTGTTCCCGGATGGCTGCTGCGCCGGCCATGCGAAAGATGCTGTTTTTATCGGTGTAATGAGCGAGCGGACGTCCATAGCGGCGCAACCAGCCCCCGAAGGTTCGCAGGTTCTCTTCCGTGGTGTCCTGTTCGGTGAAACGTGCCCACAGGCGACTCGTGGCATCATCGATCACGGCGATCAGCTGACATGCCGGGCCACGCTCCTCTAACCAGCGAAACGGGGAGCTATCCTGCATCACCAACTCTCCGAAACTGGCCCGGCGCTCACGCCACACATGGATAATCTTCACGCGCTGGGAGCGCGGGCGCCACAAGCTGGCCTTGGTCATCCACTTCCGCAGCGTCTCGCGGCTCACCCGCAACCCCTCCTGGGCCAAGTGTTCGGCGGCCAGGGTGGGCCCGAAGTCCGCATAACGTTGGCGCACCCGCGCCAGAATCTTCTGCTCGAACACGGGAGCCAACCTGCGGTTCGAGGGCCGTCCACGTAATCCGTGAATCAGCCCCCGGTCTCCCTGCTCCCGCAGACGGAGCAGCAGGCGACGCACCTGACGAGCGGTGATCTTCAGCCGCCCGGCAGCTGCGATCTGTGTGATCTGTTTCTGCTTTACCTCGTGTAACACTCTCAGCCGGTCCCGTTCTCGTTGACTCAAGGCGATGCGCTCCGTTTCCATGGGACCTCCGGGCCCCCATGAAACCGGACATTTCTACTTTGCTCAAACCGGACATTCTCATTTTGCGGCGACAGGCGCCAGTTCGCGCGTTGACCCTTCTTGACACGTCTGTTAGCATTCCGCACATGGGGAAAGCGCGAAAGTCTTCTTCCAGGAGCTCAAGGCGATCTGCAAGCGCCTCCCACGGATCTTCTAAGCTTCAGAAAAAAAAGAAGATAAAGGAAAATCCGCCCCCGCAACGCGGCGGCGTCGAGCTTGGCGACCCTCACGTTCAAGCTCAACTCAAGGCCTACGAAGAGGCAGTCGTCCTCTTCCAACAGCAGAAGCTGGTGCGCGCTCGGCAGGAATTGGAAAAGGTTCTCGCCGGTCCCAGCAAAGAGCTTGCCGATCGAGCGCGCATGCATCTGCGCATCATCGAGACACGATTGAAACCCACGGCCGAGCTGAACCCGCGTACAGCCGATGACTATTATCAGCGCGGCGTGGCCATGATGAACCTCGGCCGGTGGGACGAAGCGCGCGAAGCGCTCGGGAAAGCCCGTAAGCTTGGACCCAAAGTGGACTACATCATTTATGCGATGGCCGCGCTCGATTGCCTTACCGGCGAAGCGGAATCCGCGATGGAGAATCTGAAATTGGCGATCCAGCTCCGCCCGGAAAATCGTTTTCACGCGCGCAATGACGATGACTTTGCCTTCCTCCAAGAGGATCCCCGTTTTACGGAGCTTCTCTACCCGGAGAAAGACGGCACTGCCGGATAACCTTCGACAGGTCCTCGATTGAAAACTGAACGAAGCAATCCGAAAGATGGTGCGCGAGGAGTCCGTATCGTCGCCCTGGGCGGTGGCACGGGCCTTTCCACACTGTTGCGCGGCCTGAAGGACCATGTGGCGCGCAGTCGTGCCGTAGGAACCGATCACAAACTTATCGCAGATATCGCCGCAATCGTCACGGTGACAGACGACGGTGGCAGCTCCGGCCGCCTGCGGCGCGAGCACCGCATCCTACCTCCTGGCGACATCCGCAACTGCATGGTCGCCCTCTCAGACGACGAGGCGCTGCTCAGCCGCCTGTTTCAATATCGCTTCCACGCCGGGCGCGGCCTGCGGGGCCACAGCTTCGGGAATCTTTTCCTCACCGCGCTGTCACACGTCACGGGAGATTTTGCGGAAGCCGTGCGGGAGAGCAGTAATGTCTTGGCGATCCACGGCCGCATCTTTCCATCAACACTGGCCAACGTGCACCTCGAGGCGACGTTTGAGGACGGCCGGCGCGTCGAGGGTGAAACCCGGATCGTCAAGCGCAATGCTCGGATTCGCCGCGTGGCTCTCGTGCCGCCCCGCGTCCGTCCGATTCCGGAAGCGCTCGAAGCGATCGCTGCCGCTGACCTGATCCTAATGGGACCGGGCTCCCTCTATACGAGCGTTCTGCCGAATCTCCTCATCCCCGAAATCGCTGCAGCGGTCGCTGCGTCTCGAGCCACCCGTGTCTACGTCGCGAACCTCATGACTCAACCGGGCGAGACATCCGGCTACACCGTTGCGGATCACGTGCGCGCCATCCAACAGCACACACCGCGCCGTGTGCTGGATTGGGTCGTGGCAAATCGTCATCCCGTTTCGGCCGAGGTGGCCCGGCGCTACCGCGCTGAAGGAGCTGAGCCCGCGGTCGTGGATGACGTCGAATTGCAGAAGCTTGGATTGCGCGTCGTTCTGGACAACCTGCTCGAAGAGCACGGCGTCATCCGCCACAATGCGCAACGCCTTGCCAGCCTCCTTCTCGAGAGATTCGCCGCAGGCCGCGATTCGTGCTGAGCCGGTACGGCGTTTTCGCACGATTCCCGTCCAGAACGCCCCGTTTCCTATGCCGCGTGCCGGATACTGGGCGATGGGCAGCCCGACGCATCGCGGCTGGCTCTGAGCGAAACTTCCCGTCAATTTTGCAATCTTCCGATGCCGCAGAGCCCAAATGGAGAGAAGGACATGGCGCCGGGCACGCTCGACGCTTCGACGAAGGAGTTGATGTATTGTGCCGTTAGTTTCACTATTCAGTGCAATTATTACATTGCTTCTCATACGGCTTCTGCGCGGAAACACGGCATGATGGAAGCGATGTCCAAAGAGCTGATGGCCGTTGCGGGCATGGCCAACGAATCCGGCAGGCTCGTCAGCGGCTATCAGGTTGAGATGGACGAGCAGTTCAAGACGACCTGAATCTGCGATTCACCGGACATCCTGGCGAAAACCCCGGCTCTTACGGAATCCAGCCACCTGGGCTCCCGCATATACCAGCAATGTTTCTATCGTAGTACCGCCGTACTATAGGCCCATTTTTCCTTCGCCTCGAAAATGGAAGTTAGCTGAGAAGGGGCCATGGGCGCGGGACCGCCGACGCCCCGCGCCGGCGCGGGAGCCATGCCGCAGACATTGAAAGATCTTAGCAGGGCAAACCCACAGCAAGGTGAGGGCACTCCCCCCGCGCGTTCAACGCTTGCGCAACGCACCGAAGAAGCAGCGCGGCCACAGCCCGTCGCCCTGGAAGTTCCGGTTACGGTACATGGCGCGGGGGCCGTGGACGGGTCGATTAAGCGCGAGCCCTTTTCAGAAAAAACCCGTACTGTTCTCATCTTTGCGAATGGCGCCGTCATTCGCCTGTCCGCCCCAGTAGGCCCCGGGCAGTTACTCTTTCTGAGCAATGAGAATACGAAGAAGGAAGTAGTTTGCCAGGTCACCAAGTCGAAAAATTATAGAAATGTCAGCGGATACGTAGAGCTCGAATTCACGGAGCCGATAGTTGGGTTCTGGGGTATGCGGTTTCCGGGCGACCGACTCATGACGCCTGCGACAAAGGCTTCTACCGCGGTCGCGCCTCCGCCAGGCAGCTCTTTGCCGACTGCGGACGGAAAAGCGGAACGCGTCGCGATGCCGAGGTTTTCCGCCCCGAGCGAGGCGGGCGATGTTTCCAATGTAGGAATGCGGCAAGCTTCGGAAACTAAACCCTCGACCACGGCGCCTCCGTTGCCGAGGATCACTCTCCCACCACCCCCCTCCCCTCCGCTGCCGCCCCCGAAGAGGGATATGGCGCCCGGCGTACCCGCCAAGGAGGCTGGCGAATCCGGCGCGTCGTCGGGGACGTTCCGTTCGTTGATGAATTTAGTGCAGAGCGAAGCCACCACGCCCCCGGCGAGCACGCCGTCTAAATCGGAAACGGCACCGCTTGCGCAAACGCTGACCCCTCCCGCAAAAGACGACGACACGCACGCAGCGGCCTCGATTTTCGGGAACGAGGGCATCCCAGTACCTTCCTGGATTGATCCAGCGGCACGGAAGAACGCACAGACTGGGCCGCACTCCCCGCTATCCTCTCCGGCGCCGACAGTGCTGCAAACCGAACCCCTCGCATCAGCCGTCGAAGATGCGCACGAGGGGTCTGCGGTCCGCTTCGGTGCGGCTGACTCCATTGTTATTGCCGATGATGAATCGGCCTCATCCGAACTCGGAGCGCCTATGTTCGGCGGACGCCTCCTGGTTGACGATGCCGCCGAATCCGGCAGCAAAGGGCGGTGGTTGGGCCGCGGTCGGCTCATGGGCACAATCGCGGCCGTTGTGGTGCTTGGCATCGCGGGGGGCGCGTGGTATTTGCGCCAAAATCCTATCCAAAGCACGTCCAATTTTCGGGAGAGCGTTGCATCCTTCTTCGCACCGGCTGCCTCGAAAAAGGCGCCGCAGCAAGCCCCCAGTTGGCCTTTGTCCGCGCCGGTCTCGCGGGGGACTAGCGTGAATCCGGCACCGAGCGCTGGTATGAATTCCAAGGCAACTGCGCCTTCGCTCAACGCGGCATCGTCAGATGTCACGGACTTGCGCGAGAGTGCGCGCAAGGAATTGAAGTCGCTCGAAAAAACGGCAGCACAAAAAGAGCCCGCAGAGAAAATAACGGCTGAAAAGCAGCCGGCCAAAAAGCCCGATCTCCCTGAAATTCGGCTTGCCGCCCCGGTACTGTCGCGAAAGGCGGCTGCGCCAAAGGAGGCGGACGCAGGCTCGAGCCTGCCCGGCGGACTCGCCGAACCTTCGCTGCCCACGGACCTGCCAGCATCCGGCCTGGCGGAAGTGCAGCCGAGCGCCCCGGCTGCGCCGAAACCGGAGGAAACGGTGGTTGGCGGGGACGTGAAACCTGCGAAGCTGATTTCGTTGGTGCCCCCTGTTTATCCGCCGGCGGCACGAAATTTGCGAATCAGCGGAGACGTGACCATCGATGCGCAGATCGGAACGAACGGCCGTGTATCCGGGATGAAAGTGATTTCCGGCCCGCCCGCTCTCCACCAGGCAGCGATGGATGCCGTGCGGCAATGGAAATATCAGCCGGCCATGCTCGACGGCAAGCCGGTCGCCATGCATATGACGGTGACCGTCCGCTTCCGGCCCCAGTAATCGAGTTCTTCTCTCCTTGAACGCACTCCGCTCTCGACGTGTACTCTGCCTATTTGGAAACAATGCTCGAACAGCGGTCGCGACGGCTCCGTGATCGTGCCAGCCTCGTGCCGAGGGCCGGCTCCTCTGGTTATTCTCATTGATTTTCGCCCCCGGCCGGTCGCTTTTCGGTTAGGATGCTCCGAAAAATTGCCGGGTCGCGAGGGAGGCACTCTTGCCAAAGTGGATGCTGTATCCGATTGCTGTTTTGTGCTTCGTATTGCCGATCGCTGCGCAGGCGCCGAAGAAGACGCCTAAGAAACCAGTTCAGGAAGCGCTGAAGGCGACTCCCGCCGAACCTCAAAAAGATTCCGTTGACCTGGACGTTCTCTACAAGCTCAAAGAAGAGGCCATTCAAAAATCGCAGGTGATGAAGACGCTGAGTTTTCTCGCCGACGTGTACGGCGGGCGGCTGACGGGCTCGCCGAACACGAAGCTGGCGGCCGAATGGTCGCTGAAGCAGATGAAGGAGTGGGGCCTAGCAAGCGTGCACCTCGAGCCGTGGGAATTCGGGCGCGGCTGGGTCAACGAACGCTTTTCCGCGAACGTGACTTCACCGGTGACGTATCCACTCATCGGTTACGCGCTGGCGTGGACGCCCGGCACCAACGGCACGATCACGGCGGATGCGGTGCTCGCTCCGCTCGAGAGCGAAGCTGATTTCGACAAGTATCGGGGCAGACTGAAAGGGAAGATTGTCCTCATCAACGCGGCGCGAGATCTGACCATGGTGACCGAGCCGCTCGCGCACCGCTACACCGATGCTGAGCTTGCCGACATCGCGCAGCAACCCCTCGAACAGCCACCTCTTACGCCCGAGCGCCGCGCCGCCATCGAGCGCTTGCGCACGCAGCGCGAGTTCAACCGGAAGCGCAACCAGTTTCTGCTGGATGAGGGCGTCGCGGCGGTTTTCCAGGAAGGGCGCGGAGACGGCGGGACAGTTTTCGTGCAATCGGGTGGATCGCGCGACCCGAAGGACCCTCCTGTGCCCGGGCAGGTGATGCTCGCCGCCGAGCACTACAACCGCATCTGCCGCACAGTGGAGGACGGGGTGCCGGTCACGATCGAGCTCAACGTGCAGAACAAATTCCTCGAGAGCGATGCGAACTCCTTCGACATCATCGGCGAAATTCCCGGGACAGACCTCGCCGACGAGTTGGTTATGATCGGGGCGCACTTCGATTCGTGGCATTCGGGGACGGGAGCGACGGACAACGGCGTCGGCTCGGCGGTGATGCTGGAGGTCATGCGTGTGTTGAAAGCGGTCGGCGTGAAGCCGCGGCGGACGGTGCGCATCGGGCTGTGGACCGGCGAGGAACAGGGACTGCTCGGCTCGCGCGCGTACGTGAAAGAGCACTTCGCCGATCCCGAGAAGATGCAACTCAAGCCGGAACATGCGAAGTTCGACGTCTACTTCAACATTGACAACGGCAGCGGCAAGCTGCGCGGCGTGTATTTGCAAGGGAACGAAGCGGCGGCGCCGATTTTTCGCGCGTGGATGGAGCCTTTTGCAAATCTTGGCATGACCACGATTTCGATCCGCAATACCGGCGGCACGGATCATCTGTCGTTCGATGCCGTGGGTCTGCCGGGATTCCAATTCATCCAGGACCCGCTCGAGTACGGCACGCGGACGCACCACAGCAACATGGACGTGTACGACCGGGTCCAGGCCGGCGACTTGAAGCAGATGGCGGCGATCGTGGCCACTTTTGTGTATCAGGCGGCGAACCGGCAGGCGACGTTCCCGCGCAAGCCGCTGCCGCCACCGCAGCCGGCGAGGAGTCCGGACGGTGGGCCGAGGCCTTGAGCGAGAAAGCGCTGTCCCGGGGACCTCCTGCTTTTGGTTCGGGCAGGCGGAACTATTTGGCTTGCTTGGGCGTATGGTTTGGTTAGGCGAGCGGGCCGAGAGGGAGGGGCACCATGTATTGTGATGGTTGCGGAACGCAGTTGGCGGCGGGGCAGCGTTTTTGCGGATCGTGCGGCAAGCCGGTGGGGATGGCGGCCGTTCCGACGAGCACCGGCGGACGCGTGAGCCGGCACATACAGCTTGTGGCAATCCTTTGGCTCGCGGCTTCCGCGCTGCACCTGATTGGCGGCGCAGTGCTGTTCCTGCTGGGGAACACGCTTTTTGTCCACTTTGTGCGCGGCGATGTTTTCCCGTTCCAGAATTTCTTGCAAGGGCTCATGTCCACGCTCGGCGTGTGGCTATTCCTGAAGGCCATCGCCGGATTTGCCGCGGGGTGGGGATTGCTGCAACGGGAGCCGTGGGCGCGCACGCTCACCTTGGTGCTCGGATTCCTGGAGCTACTGCATGTGCCATTCGGGACGGCGCTGGGGATCTACACGATTTGGGTTTTGCTGTCGCCGCAAGCCGAGCAGGAGTATCGCCAGCTCGCCCGGGCGGCGTGATTGGGGCAATGTACAGGCTCCCTGCACACGATCGTTCGTTTGCTCCGCCTGTCGGATTAATCGCTGCGGGATAACCGGGCGAATCAGCCGTTGCCTGTAGCTCGCAGTTTCCTAGCTCATGCCGCGGGCCTAGGGACCCGTGCTCTGTCCCCAGCGAGCGAATTCCTTCGATTCTTCGTTCACTATCCTCGGCTTCGCCGCAGGTGTTGACATTCCGTGCGGACGCGCAGCAGAATCTCACCCGAGTCGGGCCCTTCGCGAGGCCAGCCTGCAACTGACCTCCAATTGCTAGTCCACTTTCGATGTTCCCGGTCTTCCGTTGGCTTCGTGCTTTGCCGGGAAGCAAAAGAAAGGAATGCCCATGGTAAAGAGACTGGTACTGCTGGGTTTCGTGTTCACCCTGGTTCTTTCGTCCGGCAGCTGCACTAAACTTGTCCCCACGTTCACGCGCACCGGACCGTCGTTTCCTGTCAGCGTGATGCCGGTGATTCCCCTCGATACCGGGGAGTTGGTAGCCGTAACTCCTCATCCGATCGATGGCCATTGGGTCGCCCTGTGGTTTCAAAAACCGGACAAGACGATCTCCGTTCGCTGGGTGAATATCACCATTGGAACCGTTGGAGCCGAAATGACCATTCCCCGCAAGTGAGCCAGCCGGCGGTTCGGAGATAAGGAAGGAGCAAATGTGATGAATCTTGACCGATTGGGTTCTCTGCTCAGTCATGTTTTTTCCGTGGCGGCGTTCGTACTGCTGGCTCTCGGCGTCGTCGAGTGGCTGGCCAATGCGATGGGATATACCATTCTAGGCCAGGTTTACCGCCCGGGGCGCTTGATGGAGTTCGCCGCCATTTTCGCGGTTTTCGTCGTCGCGCTGTTGCTGAGACAGGTGCGACAAGAGATCCGAAAAGGCGGTCGCGCGAGTTAGCCTCAGGCGAACGAGGAGGAGGCATGGTCCGAGTGGCCAGGTGCGGCGGGTGACTCGGTTCGCGGGGTAGGTGTGCGCGGTTGCTCTGTGCAGCCACGCGGTTGGTGTGCCCCCCAAGGTCGCGCGACTCTGGCTGCCGAAAAAGCAAGCGGATCCGGCTGCATCCGAAGCCGCTTTACGCGTTATCTCTCCCTCCTATTGCCCCGCAGTCTTGAAGAAGATGGGGTCGGTGTAGGCGAAGGGGCGGCCGAAGCCGATAGCCTGATCGCAGGGACGGAATTTGCCATTTACGCCGATAGGCGAGGCGATGGTGAATTCCTTGGTCTAGGTGTTGTCGCCTCAAGTGAGATCCTTCGCTGTGCCCCATGAGCCTGCCATCCCTCGGTCGGAAGAATCGCTATCGCTTGCGGCGGCCCGTGCGGGTTCGTATACTGACGGCCCTGCGAGCCGCCAGAGACCCTGAGCGAGAGTGAAGGAGACTCGTGTATGCCGCAAGCCCCGGCCCCGGAGGAGATGAACGTCTATCAGAACGCGGAGGTGCGTTTTGAAGTGGCGGCGCAAAAACTCGGGTTGGAGCAGGGCCTATACCGCTATCTGAAGTATCCGAGCAAGGAAGTTACTCTCTACATCCCCGTGGGATTGGACAATGGGCAACTCGAGATTTTTGTCGGGTATCGAGTGCTGCATTCGACCGTGCGCGGGCCGGGCAAGGGAGGCATACGATTTGCGCCGGACGTGACGCTGGATGAAGTACGGGCGCTTGCGACGTGGATGACCTGGAAGTGCGCTGTGGTGAACATTCCGTTCGGCGGAGCGAAAGGCGGAGTGATCTGCGACCCGCGGAAGATGTCGCGCGGCGAGCTGGAGCGCTTGACGCGGCGGTACACGGCCGAGCTAAGCGAATGGCTGGGGCCGGAACGTGACGTGCCAGCGCCCGACGTCGGCACCAGCGAGCAGACCATGGCATGGGTGATGGACACCTACGCGATGCACGTGCGGCAGGCGACGACGGCGGTGGTGACGGGCAAGCCGATCGAGCTAGGCGGGTCCGCGGGGAGGCGCGAAGCGACGGGGCGCGGCGTGATGATCTGCTGCGACAAGGCGCTCGAGAAGCTGCGGATGAAGCGCGATGGCTGCCGCGTGGCGATCCAGGGATTCGGCAATGTAGGTTCCATGGCCGCCAAGTTAATGCAGGAAGCCGGCTACAAGATTGTGGGTCTGGCGGACATCAGCGGAGGGCTGTACAACGAGAAAGGGTTTGAAGTGGGGAAAGCGATCGACTGGGTGTACAACCAAAAGAAAAGTTTGACCGATTACCCCGGCGGCGGTACAAAGATGTCCGCGCGCGACGTACTCTTTCAGCCGTGCGACATTGCGATCCCCGCCGCGATTGAGAATCAGATCACCGAGCAGAACGCCAAGAATGTGCAGGCGCGGGTGCTGTGTGAAGGAGCGAACGGGCCAACGACGTGGCAGGCGGATGCGATAATCGAGAGCAAGGGCATTTTCACGGTGCCGGACATTCTGGGCAACGCGGGCGGGGTGACGGTGAGCTATTTCGAATGGGTGCAGGACCGGCAAGGATTTTTCTGGCGCGAGCAGGAAGTGAATGAGCGGTTGTATGACGTGATGACGCACACATTCGACCAAGTGGTGCGCTACGCGGAAACGCACAAGGTGAATAACCGGATCGCGGCGTATATGCTGGCGATCGATCGCGTAGCGAGCGCGCTAAAATTGCGCGGGATTTATGCGTAGCGTCCGACCGGGTGCGTGCACAGCGTCCCCGCTGCACGAGAGACGCTGCGAAACAAGACAAAACGGCACCGCCGGAATGGGCGCCAGGAAGGAGTCCGTCCCATGACGCCGGACTCAAAGTTGGGTTGGCAGGAGGACGAGCCCGCCAGGAGCGAAGATAAGTACTGGAATGAAATCTGCCGCGTCGGGCGCTGGATGTACGAGCGGGGACTGGCTGTTGCGGGCGAAGGCAACTTATCCGTGCGACTTGGCGCGGACCGAATCCTGATCACGCCGGCGGGCGCGTGCAAGGGCATGCTCGCACCGGAGGATTTGCTTGTCATTGATCCGGAAGGCGAGGTCGTTTCCGGGAAGGGCCAGCCGTCGTCGGAGACGCCGATGCATCTGCTGTTCTATCGCGTGCGGCCGGACGCGCACGCCGTCTGCCACGCGCATCCGCCGACGGCGACGGGATTTGCCGCTGCAGGACGCGCGCTGGAAGAAGCCGTGTTGCCGGAAGTAATTGTGAATCTGGGGAAAATCCCGCTGGCCCCGTACGGCACTCCCGGGACGTGGGAAGTATGCGCGGCGCTGGAGCGGCTGGTAGAGCGACACGACGCAATCCTGCTCGAGAATCACGGCGTAGTGACGTGCGGGCCCGATCTGCGCACGGCGTATTTCCGCATGGAGACCGTGGAGCAGTTTGCGCGCGTCATGTTCGCGGCGGAAGCCCTCGGGGGGCCGCACCTGCTGCCGCGGAGCGAAGTGCAGAAGCTGATCGAGGCGCGCACGCGCTACGGTGTCACGTGTCCCCGCGGGAACAGCGCGGAGTTACCGCGCACGGCTGAAGCGATGGAAGACCGGATTACGTTCAGGAGACA
The DNA here is from genome assembly GCA_003224195.1 of Acidobacteriota bacterium. GTDB lineage: Bacteria > Acidobacteriota > Terriglobia > Acidiferrales > UBA7541 > Acidiferrum. The sequence continues at coordinate 5,325 of QHYP01000202.1, read as the reverse complement.
GGAGCTGGAATCGTTTCTCGAAGAGGCCATCCGCAAGGACCGCGCGCGGCGTTAACGCTTTCTCCCACGCGGATGAATTGAACCCATGAGCGGGAAGAATCGCTCGCGCCCTCCAATTGGCCTGCCGAATATCCACGCCTTCCGCATGCAGCGCCATCATCTCCTCGATCGCGGTAGCGCAACTCTGACGCAAGTGAGCAGGGACGTTTGCGGAATACAAGCGCAGGTGATGGCGGCCGCGGAGATGGCGTTGTGGGCGCGCATGAACGGGCTCGCCCGCGCGGAGATTTCCTCGGCGCTCTGGGAAAAGCGCACTCTTGTAAAGACCTCGCTGATGCGGCAGACGCTGCACCTGATTCCGGCGGAGGATTTTTCGCTCTTCATCACAGCATTGAGACGCAGCCGCGTGGAAGCCGTGCTGCGGGTGATGGCCAAATTCCATATCCCGCGCGAGGAGGCCTTCGCGATCAACGAAATCGTTGTGGCAGCTCTGCGAGACGGGCGTATGACACAAGGCGAGTTGCGGGAACGAATCAAGCCGAAGGTTAGCAGACGCGTGCGGGCCTGGATGGAACGAGTTTGGAGCGCTTTGAGGATCCCGCTGGCCGAGGGCCTTATTTGCTACGGTCCCGTTCGCGGGCAGGGGGTGACCTACGTGCGGGCGGATCGCTGGCTTCCGAAACAGAAGGCTTTTGAAGAGAACGAGGCGAAGAGAGTCCTTTTGAGGCGCTACCTGCGCGCATACGGTCCCGCCCGGCTTACGGACTTCTGCAAATGGAGTGGGATATCCGTGAAGGAAGCCACGCCGGTGTGGCGATCGCTCGAGGATGAACTGACCGGTGTTTCGTTCGGTGACAGCAGCGGTTTCATACTTCGGGATGACGAAGGCGCGCTAGCGAAGTGCGATGCCGGGGAGCGTGTCCTGCGGCTGTTGCCGAGTTTCGATCCGCTGCTGCTGGGCCACGCGGAGAAAGACCACCTTGTCGACGCAGCCCATTACAAACGCGTGTACCGGAACCAGTGGTGGATTTCGCCGGTGGTGCTGCTCGACGGACGCGTTGTAGGGATTTGGGCCCACAAGCGGCAAGGCGGCGGACTCACCCTGGAAGTGGAGTTATTCACGAAGCTTGCGAGAGCGCTGCGAAAAGGAATCGAAGAAGAGGCCGCGCGGCTCGGAGATTTCCTCGAAGCGCCCTGCCGAATCAACCGGATTCACTAATTCCCGTCCAAATTGGTCAGCGCGCTGTTCCTCTTGTCCTTTTCAAGGGCACATGCGAGCGGTTCTTGCCGCGTTTCAAAAAAGCAAGATTCGAGAAGCCGCCCACACAGGATTAGGGTACCCTCCCTCTCGGAATGGGAGTGCCAGGCAGAGGAGGGGACCTTCATGGAAAAAGCAAAAGAGTTCTTCGCGGCAATCCAGAATGGCGATGCGGCCACCGTGAAGGCGGTGTTGGACGCGGAGCCGGTACTTGCGCGCACGAAGAATGAGCAGGGGCAGTCGGCGGTGCTGCTCGCGATCTATCACGGACGGCACGAAATTCGTGACCTGCTGCTTGCGCGGGGCGTATCGCTCGAACTGCACGAAGCCGCTGCCGCGGGTAAGCTTGAGCGCGTGAAGGAGCTCGTGGATGCGAAACCCGCACTGGCGAAGAGCTATTCGCCGGATGGATTTCCTGTAATCGGACTCGCCGCATTTTTCGGCCAGCGAAGCGTCGCGGAATATTTGCTGGAAAGGGGCGCGGATCTGAACGCGGCCGCGACGAACGGTACAGGCTACAACGCTCTGACGGGAGCCGTCACGGGCGGCCACAAGGAGATTGTCGCGTGGCTGCTCGCCAAAGGCGCAAACGCGAATTACCGTTATGGTCCAAGCTTCTCGCCGTTGCTCGCTGCTGCGGCGAACGGGCATCTCGACATTGTGAAGATATTGCTCGAGCACAGTGCAGACTTGCGCGCTCAGTCCAACGAGGGGAAGAACGCACTCACTTACGCGACGGAGCGAGGCCACACCGCTGTTGCGGAATACCTCCGCAGCCGCGGGCTATGATGGCGCGACTCTAGCGGCAACCCAACCTGCTTGCGCTTCCTCCTTACGCGAGTGACAATGCGGCTGCGCTTCGCGCCGGCTGCCGACGGCCTGTGAAGCCGCGCACGAGGGAGGCATTCATGAACGCCATCGCGAACGTCAGCCGGCGCGGTTTTCTACAAGGGATACTTTCCGCCGGAGCATTTGTCCTCACCATTCGCGTGTTTCCGGACTCGCTCATCCCGGCATCGCGGGACGCATCCGCGGCCGGCGATTCCCCGCTGACGGGCGCATTTCAGCCGGGCGTGTATCTGGCGATTGATACCGACGGGACCGCCTACATCATCGCGCACCGCTCGGAGATGGGGAATGGCAGCCGAACGGCCGTGCCGCGGGTCTTGGCCGATGAGCTCGAAGCCGACTGGAACCGCGTGAAGCTCGTGCAGGCCACGGGTGACGTGAAATACGGCGACCAGGATACGGATGGATCGCACTCGGTGCGCAGCTTTTTCGACGCGTTTCGCGAAGCAGGAGCGACAGCGCGGTTGATGTTGGTGCGCGCTGCAGCGCAGCAGTGGGGAGTGCCAGAGGCGCAATGCAAAGCGCATCTGCACACGGTGGTGCATACGGCGAGCGGCAAAAAGCTTGGCTATGGCGAACTCGCCGCTTCAGCGGCGAAACTACCGGTACCGAAGAAGGAAGAGTTGCAGTTCAAGCCGAGGAACGCTTGGCGCTACATCGGAAAGCCGGTGAAGAGTTACGACATCGTGGCGCTTTGCTCCGGCAAGGCTGTTTTCGGCCAGGACACGCACATGGACGGAATGCTTTACGCCGCGGTGGCGCATCCGCCCGTGTTGGGCGGGGCGGTCAAATCGTTCGAGGATAAGGATACACTCGGCGTCGCGGGCGTAAAGCAGACCGCGACGATTGATTCGTTCAAGCCTCCGCACGGGTTTCAGGCGCTGGGCGGTGTGGCCGTGCTGGCGGACAACACCTGGGCGGCATTCGAGGGGAGAAAGAAGCTGAACATTCAGTGGGAGCACGGTCCACATGCAAGTTTCAACTCGGATGCGTACAAGAAGGAGCTACAGGCAACGGCGCGGAAGGCGGGGAAGGTTTTCCGCAACGTCGGCGATGTGGACGCGGAGTTTGCTAAGGGCGGCAAGATCGTCGAGGCGGAATATTACGCGCCGCTGCTGGCGCATGCGTCGATGGAGCCGCCTGCGGCACTGGCGGAATTTCGCGACGGCAAAGTTAACGTCTGGGCGTGCACGCAGAACCCGCAAGGCGTGCAGGATGCTGTGGCCGGCGCTTTGGGGATCAAGAAGGAAGACGTCACCTGCCACGTGACGCTGCTGGGCGGAGCTTTTGGCCGCAAATCGTTTCCGGATTTTGCCGTGGAAGCGGCGGTGCTCTCGAAAAAGGCAGGGAAGCCGGTGAAAGTCGTTTGGAGCCGCGAGGACGACCTCAAATTTGATTACTATCATTCGGTTGCGGCGGTATATATGAAGGCCGCTCTGAACGCAGGCGGGATGCCGGCGGCGTGGCTGCAGCGATCGGTATTTCCGCCGATTGGGTCATCGTTCGCAGCCGGTGCAACGTATAGCGAACCGGGTGAGCTGGGACTCGGCTTTACGGACGTGCCGTTCGCGCTGCCCAATCATCGTGCGGAGAACGGACCGGCCGTGGCGCACGTGCGCATTGGCTGGCTACGCTCGGTGGCGAACATTTATCACGCGTTTGCAATCGGCTCGTTCACGGACGAGCTGGCGCACACTGCCGGCCAGGACCCGCTCGAGTACATTCTGAAATTGTTCGGGCCGGACAGGATTATTCCGAAGGGCGAACTCGGGACGGACTATCCGAACTACGATGGAGACTATGCGAAGTACGCCATCGACGTGGCGCGTTTCCGGCGCGTGACGCAACTCGCTGCCGAAAAGGCGGGCTGGGGAAAGAAAAAGCTCGGCAACGGATTCGGTATGGGGATTGCCGTGCACCGCAGCTTTCTGACGTACGTCGCGACCGTCGTGCAGGCGGAAGTGAATGACGCGGGGCAGGTCCAGATTCAGCAGGTGGACACGGCCCTCGATGCCGGCACAGTGGTGAATCCGGAGATGGCGCGGCAGCAGTTTGAAGGAGCGGCGGTGTTCGGGATGAGCCTGGCGCTGTATGGCGAGATCACGGCGACAAACGGAGTGATCGATCAGAGCAACTTCGGCGATTATCAGCTTGCGCGGATGCGCGAGACGCCGCGCGAAACGAACATCTATATTGTGGAAAACGATGCGCCGCCGGCGGGCGTGGGCGAGCCGGGTGTACCGCCGTTTGCGCCGGCGATGTGCAACGCTATCTTTGCCGCGACGGGCAAGCGAGTGCGCGAGCTGCCCCTTTCTCGCGCGAAGCTTGCATGAGCCTAGCCGAATTCCGTGGAACGGTTTATGTCTCGCATTCTTGTTCTCTTCAGCGCAGCTACACTCCTGACAGCGGCAGCCGTGTGCGGCGCAGGGGTTGCGAAAGGAGGACCCACCATGCCGTTGAAACTGACGAGCTCTGCATTCAGTGCAGGAGGCACGATCCCGAAAAAGCACACCTGCGACGGCGCGGACGTTTCGCCGCCCCTCGCGTGGAGCGATGCTCCGTCCGCGGCGCAGAGTTTTGCTTTGATCGCGGACGACCCCGATGCACCAGTTGGCACGTGGGTCCATTGGGTGCTCTTCGATATCCCGGGGAAAACACGCGAGCTTCCCGAAGGTGTCGCCAAGCAAGAAGAACTCGCGGACGGCTCGCGGCAGGGTCGCAATGATTTCCGCAGGATCGGCTATGGCGGTCCGTGCCCGCCGCCAGGTGGACCGCACCGTTATTTCTTCAAGCTGTACGCGCTCGACGTCAAACTGAGTCTGAAGGCGGGCGCGACGAAGGCCGAAGTCGAAAAGGCCATGCAGGGCCACGTCCTCGTGCAAGGGGAGTTGATGGGCCGCTACGGGCGCTGAGTCGGCGTTGACACCCCGGAAGCGCTCGTCAATACTGTGACGCGATGATCGGCCAGATCCGTGGACGCCTCGCCGACAAGCGCCCGAACCAGCTCCTCGTGGATGTGGGCGGGGTCGGCTATCAGGTGCAGGTGCCGCTCTCGACCTTTGCCGCGCTTGGCGAACTCCACACCGAAGTCACCCTGCTGATTCACACGCACGTGCGCGAAGACGCGCTGGCGCTCTACGGCTTTCTTTCTTCCCGCGAAAAGCACTTCTTTGAACTCTTGCTGAGCGCTTCCGGCGTCGGTCCCGCGCTGGCGCTGA
>QHYP01000218.1:18654-27407 GCA_003224195.1 Acidobacteriota bacterium | reverse complement strand
AGCAGGCGGGCCGCATGCTCGGAGTCTTACAGGTGAAGCCGCACGGAGCGATGTTATCCGGGGAGACTGCCGCTGCACTGGAATTTTTGTGCGAGCAGTTGCCCGCGACCCTGGACCTATGCCGCCTGATCGAAGAAAAGCTGCAACTCGAACGCGAGCTAGCGGAGCGCGAGCGATTGGCGGCGCTCGGCCAGATGGCGGCGAGCATCTCGCACAATTTGAAGAACCCGCTGGGCTCGATGAAGACGATTCTGCAGTTGCAGCTCGAGAGCGCGGCGCTGCCGGAGACGCTGAGAGGCGAGACACGGCTCGTCGTGGAGGAGATCGATCGGCTGTCAACGAAATTGAACCAGCTACTGCGCTTTAGCCGTCCGGCGGTGCGGTCCGGCGGGAGCGGGGCCAGTTGCGACGCGCGCGAAGTTGGGGAGGCCGTCACCAGCGTGCTACGGCATGAAGCGGAACGGCGTGGCGTCTGCCTGGATACTCAAGCGTCCGAGGGCTCCCTGCGGGTCGCGGCCAGCGCAGAAGCCGTCAACGAGATTCTGTCGAACCTGGTCGTCAATGCTCTGGAGGCGACGCCCAAGGGAGGCCATGTAACGCTGCGAGCAGCCCCGGCGGGCGGGGGAGTGGAGTTTGCCGTTGAAGATGACGGGGCGGGCATTTCGCCGGGAGTTCGCGAGCGGATATTGCGCCCGTTCTTCACCACCAAGGCCCAGGGGACAGGCCTGGGACTCGCGATTGTCGAGCGGCGGGTGGCGGAATTTGGCGGGAAGCTGGAATGGGAGAGTCCGGTGCGGGACAGCCGGGGGACGCGATTTCGCGTGTGGCTGCCCGCAGAGGATGCAAAACCTGCGATTTCAGGGGTGACCGGGAAGCGGTCAACGCCTTCGAGAACAGTGGAGGAGGCGGAATGAAGACGATTCTGGTGGTGGACGACGAGCCGGCGGCGCGGTACGGCCTGCGCCGCGCGCTCGAAAACAAGTATCGCATCGCGGAAGCAGACACGGCGGCCGCAGCCCGTGAGTCGCTGCGCCGCGAGTCGCCCGATTTGCGGGAAGAGGGACACGGCCAGCCCGTTCTGATCGTTTCGGCGCTGGACACTGCCAAGACGGCAGTGGAGGCGCTGCGCCTGGGCGCGTCGGACTATCTTGTAAAAGGGTTCGAGCTGGAGGAGCTTCGGCAACGCGTCTCCAACCTGCTCAAGATGGCATCGCTCGAACAGGAGAACGACGCCCTGCGCCGGCGGCTGGCCACAGAAGGGCAGTTTGGGCAGATGATCGGCCGCTCGGCGGGGATGCGGCGTGCGTTTGAACTTGCCGAGCGCGTGGCCGCCACGGATTCAACCGTGCTCATCCTCGGGGAGAGCGGCACGGGAAAGGACTTGCTCGCACAGGAGATTCACAATCGGTCGGCGCGGTCCGGAAAACCGTTTATCGCCGTCAACTGTGCGGCGCTGCCGGAGACGCTGATCGAATCCGAGCTCTTCGGCTACGAACGTGGCGCGTTCACCGGCGCGGCCCAGCAGAAGAAGGGAAAATTCGAGCTGGCGTCGAGCGGAACGGTGTTTTTGGACGAGATCGGCGACATGAATCCTGTGACGCAGGCGAAAGTTTTGCGCGCGCTCGAGAACCGCACCATCGAGCGGCTCGGAGGCACGCAGCCGATCCCCGTGGACGTGCGGGTAATCAGCGCGACGCACCGCGACCTGCCCGCCGAGATTCGCGCCGGGAAATTCCGCGAAGACTTGTTTTACCGGGTGCGCGTGGTCACCGTGGAATTGCCGGCGTTGCGGGAGCACAAAGAAGATATCCCGCTTCTCGCAGAGGCGTTTCTGCAACTGCATGCGGCGCGAATGGGCCGGACGGCCAAACTGGCCCGCGAGGCGCTGGCAGCTCTCGAGCGCTACGATTGGCCGGGGAACGTGCGTGAACTCAAGAACGCACTCGAGCGCAGCCTGGTGGTCGGCCAGGGCGCAGAGATCATGCCGGGAGACCTGCCCCAGGAGGTCATGCGTGGCGACGCGGCGCCGATCAGGGACGCGAGGCGCTTGGATACCGCGGGTCTTGGCGAGACGGACTTCCGAGAAGCGAAGCGCAAGTTCGAGATCGCCTATATCAGGGGAAAACTTGAGCAGAACCGTTGGAATGTGTCGCGGACGGCGGCGTCCATCGGGCTTCACCGGCAAAGCCTGCAAGAAAAGCTGCGTGAACTGGGGATCCGGCGTCCCGGACGCGAACCCGTCGCGGCGGAGTAATCGACTTTGGCAGCCGATCGAGCGAGTCCAAGGATGGGCTTGGCGGGTTATGTCCTCGCCGGCGGCGGCAGCACGCGCTTCGGACGCGACAAGGCGCTCGTCGAACTCGGCGGCAAGCCCATGCTGCTGCGCATGGCCGACTTGCTCCGGACGGCTGAGGCGACCGGGGCCATCGTCGGGCCGCCCGAACGTTATGCCGAGTTCGGCCTGCCGATGGTGGCCGACCGCTGGCCAGGCACGGGGCCTCTCGGCGGGATCGCGACCGCGCTCTTCCAAACCGCGGAAACAATGCCCGTTCGCGAGTGGAATTTGATCCTTGGCTGCGACCTGCCACTCTTGACGCGCGAATGGCTGAAGTATCTGACAGATCGCGCCCGAGCGAGCCGCGCGCACGCGATTGTTCCGCGTACCAGAGGTGGTTATGAGCCGCTCTGCGCCTGCTACCGCACGACAGCGGCTCCGACGCTCGCGGCGGCGATTGGGCGCGGCCAACTGAAAATCACGGATGCGCTGAGCGCTCTCGAAGTGGAAGTTCTTGACGAGCCGCACTGGAAACGATTTGATAGCGCAGGCCGGTTATTTTGGAACATGAATACCTCGGCGGAATACGAGGCCATCCGCCAGGCATTCGGCGAAACGCAAGGATGAGCGCTCCGTTTTTCGAATTTCGCGATGTGTGCAAGGCTTTCGATGACCGTCTGGTACTCGATCACGTCAGCTTCGCGGTCGAGCCTGGAGAGACCTGCGTCATCATGGGCCGCAGCGGCGTGGGCAAATCGGTCACGCTGAAGCACATCATGGGTTTTCTCCAAGCAGATTCGGGGCGCGTGTTTGTGGACGGCGAGGATGTAACCGACCTCAGCGAGGATGAGTTCAGGAGGGTACGGCAAAAAGTTACCATGGTCTTTCAGTCCGGCGCGCTGTTCGATTCGCTCACGGTGGGCGAAAACATCGCTTTTCCGATGGAGGACCAGCCCGGACTCACTGTGGAAGACATCGCGACGCGCGTTCAGGATCTGGCCCAGATGCTGGAAGTGGACGACGTGCTGGACAAGCTTCCGTCCGAGCTCTCCACAGGCATGAAACGGGCGGTCGCAATTGCCCGAGCGCTGGCGCAAAATCCGGAAGCGATTCTCTATGACGAGCCGACGACGATGGTGGACCCCATCATGGCCGGACACATGGGCGACCTGATTCACCGGCTCAAGGAGACTTTTCACCGCACGGCGATTGTCGTCACGCACGACACACATTTGGCCAAACGCTTAGCGGACCGGATTGTCTTTTTGCAGGAGGGCAAGGTTACATTTTTCGGCTCCTGGTCGGATTTCGAAAAAACCGACGATCCTTTTCTGCGCAATTTCCGCTTGCAAGACGAGCTGATCCCATCCCTCGACGTGACCCTATGACCGACCCGGCGAAGCCGCAGGGCGATCCGATTCGGCAGCTTCGAAAGGAGATGGGTTTTTGGGATGTGCTGCTGTTCAACATTGCCACAGTGCTCGGTCCGCGCTGGATTGCCGCCGCGGCGCACAACGGCGCGTCGTCCATCAGCCTCTGGATTCTTGCCGCGGTAGGATTCTTCTTGCCCTCGGCGCTGGTGATCAACGAGCTTTCGTCGCGATTTCCGGAAGAAGGCGGGCTGTACGTATGGTCGAAGGAAGCCTTTGGAGATTTTCACGGGTTTGTCGCCGGGTGGACGTATTGGATTTACACGGTCTTTTATTTCCCCGGCCTGTTGGTGGCGAGCGCAGCCATGGGCGGTTACATCGCCGGTTCTCGCGGCACATCGCTGGCGCAGAACAGCACGTTTCTTCTCGCGGGGTCGTTCGTCCTGCTCGGCGTGGCCGTATATCTGAACATCATCGGACTGAATATTGGGAAATGGCTGCAAAATGCCGGCGGAGTGGGCACATACGTTCCGCTGCTGATCTTGACGTGTCTCGCCGCGATACTGTGTTTCCGCCACGGATCAGCGACGCAGTTCACCTGGGCAAACATGCTGCCGCATTGGAGCTGGGACACAGTTAATTTCTGGTCGCAGATCGCGTTCGCATTCACGGGCCTGGAACTTGTTTCGGCGATGAGCCAGGAAGTCAAGGATCCCCGCAGGACGCTGCCCCGCGCGGTGATCGGCTCCGGCGTGCTGATCGCTGCGATTTACATCTTTGGGACGGTTGCGGTGCTGGCTTTGGTGCCAGATGCGCAGGTGGATGCAAAGAGCGGAGTCTTCCAGGCGATTACGCTCGGCTCAACCGCGCTGCGGATTGGCTTCGTTGGCGTGCTTGCCGCGATGCTGGTGTCCGTCGGCAACGCTGGAGGCGTTGGAAGCACGGTGGCCGGGATTGCGCGCGTGCCGTTTGTGGTCGGTATCGATCGGTACCTGCCAGAGGCATTCGGCAAAATTCACCCGCGCTGGAAAACGCCGCACATTTCCATCCTGGTGCAGGCGGTGGTATCCGGCGCGATTCTCCTGTTCAGCCAAATCAATGAAACCATGCGCGGTGCGTATCAATTTCTCGTGGATGCGGCCATCATTTTGTACTTCATTCCGTTTCTATACATGTACGCCGCGGCGATCAAACTGGCCGGCCGCAAGGATCGTTGGGAAAATCCCCAGGCCGTTTTGATTCCCGGAGGAAAGGTAGGGGTGTGGATTGCCGGCGGACTCGGGTTTCTCGTCGTTCTCGGCGGAATCGCCGTGTCACTGGTCCCGCCGGGAGATTCTTCGGACAAGCTGGGATTTGAGCTCAAGCTGGTGGGCGGCACGCTGGCGGCGATTGTCCTAGGGCTCGTTTTGTATTTTCGCGGAGCGCGTGAGAAGAGTCTCGAGGCGCCATGAGGAATGAGACGTGGGTTTGCCGGGAACGCCGTGCCATGCTCTTTTATCAAAACCGGGATGGAGTTATGCTGCCAGCAAGCTGGAGGAGGTGAGTTATGAAGGCAAGCATTTTCGGGTTTCTGGTGCTCTGCATTGCATGCGCGAACTCGCCGTTTGCGCGCCAAGTATCAAAACCGGAGCAAAAAGTCATACGCGGCTGGCTTTCCGACGAAGGCTGCGCGAAGGAGCGTGCCTCGAGCGGCAAATTCACGGGGACAACGCCCGAGTGTGCAAAGCGATGTGTCGCCGAAGGTAAGAAAATTGTCTTGATTGATCCCGACCAGAAAAGAGTCTTGGAGATCACGAACCAGGACGCAGCGAAGAATAACATCGGCGACTACGTCGAAGTAACGGGTGACATCAATTCACAAACGAAGGTTCTCCACATCGACACGCTCAAAATGCTGGAACCGGGGCGCGCCATGTGCGAAGCTCCTCGACGCAAGAAGAGTTGACGGGCAGCGAAGCAGACCCCGCCGCGCAGCTTAATAAATGGCCCACACTCCGGGCGTCGCAAGTTCCAGCAGGTTATTGTCCGGATCGCGGAAGTAGAGGCTGGCGCCGCCGCGCGGCCAGGGGATGCGGGTCTCAATCGCAATTCCTCGTGAAGCGAGTTCCTTCTCCCAGGCCGCGAGTTCCTCGGCCGGAATGGCGAACGCCAGATGCAGGGGGCCGGCGCCGTCATGCGGGCCGATTTTGCCCCAGGGTAGGGGAGTCTCGCAGTTCGATGCGCCGCGCTTGAAGAGTAAAAGCACGCTGCGGCCGCCAACGTCATAGGCCCGGAAACGCTCGTCGCCGCCTAGGCGCGTGAGTTCGAAGAGTTCTTCATAGAAGCGCGAGGCGCGCTCGAGATCGTCCACGTAGAGCGATGTCTCCAGCACGCCGCTGAGCGAAGGCATTTGTCTTTCTCCGGCGAAGGCTAGAACCCCTCTTCGACAAGGCGAGCCAGCGTGATTCGTGAAGGCGCAGGCTCCGCGCGGGCATCGAGCAGGCGGTCTAAGTATTTCGCCAGCATGTCCGCTTCGAGGTTCACGGCGTCGCCTGGCCTTCGATCCCGCAGATTCGTGTGCATGTAGGTGAACGGAATGACGGCCATTTCCGCGATGCCATCGCGCCAGCCGGCGACGGTCAGGCTGATGCCGTCCACGGCGATCGAACCCTTCGTCGCGACAAAGCGCGCGATTTCCTCCGGCACGCGCACGCCGAGCCACCAGCTTTCGCCTTCGGGTTTCAAGTGAGCGACGCGGCCGATGCCATCTATGTGCCCCTGCACGAAGTGCCCGCCGAACTCCTTGCCAGCCGTCAGCGGGCGTTCAAGATTCACGAGGGCGCCGGGCTTTAGCTCGCCGAACGATGTGCGCCGCAGGGTTTCGCCGGAAAGGTCGGCCGCGAAGCGCATGCTGTCGCTGGAAACGACGGTGAGGCAGCAGCCATTCACTGCGATGCTGCTTGAAACGGCGAGCGACGCCGCGACTTCAGGCGCGAGGATCGTCAAGCGGCCGCCCTCCGCTGGCAAATCCGGCGATTCAATTTTGCCCATCTGCTCAATGATTCCGGTAAACATCGTGCAGATATCCTTCGACGGCGAAATCGGGGCCGAAGCGATGAAATTGAACGTTTTCGAGTGGCGGCAAGACGAGCTTCCTTGCTCGCGTGAACGGCACCCCGTCCTCTCCCGCCACTTTGGGAGCATAGAACAGAAACAGTTTTTGCACGACGCCTGCCGCGAGCGCTGCGCCGTTCAGCTCGCTGCCTGCTTCGAGCAGGACGCTCAGGATATCGCGCTTGGCCAGCTCTTTGAGAACACCGTCCAGGCGCACGCGGCCGCGCTCGCCAGGCGCCTTGACGATCTGCACGCCGGCGCGCGCAAGCTGCCGCGCCGTGGCGGATTTTGTCGAAGCCAGCGTGAAAACCAGAACGTCATCTTCCGCTGATTCGACCACGCGCGAGCGCGGCCATAGCCGGAGCCCCGAATCGAGGATCACACGAAGCAGCCGCCGGCGCCGCGGGAGTCCGCTCCGGTCGGTGAGCAGCGGATCATCAGCGAGAATCGTGCCGATCCCCGTGAGCAGCGCATCCGAGGCATGACGCATCCGTTGCACCTCGGCGCGCGATTCGGGTGAAGTGATCCACCGGGCGTCATCCTGATTGCCTGATGGTTTTCTGGATCCCGGAAGGGCAAGCTGGCCATCGAGCGTCAGAGCAGACTTCAGCGTGACAAAAGGTTTTCCAGCGTGAACCCAGAACGCGAACGCTTCGTTGACCCGCCGGGCTTCCTCTTCCAGCACGCCGGTCTCGGCTTCTATTCCGGCGGCGCGCAGCCGCTCAATGCCGCGGCCCGCGACCTTCGGGTTCGGGTCCTTCATCGCCGCGACGACGCGCGCGATGCCCGCTGCGACAATCGCGTCCGTGCACGGGCCAGTACGGCCCGCGTGGCAGCACGGCTCCAGACTGACGTACAGCGTTGCGCCGCGCGCCCTCTCGCCGGCGGATTTTAGCGCGACGATTTCAGTGTGATCGCGCGACTCATACCGATGAAAGCCCTCGCCGAGCACTTCGCCATTGCCGACAACGATCGCGCCCACCATGGGATTCGGGCTGGCAAGGCCCGTCCCCTTGCGCGCCAGATCCAGCGCGCGCTGCATGAACGGAATGTCGTAACGATCCACTGCTTTAGTCGAAGAGGGAATTGACGTAGGTCTCCGCGTCAAAAGGAACGAGATCGCCGATTTGCTCGCCGGTGCCGACAAAGCGAATCGGCAGGCCCAGCTCGCGGGCGATGGCCACGACGATTCCACCCTTGGCCGTGCCATCGAGTTTCGTCAGAATGATGCCGGTCACGCCGACGGTAGAGGTGAACTCGCGCGCCTGCGCCAGGCCGTTTTGTCCGGTGGTGGCGTCAAGCACAAGGAGCACATCATGAGGCGCTCCGGGGACCACTTTCGCCGCGGTGCGTTTCATCTTCTCGAGCTCGGCCATCAAATTGGATTTCGTGTGCAAGCGGCCCGCGGTGTCCACGATGACGGCATCGGCGCCGCGCGCTTTGCCCGCAGCCACGGCGTCATAGACAACCGCGGCGGGGTCCGCTCCCGCTTTCTGCTTGATCATTTCGATGCCGTTGCGCTGCGCCCAGATTTCGAGCTGCTCGATGGCCGCGGCACGGAAAGTGTCGGCCGCGCACAGAATCACGGTGCGGCCATCCTGCCGCAGGCGATTCGCGAGCTTGCCGATAGTCGTCGTTTTGCCCGCTCCATTCACGCCGACGATGAAAATCACCCGCGGGCTGCTGCCATTGGCGGACCCCGCCAACACGGTTGCAGATCCCGCCAGGTGAGGCGAGGTTTCTGAGAAGATCTTGGCGATATGGGCTTTGATCTCCCGCTTCAGCGCGGCCGCATCGGCTAGCGCATCACGGTGCATCTTTTCCCGCACGGCGTCGAGAATCTCCCGCGTGGTGCCGACGCCGAGGTCGGCGGCGATGAGCGCGGTCTCGAGCTGCTTCAGCAGCGACGGATCAATGCGCCGTTCTCCGCGGAAGATGTCGTCCACCGTCGCAGACAGCGCGGTGCGCGTCTTGCCGACCGACTGTTTGAGCCGGTCGAGCAGCGAAGGCTCTTT
>QHYP01000218.1:0-18648 GCA_003224195.1 Acidobacteriota bacterium | reverse complement strand
TGCGCGCTGTGCGGCGCGCTTGAACAAAATTGTAGCAGAACAGTTCCATCGGGGCTTGCGGGCAGAATCTATTTGGCGAACTGCTGGCGGACCTGCTGCGATTGGGAACCAGTCCTTCGTGAACTGTATAGCTCTGTGACTCCGCGGCTGATTCCCCTCTTCGGTCAGACCTGCACTTCCACTGCGGTCATGCGGATCTTGCCGGAGTGGATGGAGGCTTCGAGGGCGTTGACTACGGCGCCGTCGAACCTTGTCCCGGTGAGCTTCTTGATTTTTTCGAGCGCGAAATCCAATTCCATCGCCGATTGATAGGGGCGATTCGTCGTCATGGCGTCGAGCGTGTCCGCGACGGCGATGATGCGCGCCATGATGGGGATCTGCGGGCCCTGCAAACCGTATGGATAGCCGCGGCCGTCGATGTGCTCGTGATGCAGCTCGATGCCGGGCAGCATCTCCTTAAGCTGCGAGACCGGCCGCATGATGTTCGCGCCTTTCACGGTATGCTGCTTCATCAGGTCGAACTCTTCGCTCGTCAGCGCGCCGGGCTTTTTCAGGACGCGGTCGTCCACGCCGATCTTGCCGACGTCGTGCAACAGCGCGGCAATGCGCAGCTTGTCGATTTCCTCCGGCGAAAGCCCCAATTCCTGCGCGATCAGCAAGGAATATTTCGCGACGCGGCCGGAATGGCCGCGCGTGTAGGGGTCCTTTTCGTCGATGGCGGCCGCCAGCATGCGGATCGAGCCCATAAAGAGCTCGCGGTTCTCCTCCGCCGCCTCTTTCAATCGCTCGATGAATTCCTCGATGTCCCCGGCCATGCTGTTGAAGGTTTCGGCGAGCTCGCTGATTTCCGTCGCGCCGCGCACTGGCGTTCGCTGGTGGAATTCGCCGCGGCTGATGGCGCGCGTGGAGGCAGCTAAGGATCGGATCGGCTCGCTGATGCCCACGGCAAAAAAGTAGCCGACGAGGATTGCCGCGAGGATGACGACAGTCACGAACGCCAGCGCTTGCCGGTTCAGCTCTTTCACCCCAGCGTCTTCGCGCGCGTCTTCTAGGCTGCGCTGCGCCACCACCGCCCAGTTCAGCTCCGGCATGGAGCTGTACGTCCCGATCATCTCGACTTCGCGATTTTTCACCTTCAGAGTGAAGGAGACCGTCGCCGTGGCGCGCAGATCCTGCGGCAGAGAACGGATCTGCTCCACGATCTTAGACGCGCTCATATCCGTGCCGGGAACGAAGTCGTGGGAGAACGGGTGCGCTACCGCGTGCCCGTAGCGGTCCACAATGAAGACCGTGCGCCCGCGCACGCTCGTCTCCTGCAGCCGGTGGAGCAGGGGATCGAGCGACACGACTGCCGCCAGCATCCCTGTGAACTGATCCTCTACCTTCAACGGAACAGCGATGACGAATGCAGGGCGGTTATCCTCCTGCGCCAGGGCCAGAGGGTCGCTGCGGAACTTCAGCGCCTGTTCGCACGCGAAGAAAGCCCTTTGCATCGCCCGGCTCACAAAGGGGTCCTGCTCCGGCCGGAAATTCCCCTGCGCAGCGGCCGAACCTTTGCCCGTGCGCCCCACGGCCGTAAGGTACAGAAACGTATTCGGGTTGCTGGCGAGGAAATTCTCGAGCAGGCGCGATACCTTGGGCTGCGCGGGGGGATCTTCCACGTCCTGAATCAGGCCGGTCAGCGTCAGGATCTGGCGCTGGCTGATAAGCTGCTGCGTTAAGTTCGATTCAAAGAGATTGATTTCGTCGGCCATCGAACGCGTCAATTCGCTCTGTTGCACGCGCTCGGTATCGACCAGCTTTTCCTGGCTCAACTCCAACACCTGGCGGTGGTAAAGCCCGATGGGGAGGGCGCTGACGAGCAGCAGCGCGCCCAGAACGAGCCATAAGATGCGCACTTGTCCGGCGCGGAGTCTCTGTACTTTGCTGGCGAAGGATTCGGGCATGAGCCTTACTATTTTACGATGGCCGCCGGGCCCGCAGGCGGACGCTTCCCGCGAGCGTCACCGGACTGCCAATGGGACTTTCGTACTACGGCGATCGGGGAGGCCCGAACGGTTATTCGGGCTTGAGGGGCCGCTCCATAATGGCGCGGATGGCGTCGCGGGCCGACCGCTCCGCCCGCAGGATCGCCTGTACCTGCCCGGTGATGGGCATTTCCACATTTGCCGCCCGGGCAAGATCGACCAAAGCATCCGTTGTGCCGACGCCCTCCGCTACCATCCGCATCCCGGCGAGAATTTCCGCCAGCGGCCTTCCCTTTCCAAGTTCGACGCCGACGTAGCGGTTCCGGCTCAAAGAGCCCGTGCAAGTCAGAACCAGGTCGCCGAGGCCCGCAAGTCCGCCGAGAGTCTCCGGCTTGGCGCCGAGCTTGACAGCAAGGCGGGTCATTTCGGCGAGGCCGCGCGTGATCAGCGCCGCGAGCGAATTCGAGCCCAGCCCGATTCCGTGACAGGCGCCGGCGGCAATGGCGATCACGTTCTTCATCGCGCCGGCGAGCTCAACGCCCAACACATCGTCGTTCGTATAGAGGCGGAATGTCTGCCCGGCAATCTCCTTCTGGAGCTCACGCGCCAGTTCCTGATCGTGTGACGCCAGCACCACCGCCGTCGGGTCTCCCCGCGCCACTTCAGCGGCAAACGACGGCCCGGAAAGAACCGCGATGCGCGGAGAAAACTTCGGGGAAAAGCATTGAGTGATTATCTCACTCATGCGCTGATGCGTTTTCGGTTCGAGGCCCTTCGTGGCGCTGACGAAGGTGGCGTCGCGCCGGACGTGGGGCAAAACCATCGCGTACACGTTGCGAGCATGCGCCGTCGGCATCGCGCCGAAGATCACCTGCGCGCCGTCGAGCGCCTCAGCGGCGTTCACAGTAATTTGCGCCCCGCGGGGAATCTCGAAGCCCGCCAAATAGGCGGCGTTCACCCGTTCGCGCCGCATGCTTTCGGCGAGGCGAGGGTCATGGACCCAGAGAGAGATGGCGTGCGCTTTGCGGTTGCTCGAGAGGAGGATCGTCAGCGCCGTACCCCAGCTTCCGCCGCCGAGAACTGCGATGCGCATCAATTGTCCTTTTGACGTCCGAGCCCGAAGCGCGGCTCTTCGCCGGCCACGAGTCTCTGGATGTTGGCGCGATGATTCCAGACGATGAGCACGGCGGCTAGGAGCGTGCCGAAGCTGACGGGCAGCGGCGGAGCATGGCCCGGAGCCCACAGAAAATAGATGAGGAGCGGCATAGCCGTGGCCGCAGAGATGGACCCCAGGGAGACATAGCGCCAAGAACCCACAATAGCGAGAAAGAGGAGAACCGCGCCGAGCGTAGCGAGCGGGCTGAGGATCAGGAAGACTCCTGCGGCCGTGGCCACGCCCTTGCCGCCGCGAAACTTCAGCCAGACCGGAAAGCAGTGGCCCGCGAGTGCGGCGATACCCGCAATCATCATCCACGCGGCGTTTTCTTCAGAATAGCGCGCGGCCAGCCATACGGCCGCGGAGCCTTTGCCGGCGTCAAAGATGAGAGTCAGAATTCCGGCGCTCTTCCCGACCACTCGTGCCACGTTTGCCGCGCCAATGTTTCCGCTTCCGGCCGCGCGCACGTCCGGCCCACTGAAGAGCCACGCAAAAAGCAGCCCGAACGGGATGGAGCCCAACAGATATGCGGCGATGGAAATGAGGACGAGATTCAACGGGATCTCACTCATTCGCCGTTAGGCCTCCACGGACGCCAGGGGAAATGTTGCGAGGGAAGTGTACTCCGCGCCGGCGGGTTTCAGGCGGCTTTCGACGAGACGAAACTCCGTGGCGCGCAGCTCCCCGAAGTCCCGCGAATTGTTCTCCCGCACTGCCGCACGCAATTCCTCCGGCAGGCCCGGCGTGGGGAAACGAGCCAGAGTCAGGTGTGGCGTGAACGCGCGCTCCTCCGGGGCGATACCAAGCGGCGCGAGCGAAGCTTCGATCTCCGCCGCCAGCTGCGCCAGACCCGCGCCGGATTCGATTCCAGCCCAAAAAACTCGCGGCCGCTTCTCGTTGGGAAAAAAGCCGAGCCCGCGGAAGCGCAGCTCCAGCATGCCCTCGCCGCGCAGCCGCGCCAGCGCCGCGCGAATCGCTCCTGCCTTCTGCGCCGGCACCTCTCCGATAAATTTGAGCGTCACGTGAAGTTTTTCCGCGCGCACCCACTTCGCCTGGGGCGCGAGCGGACGCAGCTCTCGAATCAGAGCGGCAAGGTTTTCGCGCACTGCGGCGGGGATTTCCAGCGCGACGAATAAGCGCACGCCTTACCCTCGCGCCCCGCTCTTTGCGCCGTTGTACAGGAAATGGACGCGCACCAGGTCCAGCGCGATTTGCGTGGCCTGCCAGCGGACGGCTTCCCGGTCGCCCGGATAAATACGGCCGATTTCCTTGACGCCGCCCGCGTGCGCCAGCGCGATGTGCACGGTTCCGACAGGTTTTTCTTCGGAGCCGCCGCCCGGCCCGGCGATCCCCGTAATGCCGACGCCGAGCGTGCTGCCCACGTGCCTGCGAATGCCGTCCGCCAGGGCAGTGGCCACTTCCGTGCTCACCGCGCCTTTTGACTGAATCAGCTCCGTGGGCACATTCACCCACGCGGTCTTCAGTTCGTTGCTGTAGCTCACAACGCCGCCGAGAAAATACGAGGAACTGCCGGCGATGCTCGTCAGTCGCTGTGCCAAAAGGCCTCCCGTGCAGCTTTCCGCGGTCGCTATCGTCGCGGTATTGAGCGTGAGCTGCCGCGCCACGACCTCCTCAAGCGACTCCCCTCCCGTCGAGAAGATGCGGTCGCCCAGCGCGATCTGAATTCCCTCGACGATTTCCTTCAGGGTCTTTTCGGCGTGCGCGGAATCATCCGTCCACATCCGCAGATGGATCTGGATCTCGCCGGGCGAAGCAAGCACTGTCGTGTGCACGTCCCCGTAGCGCTTGTAGATCGGCGCGATGCGCTGCTCGACGTGCGATTCCCCCATGCCTGCCACACGCAGGTCGCGGTGGAACAGCCGTACGCCGGAGACGCGCCGCGCGAGCCGCGGCTTCGCGCGGCGGACCGGGAAGCAGCGCGATCATCCGGCCCTTCTCCTCGATCCACAAACCCGGCGCAGTCCCGCCCGGGTTGTCGAGCGGCTCGGCGCCTTCCGGCACCATCGCTTGCCGGACGTTTACCTCGGGCATTTCGCGGCCAAAGCTGCGGAAGCGCCCTTGGATGGCGCGGAGAATCTCGTCGTTGCGGTGCAGCCTGCGGCCGAGCAGATCGGCCACGGCTTCGCGCGTTAGGTCGTCCTCGGTCGGGCCAAGCCCTCCGCTCGAAATCACCAGCGGCACGCGGTCGAGCGCATCCCGAAACGCCTCGCTCAAAAGCCCGCGGTCGTCGCCGACGATCGTCTTGCGCACCACCTCGATGCCGAGGCGGTTCAGCTCTTCGGTAAGAAAGAGGGAATTGGTGTCCAGCCGGTCCGGAGTGAGAAGTTCCGAACCCACCGCTATGATTTCTGCCTTCATCCGTTCGAAGATCCCGAGAGCGGCAGGCCGCGAACGTCCCAATCGAGAGTGAACAGGGCGCCTCCAACAATTCCGGAGCCGCTGACTACAAGGCTGGTGGCGATAATCGCGCGGCCGGAAGGTTGCAGCGCGAGTCCGACGATTCCGGAGCCGCTGAGTACAAGTTCCGCGCGGCCCTGCGGGGTGATGCGCACGACGCCGCGCCGGCCCCCGAGCGATGCCGCAACGTAGAGATTCAGCTCGCGGTCGAATGCTAATCCTTGCGGCCGCCCCAACCCGCGATAAAATGCGGTCACCTCTCCGCCCTTCGTGATGCGATAGACGCGGTCGAAACTCGAAGTCGTTGGCCCGGCAACGTAGAGCTCGCCCGAGGGGTGAAACGCCAGGTGGTAGGCGGCGATGGACGGCTCCAGCGTGGCGAACACAAAAACCTCGCGGCTCGAGCTGATCTTGAAGATCGTGCCGCTGCGATCGCCGACATACAGGTTTTCTTCGCCGTCGAACGCAAGTCCCGTGGCAATCCCCATTCCTTCCATCCACTTTTCAGGCCGGCCCTCGGGCGTGATGCGATAGATGGTGCCATCGTTCCGGCAAGAGACGAAAAGGCTTCCCGCGCGGTCAAGCGCCAACCCCGTTGGATTCATCAGCGCCGTGACGTACGGCTTCACCGCATGGTTCGCCGTAATCTTGTAGAGCGACACGGGCACGCGCTCCCCGCGCTGCCCGCTGAAGGTCACGTAGATGTTGCCGCGGGCGTCCACCGCCGGATTCGCCACCGGATGCAGGTTGTCTGCCACTTGCATGCCGATTGCCACCGGATGCGGCCGGCTCTCGTTCGCCGCCGTGACGACGCGGACTGTGCCGCCGCTCGCCCCGTCGGGCACTCGCGCGATCAGGCGATTCTCCGTGGCAAGGAGGACGCTGCCCTCCACTTCGCCAAAGCGCACAACCGGCCGCGCGCGATTGTGCGGGGAAAAACCGCTGCCCTGGATAACGAGTTCGCCGCTCGGTATCACGGCGGCAGGCGTGACGCTGTCAATGCGGGGAATGCCGTTCTTCGCTGCCGATTCGCCGAATTTCATACCAGGCCCAGTTGGATCGCCAGCCGCAGCACCGCTGCCGCGTAGACCGCCGCCATCCAGTCGTCGGCCATGATTCCCCAGCCGCCGGGGAGTTTCTCCAGTTGCCGCACGGGATACGGCTTCCAAATATCGAAGACACGAAAAAGTATAAAACCCGCCAGCAAGTATTTCCAGTTGAGCAGGCTCAGCGCAGAGTAGAGCGCGAAATTGGAAGCAACAGCCGGCTGGATGAGGTGCGTCGGCAACCCGACAGGCATGAGCGCCAGAACGAGCGTAAGGTGCTGGCCCGAGACTTCGTCGATCACTACATACTGAGGATCGCTCGCTCCGGCGTACGCTGCAACACGCGTCGCGCTCCAGGTACCGGCCAGGGCCAGAAGGAGAAGGGCAATCAAAGACGGAAGCAGAAACAGCGCAGGCGCCGGATGCCCGAACACCATGGGCGTGTCCATCCCCAACCCGGGAATCAGCAAAAGAAGGCTGACAGGGTCTGAAAGAACAGCCACTGCAATCCCGGCCAGCGAGCCAACCGTTCCTGGAATCTTGGGCACATAGCCGAGGCCAAGCGACGTAGGGCCGGCGGAACTTCGTCAGTGTTCGGTTTCATTCGGATTGGGCGTTTCGTCCGCGTCTTCGTCGATCACGGACTCCGAGATCACGTATCGCTCCGCAGCCCAGTTGCCGAGATCCAGCAGCCGGCAGCGTTCGCTGCAGAACGGAAAGTCCTTGTGGACCTCCGCGTCCGTGGGTTTCTTGCAAATGGGACAACGGTGCTTCATACGACCAAGGCCCGACATTCCCAAGGCAGGGCCGATGCTCTCCAATCGCCCCTCACTCCGGCCCACGCGCTCCAAGAATATTACCCCATCACCCGGAGCGCCGCTCCCGTAGTGATGCGGGTCAGCCTTTCCGCAGGCGCTCCGTAAACCTCTGCGACAATCTCGCGCCTGACTGGGCGCGGAAGAATCTCGACGACGCGGCCGATCAGGTCGTACGCGTCCGTCTTCGTAATCTCGACACGCACGGCATCGCCGGCCCTCGCAGCGTCATCGCCCACTTCGACATCCGTGAGATACAATTTGCCGTCAATCTCCGGCGCCATGCCTTGGAGCCGCGCTTCCCAAACGAGCGGATTGTCCTTCGATGGCCCCTCCACCAGCGCCGTATGTTTCTTGCCACGAAACGCCCGCAATTTGCGCCGCGAAATCTGTTTCTGAATTGCCATCAGCTGGTTCCGCCGCCCGGCGATTGTTTCGGCGTCCACTTTCTCTTCCAGCGCGTAGCTTGCGGCGTTCTCCACGTCCGAATACTCGAACGCGCCCATCCAGTCGAATTGCGCCTCGCGGACAAAATCGCACAGCTCGTTGAAATCGGCCTCCATCTCTCCCGGAAAACCGACAATGAACGATGTGCGCAGGAAAACGCCGGGGATCGTCGCGCGGATTCGTCCCAGCAGTTTCAGAAATGCATCGCCGCTCGAGCCGCGCTTCATCCGCGCCAGCACGTTGCGGCTGGCGTGCTGCAAGGGCATGTCCATGTACTTCGCCAGGCGCTCGTGCGCCGCAAGAGTATCGAGCAGGCTTTGCGTCACGCGATTCGGGTAGGCGTACAAAAAACGCACCCACAGCAGGTTCTCTGCGCCGCCAAGCCGCGCCAGCCGGTCAAGTAGCCGCGCCAATCCGTCGCGCAAGCCGAGATCTTGGCCATAGGAAGTCGTATCCTGCCCGATCAGTGTGATTTCGCGCGCGCCGGCCGCTGCCAAATTCTCCGCTTCGCGCAGGACGGACTCGAAGCGCCGGCTCCGGAACGCCCCGCGAAGCTGTGGGATGATGCAAAAACTGCATGGATGATCGCATCCTTCCGCGATCTTGATATAGGCGGTATGCCGCGGTGTGGTGACGACACGCGGCGTCAATTCGTGGTACAGAAAAGTCGGCGCCGCGCCAGGCAGCACTTTCAGCTCGCCCTCGACGGCTTCGAGGATTCGCTCGATTTCACCCGTTCCGACCACTGCGTCCACTTCCGGTATCTGCTCCAGGATTTGGTCGCGAAAACGCTCGACGAGGCATCCGGCGACAATGAGTTTTTTCGCCGCTCCAAACTTCTTGTGCTCGGCCATCTCCAGAATCGTTTGGACGGACTCCTTCTGCGCCGGCTCGATGAAGCTGCACGTATTGACCACCNCCGCCTCATCCGCCCGCGGAGTGATCTCATAGCCGCCCCGCGCGAGAATGCCCATCATCACCTCGCTGTCCACGAGGTTTTTGGGACAACCCAGGCTGACGAATCCGACTTTCGGCATAGGCGAAAAATTTTGCCCGCGGCGCAAATCTCAAGTGTAGCACGCACAAGAGCGGGCCGGGCCACCCCGCCTGAGAGGGAATCAGTGCCCGCGAAGCGCCCGCCGGATTTGTTGAAGGAGATCCTGGAGCCGCGGCGCATCGCAGGGCGCGCCGCCAAATCTCGCCTGCGCGTATAGCAGTGTGAATTCCCCCAGGGCGGGCGCGAGCGCCGGTGAAGATACTGCAGCCGCGAATTCGAGCGGCGTTTGCGACTCCTGATGGCGGAAGCCGCGGCGGGCTAGCAGGCGCAACAGCTCTTCATAGAGCAGTGATGCGAGTTGCGTATCGGGCCGGGGCTCGCGTCCTGAGCGCGCGCGCCATTCAATACGCAGGCGCCGAAACGCACGCCGCACTTTGTCGAAGTTCAATGCCAGGAGAAACAACACAATCGCAACGGGCAGCAAGGCGCGCAGCGCCAGGCGGCCTGAGTTCCAGGAAAGAATCCAGTCTTTGCCGCGCCGCTCCGCACCCTCGAAAAAGACCCGCGCACGGCTGCTCCATGTCCGCGACGCGCGATGCATGCTCTGGGCGAGGAAGAACTGATGCGCAAAGTCGTAGTTGACGATCCATTCGTTCCACGTCAGTTGCAGCCAGTCCCAATAGGCGCCGACCCTCGAAAGAAGCCCTTCGGCGTCGCGCCCCGGCGGCGTGGGGTCGAACGTCAGCCAGCCATAGCCCGGGAAATAGACCTCCACCCAGGTGTGCGCGTCACTCGCGCGCACAATGTAGTCGCCCCCGATATCGTTGTATTGACCCGGAAGGAAGCCGTTCACCACTCGTGCGGGCACGCCCAGAGTCCGGAGCATTACGGTCATGGCAGAAGCGAAGTATTCGCAGTGGCCCGACCGTGTGACGAAGAGGAACCTCGCCAGCGCGTCCCCCTCGGGTTTCCCGGTCAGGTCCAGCGTGTAGCCAAAGCGTGTGCGCAGATATATTTCTATCGCTGTCGCCTCGTCATACGGCGTCGCCGCATTCGACGTGATCTGCCTCGCCAGTTGCTCGACCCTTGGGTCGAGCGGCGGAAGTTGCAGGTAAGTGGCCCGCGTCTCTTGCGGATACTCCGCCGGCGCCTCGCGCAGGAGCTTCGGGGCTAGGTTTGGCAGGAGGGAAAACCCTTCATACTGAAACGCTATGTAGTTATGGAACGGATTGAAGAGCGACCTCGTGGAATCCAGCCGCAGATAGCTCCGTCGCGCCCCTCCGTCGGGCGTAAGCGGGTCGCTTGCAAAATTTCCCCGCAGCGAGAGCACGTACGCCGGGGCGAAGAGGGCGTCCGTCGCCACCGGCTGCAGCAAGACCGTGTACCGCATGGGAATGGAATGGAATCGCAGGCTCTCTGGAATTTCCGGTATCTCGAACCATCCCTCCGGGTCCATCGCGAGCACGCGCTCCCGCTTGCCGGTGGTGTACCAGCGCCTGCCGTCAAACGTGGAGAGCGCAATGCCCCGCCACCGGATTTGCGCCGCTGCGGCCGGCAAAGTGGTCTTCACTCGCATGATCACCGCGGAATTCTTCTTGATCTCGCCGATCTGGCCAAGCTCGACGTCGTCGCTGAAGCCAGACATAAGGGAAGGTTGGGAACCGATTCGCCCGAGATACCCGGCGGTGAAACGCGGAAAGAAGAAAAACAAGAGCATGCCGATGACCGTGGCGCCGAGCGCGACGCTTCCCGCCGCAAGACCCAAGGCCCGATGAAACTTCCGCTCAAATTCCGGACGTGCAGCGAGCAGGGAGGTCACTGCGCCGCGCGCCGCGCGCCGCACCTCGTAACCGATAAACGTGGCCACGCCAAACCCCAGAAACACAAAGAAGAGCCCGAGGAAATACGTATCCACAGTAAGCACGGCGCCCGCTAGAATCGCTGCGAAGGAGAGCAGCGCGAGAAACAGCGCGTCGCGGTCGGTCGAGGCGCTGTAGAGCCGCACAAGCAGAACGAAAAGCAGGAAATGTATGGATGCGAGCAGCGTGGCAAAAACCGCGGGATTCGTCGAGCCGGTGGCATAGACCCTCGAGAAGAAAAGGAAGTCCACCGGGAAGACAAGGAGATACGCGGCTACCAGCCCGGTCGCTGCGGCATGGCTCAGTTCGGGCTTGTGTCCTCGCCAGACGCGGAAGCCCTTGTAGAGAATCGCTGCCGGTACCAGCAGGACCGCAAGCTTGTCGAGCTTCCCCGTGGCCACTAACGTCCCTACCGACGTCAGGACGAGACAAAACACCGAAACGCGGAAAAATCGCTCCGCCACTGGCGGGTCAGTTGAAAGCGTTCCTGGAGGAGCCATACTTGGTGCGCTTGACATGACCTTTCGTCCATCCTAGCACTGCCTGATTTGTATGCGTCGGGGCAACCGCGAATCGGCTAACGCCTCAGCCCGGCCGGCCCGGCGCGGTGGCGGCTCGCGCGATTTTGCGCGTCAAGTTCGAAACGGGAAGTTTCGTCAGATTTCCCAGCTCGATTGACCGCGAACCCGCGCTTCGGGGCAATCGGGGCACTCGAACGCGAAACGCGCTGATGGTAATTGCGCGGAAGGTGACGCCGTGACGCACTGGCTCCAGCGCCTCCAGCTCCGCCGTTTTCAGCGCCGCTGTGCCGAATTCCTCCGCCAGATAACGCCGCAGCTCTGGCTTCGCATCCCGGCGGACATGCACGGCAGGGAACTGCCACATGCGCGAAAAGAGCGGCGAAACCTCCTCTCCCGCAGTTGCGTCGCGCGGCGGCACGAGCAGCGTGCGCCCGTTTCGGTCGGTGAAGACCGCGGCCGCCAGGAGCAACTGAATGGGTTTGCGCTTGCATCGCTTTTCCGGAATCACATCCGTTAGCCCAAGCTGCCTCGCGCGGCACCACTTTGCCGCCGGGCACAATAGGCACACCGGCGCGCGCGGCGTGCAGACTGTTGCGCCCAACTCCATCACCGTCTGATTCCAGGCCCCCGGCGCCCGCCCGTCGAGCAAGGCGTCGGCCGCTTGCTGCAATCGCTTCCATCGCGCGGATTCGCGCGGATCGCCGCGAATCGCCTCGATTCTCGCAAGCACTCGCGCCACGTTTCCGTCGAGGACCGCCAGCGGCTCCTCGTAGGCAATGCTCAGAATCGCGGCCGCGCTGTAGCGCCCGATGCCCGGCAGAGCAAGCGCGTCTTCCAGATTCCTCGGGAATTCGCCTCCATGGCGTTCGACAATCTCTCGCGCCGCCCGTTGCAGATTTCGCGCGCGGGTGTAATAGCCGAGCCCCGACCACAGCCGCAGCACTTCTTCCTGCGGCGCGCTGGCAAGCGCCCGCACATCGGGAAATCGTTCTAGGAAACTTTCGTAGTAAGGGATCACTGCCGCAACGCGTGTCTGCTGCAGCATGATCTCCGAAATCCAGATGCGGTAAGGATCTTTCGTTCGGCGCCACGGCAGATCCCGGCGCTGGCCGGAAAACCACTCTTGGAGTTTCCGCCGGAAACGCGGAAGGTCTTGCCCGCGCAGCTTCATCGCGCAGCATTGTCGCACGAATTCGGGGGAGCGCCGGAGAGTGCCGATCCACACTCTCGTCTAAGCGCAAAGAGAGAAGACGTACCCTGACTCGGTCGCGACGGGGCTGCTTCTCACCCCTGCCGTCCCTGTAAAGAGTATTGAAAGGGCCGCGGGGTCCGCCGGCGCCGCATCCAGCAAGCTCTCTCCCGCTGAATCTCGCTGTGGAGAGATGCGCGCCAGAATGCTCAAAATCTCGTAGATCAGGTCGCGCGCCGGCGCTACCGGCAGATCAATCCCCGGCGCGCGGAATTCCAGCATCGCGCCCGTCTCCGCAAAATGCCATGCCAGGCTGGCGCAGAGCGAAACGCCGCGTTCGAATGCCTCTGCCAGCTCCGCCGCACGCGGATCGTTTCCCGGCCAGCTCACGCGGGGATCGAAAACCAGCAAGATGCGGCGGTCGTTTTCCCGCGTAAACTCGCGCACCTTCAATTCGCCGGTGCGCGCTGTCACTTTCCAGTGGACGTGCCGGGCGCTGTCCGCCGGCTGATAATCGCGCAGCGCATACAGGTCCTGGCCGTGGCCCTTGCGCGTGCTCTCAATGACGCCTTCGAGCGACGGCAGAGCCTCCCGAACCTGCTCCGCTCCCTCAACCGAAGGATAGACCAGCGCCTCGGTGCGCAAGTTCACTCGCCGCGCCTTTTGCAAGAACCCGAACGGAAAGCGCGTCACAATCCGGAACGCTTCCTGTTGATAGATGCCACGCCGCGGAAACTGCAGCGGAACGATTTGCTTCGCGCGGCCCCGCTTCGGCACGTACGGAAAATAAACCGGAGTTCTTTATCCGCCGCGCTCTCCACGCGCAGCGAAAACGAGGGCAGATAAATCTTCTCGTTTTCGAGCTCAACCAGCGCGCGCACTGCTTGCCCCGCAAAAATGTGTTCCGGCAGCTCCAATCGCAATTCAACGCCCGAAAGCGTGATGGACGACAAGATTCCGGACATCAGAATCACCGCGATGAGGCTTGCGAGGATCAGGAACAGCAGGTTGTTGCCGGTATTCAGAGCGGCGAGCGAGACTGCAAAAACGCCTCCGATGTAGATCCAGCCCTCGCGCGTGAGCCGGTACTCCATTTTGTAGGCCATCCAGCGCAGCGGCGTGCGCCTCGCCAGGACGGGCACCAGCGTGATGGCCACCCACGCCGCCAGCACCAACGCCGCAATCGCCGTCGCTCCGGCGAGCGCGGTGTGCCCCATCTCAGCCGCGGCGCCGGAATACAACGCCAGCACCAGCGCCAGGGTGAGCGCGGCCATTGAGAGGAAGAACGCGCGCACGGCGGGACGGTCGGAATGGACCCACAGGCGCGCGAGCGAGGAACGCAGGTTCACAGAGGTACGCGGACCGACTCCACGATTTCGCGCAGCAGCGCTTCGGCCCACTCCGCCTTCTTCGGCAGGCCGGCCTGGCGGCCGCTAGCGATTACACGATGCGCAAAAACGGGCACAACGAGCTGTTTGAAGTCATCCGGCAGGCAGTAATCTCGCCCCTCGAGAAACGCGCGCGCCTGCGCCGCGCGCTGCAGCATCAGCGTGCCGCGCGGACTCACCCCCAGCGCCAGCTCCGTAGATTGCCGCGTCCGCGTCACAATCTCCAGCGCGTAGTCGAGCAGGCTGTTGTCCACGTGCACGTGCGCCACCGCTTCCTGCATCGTCTGCACGTCCTGCGCCTGCGCCACTGGTTCGAGCACTTCGAGTGGATCGTCGCCCGTCCGTTTCCGCAAAATTTCCTTTTCGGTTTCCGGCGATGGGTAACCCATGCGGATGCGCATCAGGAATCGGTCGAGCTGCGATTCCGGCAACGGATACGTTCCGTGGTGCTCGACTGGATTCTGCGTCGCAATGACAAGAAAGGGCTGCGGCAGCACATGCGTCCGCCCGTCCACCGTCACTTGCGCCTCGTTCATCGCTTCGAGCAGCGCCGACTGCGTCCGCGGAGTTGTGCGGTTGATTTCGTCCGCAAGGATGACGTTGGCAAAGATTGGCCCGGGCCGGAATTCGAACTCCCTCCGCTCCGGATTGAACACGCTCACTCCCAGCACGTCGCTCGGCAGCAAATCCGACGTGAACTGAATGCGCTGGAACGTGCAGTGGAAGGACCGCGCCAGCGCCTGCGCCAGCGTCGTCTTGCCCACGCCCGGCACGTCTTCGATCAGCAGGTGCCCGCGCGCCAGCAACGCGATCAGCGCTTGCTGGATCGCTTCTTCCTTGCCGTAAATGGCGCGTGCGATGGCCCGCTGCAATTGCGCGACGATCTGCGTTGTAGCCAGCGCCATGGGTTGAATTCCTGGGTTCTTCCGTGCTACAAAATTTGAATCGTGGGCGATTAGCTCAGTGGTTAGAGCGCTCCCCTCACACGGGAGAGGTCCAAGGTTCAAGTCCTTGATCGCCCACCATTTTTGCGTCCGGCTCATTTTAGCGGATTTTTCCCGTGTCAACGCTTCTGCGTACGCTCGAGTTTCTATGTCTGAGTCTCTGGCTCGGCGGCGGCGTTTTTCTCAGCTTTGTCGTGGCTCCGGGCGCGTTTTCCGTGCTCGCCGCGCGCGACCAGGCCGGCGCCCTGGTCGGTTACGCCCTCTCGCGCCTGCACCTGATTGGTCTCGTCTGCGGCTTTGTGTTCTTGGTTGTGCGCTGGCTCCGCACGCGCGCGTTTGAGAGCTTTTTTTCGCCCGTGGCGCTGGCCGTCGTCTTGATGATTGCATTGACCGCGGCCTCCCAGTTCCATGTGAGCCCGCGCATGGCGGAATTGCGCAACCGCATGAGTTCGATTCAGAACACGCCCGCGGAACATCCTCTGCGCGTCGAATTCGACCGTCTGCATCGCCTCTCGGTCGGCCTCGAATCCGGCGTCCTCCTTGCTGGCCTCGCCGCGCTCATCTTGCTCGCCCGCGAAAGTTCTCACTAACTGCCGCCTGGCGTGTTGCCTTTCCCAGTGAAACCTGCCCGGCCTCCTCCACCGCGAATCACGATTCACGACTCACGAATCACGTGGTTCCATCCTCCCTATGCTACGATTCCGAACTCATGCAAACCGGCATCATCGGCCTGCCACAAGTCGGCAAAACCACCCTCTTCCGCATCCTCACGAAAGCCCATCTCGACGCCAAGTCCGCCGCCGCGGCCACTCACGTCGGCGTCGCCAAAGTTCCCGAGCCTCGCCTCGACCAGCTCGCCGCACTTTACAAGCCCAGAAAAGTCACCCACGCCACCGTGCAATACGTGGACATTGGCGGCTTGCAAGGGACGCAGAAAGACCGCGCGCGCGACACCGCCCTGCTTGCTCCGCTCCGCGAAGTGGACGCCATCGCCCACGTCCTGCGCGTTTTCGACGATCCTGCCGTTCCCCACGCCGCCGGCAGTATCGACCCGCTCCGCGACGCCACCAATCTCGAACTCGAACTGATACTCAGCGACCTCGATCAGATCGCCCGCCGCCTCGAACGCCTCGACAAGGACCTTAAGAAAAAGAAGGATCCCCATCTCGAACACGAACGCCATGTCCTCGAGCGCTGCAAGACGCATCTCGAAAGCGAAAAAGCGCTTCGCGAGCTCGACCTCCCTCCCCAAGAGAGTAAATCCGTCAGCGGCTTTCTGTTTCTTTCGCAGCGCCCCATGCTCTATGTCCTGAACCTCGGCGATAACGAAGCCGCCGAGCTATCCACCGCCGTCGCCCGTCACAAGCTCACCGCGCTCGAAAAGAAGCCCAACACCGCCGTCGTGCCCGTCTGCGGACGCCTCGAAGCCGATCTCGCCGAAATGGAGGAGAAGGAAGCCGCCGAACTCCTCGCCTCCTTCGGCCTCGCCGAGCCTGGCCTCAACCGGCTCATCCACGCGACCTACGATCTTCTGGGTCTCATCTCGTTTTTCACCGTTGGCGACCCGGAAGCCCGCGCCTGGACCATCCGCAGAGGCACCACCGCCGTCAAAGCCGCCGGCGAAATCCACAGCGACATCGAAAAAGGTTTCATCCGCGCCGAAGTTGTGCGCTGCGAAGACCTGCTCGCCGCCGGAAGCCTCGCACATGCCCGCGAAAAGGGCAAAGTTCGCCTCGAAGGCCGCGACTACGTCGTCCAGGAAGGCGACGTCATCCTCTTCCGCCACAGCGGCTGAAACGCGCGCATGAGCTCACCCCTCTCAATCCGCATCGCCACCGCCGCCGCCCTCGGCCTCGTTGCCGCTGCCGGCAATCTCCTCGGCGGCTATTTCGTTGTCCGCCGCGAATGGCCGCGCCAGTTCCTGCAATACTTCGTCGCTTTCGGCGCCGGCTACATGCTCGCCGTCGCCTTTGTTGACGTCATCCCCGAGGCCGTCCGCCTCGGCGGCGACGCCGCATTTCTCTTCGTCCTCGCCGGTTTCTTCCTCGTGCACCTCTTCGAGCACGCTTTGGCGCCGCATTTCCATTTCGGCGAAGAAATCCATCCCGAAGCCATGCACCTTCACGGCGCCACGACCAGCGTTTTTCTCGGCCTCTTTGTCCACACCTTTTTCGACGGCGTAGCCATCGCCGCTGGATTCCTCATTTCCATCTCGCTCGGTGTGCTCCTCTTCTTCGCTGTGTTTCTCCATAAGCTCCCCGAAGGTTTTACCGTGGCCTCCGTTGTCCTCGCGGGCGGCCAGGGCCGCCGCCGCGCCCTCCAAGCCGCCGCCGGTCTCGGCTTGGCTACGCTCGCGGGCGTCTTCTTGACCAGCCTCCTCGCCGGCCAGCTTCAATACGCTCTCCCGCTTTCCGGTGGCGTCACCCTTTACGTCGCGGGCACCGATCTCCTCCCCGAAGTCAATCGCGAGCCCGGCTGGCGCGTCGCCCTGCTCGTCTTCCTCGGCGCCGCCCTCGTCCTCGCCCTCCACTACTTGTTCCATCTTTAGTCGCTTGCTGTAAACTGTTTACGGGCTGCCATTCCTCTCGCCGGAAAAACATGCCTGAATCGGCCGCATCCACGCAAAAAACGGCAATTCGCCACGACTTCGCAGAAGTCAATGGCGTGCGCCTCCACTACGCCAGCGCCGGCGCCGGCAGGCTGATCCTCTTCCTGCACGGTTTCCCCGAATTCTGGTACGCCTGGAAAAACCAGCTCGCTCATTTTGGGCGGGATTTTTTCGCCGTGGCGCCCGACCAGCGCGGCTACAATCTATCTTCCAAGCCTGCCGAGGTGCGTAGCTATGAGGTGAAGTTCCTGGTCGAAGACGTGCGCGCACTGGCCCGGCATCTTGGCCATGAACGATTTATTCTCGTCGGGCACGACTGGGGCGGCGTCGTAGCGTGGGCCTTTGCGGCGCAGTATCCCCAAAACCTGGAAAAGCTCGTCATCATCAACGCCCCGCATCCGGCGATTTTCGCTCGCCTTCTGCGGGAGAACCCTGTTCAACAGCAGGCCAGCCAGTACATGCTGATGTTCCGCAGCCCGCAGGCCGAACAGATTCTTTCTGCGAACAATTACTCTTTTCTCGCGGAGAAGGTCATGGGCTTCAAACACGAGCGCTTCGCGGCCCTCTTCAACGAAGAGGACCGCAAGACTTACTTGCAGGCTTGGTCGCAACCCGGCGCCCTCACCGGCGGATTGAACTACTACCGCGCCGCGCTGGTGGGCCCGCCTGTTGACGGCTTCGCCGTCACGCGTGCAAATGACCGCGGAGTTGACCCCGATTCCATCGGGGCGGTCACACCTGAATCAGACCAGCTCGCGTCATTCACGATCGCCGTGCCGACATTGGTCATCTGGGGCGAGAAAGATCTTGCTCTCCCCGCGTGTAATCTGGACGGCCTCGGCGAATTCGTCCCCGACTTGCACATTCGCCGCATTCCCGACGGCACCCATTGGCTCATCCACGAAAAGCTTGCCCTCGTGAACTCTCTGTTGCGCGACTTCATCCAGAACCGGCCCGATGGGTGAGTTTGTTGGGAAACATGAAGTCGGCACATGCTCTAGATGTGAAAGCGGTGGCGGCTGCTAATAAGAGGGGAGAGGCTCGTGGCACCAGAGCGCCTCGTGACGACGAACAGAGCAGTTCTACTCTCGGTCGGAGTCGTAAACCTTCTATTCGGCGTCGCAATGGCTCTATTCATAAATCACTATATCAGGGACTTTTCTCTGATCGCTCCTGAGTGGTACGACTCCTATTGGCTACCGCTGTGGGTGGCCTGTCTGTGTTACGCGATAGAGGCCGTGTGCGTGCAGCTTCAGAAGGACTGGCTATATGGACTTCTGATAACAGGCCCTC
>QHYP01000397.1:700-2484 GCA_003224195.1 Acidobacteriota bacterium | reverse complement strand
CGCAATCGCAACGCCAAGATGATCGTTGTCGATCCTCGCTTCACTCGAACGGCTTCGGTCGCCGATCTCTTCTGCCAAATTCGCGCCGGCGCGGACATCGCCTTCTTGGGCGGCCTCGTCCGCTACGCGATCGAAAACAACCGCATCGCGCATGATTATCTCCTCAACTACACGAATGCTGCTTTCATCGTAAAGGAAGGCTTCAAATTGCCCGAGGACGGTCTGTACTCGGGCTTTGACGCGGCGACACAGGCGTATGACAAGTCCACCTGGAATTACGAGGAGGGCGGCGATCTGAGCGGCAAAGCCGCGCCCGCGAAAGCTGATCCGCCCGCGGCTGGAAAACCGGCAGCCGCCGCAAAACCGGCTCCGCCGCCGCATCTTCCGGAAAACGTGGCCTACGACCTGACGCTGCAACACCCGCGCTGCGTTTTCCAGCTTCTTCGCAAGCAGTACTCGCGCTACACGCCGGAGATGGTCGAGCGCATCACGGGCGTCCCAAAGGAACAGTTTCTCAAAGCCGCCGACCTCTTCACCTCCATCCGCAAAGACGGCGACATCAAGAAAGTTGCGACGATCATCTACGCCGTGGGCTGGACGCAGCACACTTTCGGCACGCAAATCATCCGCACCGCCGCCATGCTCCAGCTCATCCTCGGCAACGTGGGCCGCGCCGGCGGCGGCGTCAACGCCCTCCGCGGCCATTCGAACATTCAGGGCGCGACGGACATGGCGGGAATTTTCGACATCCTGCCGGGATATTTGAAAGTCCCCGTTCCTGCGGACACGGATTTCAAGACCTATCTGGCGCGCATCACCCCGAAGGCGTCCAAGCCGCGCGTCTGGGATTCGTATAACTACTGGTCGAACACGCCGAAGTTCGCGGTGAGTTTCTTGAAGGCCATGTACGGCGATGCGGCAACGAAGCAGAACGATTGGGCCTTCCATTATTTGCCGAAGGTGGATCGCAACTACTCCTGGGTGCAGATCTGGGACAACATGTATCGTGGCAGCGTCAAGGGTATATTCGCCTTCGGCATGAACGGCGTGGCTATCGGACCCGACTCCAACAAAAACATCGAGGCTTTGAAAAAAGCTGATTGGCTCGTCGTCGGGGAAATCTATCCCGACGAAACCAGCGAATTCTGGAAATCTTCCGGCATTACGTCGGACGAGATGAAGAAAATTCAGACGACCGTTTACCGCCTGCCTTGCGCCGGGTTTGCCGAGAAAGACGGTACGTTCGTCAACTCCGCCCGCTGGCTCCAGTGGAAGAATCCCGCGCTCCCGCCGCCGGGTGACGCCAAGCTCGATCAGGAAATTCTGGCGCGGATTTTCCTGAAAGTCCGTGAGCTGTATCAGAAAGAAGGCGGAAGATTTCCTGACCCCATACTGAATGCCTCGTGGGTCTATACGAATCCTCTGAACCCATCGCTGGCGGAAGTGGCGAAAGAAATCAACGGCAAGGCGTTGGCTGATCTCGAGGATCCTAAGACGAAACAGCAGATCAAGGCGGGCCAGCAGCTTCCCGGATTTGCTTGGCTCAAAGATGACGGCACCACCCTCTGCGGCAACTGGCTCTATTCCGGCTCTTGGACAGAGGCCGGGGCGCAAATCCAGCGCCGCGGAACGGAAGATCCGTCGGGTCTCGGTATTTATCCGAACTGGGCCTGGTCCTGGCCGGCGAATCGCCGCGTGATGTACAACCGCGCCTCCTGCGATGCCGGCGGAAAGCCCTGGGATCCTTCGCGCAGGCAAGTCTGGTGGAGCGAGGCCGCGCAGAA
>QHYP01000397.1:0-685 GCA_003224195.1 Acidobacteriota bacterium | reverse complement strand
CCGGCCGACCACATGGGTCCGTTCATCATGAATCCCGAGGGAGTCGGACGCATCTTCGCGCCGCTCGCGGCATTTGCCGAAGGGCCTTTCCCCGAGCACTACGAACCGATCGAGAGCCCGGTTGCGAATCCATTGCACCCGCAGCAGTCGAACAATCCGGTTGTGAAAAAGGTCAAGACAGATGCGGACAAGTACGGCACGGCGAAGGATTATCAGGTCGTCTGCACGACCTACCGCCTCACCGAGCACTACCACTATTGGACGAAGAACAATCCGATGAACGTGCAGCTTGTGCCCGAGCCGTTCGTCGAGATTCCCGCGGAAATGGCCAATGAAATGGGTCTGCGCGGCGGCGAAAAAGTAAAAGTCTCGAGCGCGCGCGGCGAATACATCGCTAAAGCGATGGTCACGCGGCGCATCAAGCCGATGCTGATCGACGGCAAGAAAACCTATCAGATCGGCATTCCCATCCACTGGGGCTATCGCGGCATCGCCGAAGACGCAGGCAAGACGTCGAAGACGCCTGTGAATATGTTGTCGCCCACGGCGATCGATCCGAACGCCTACACGCCGGAATTCAAGGGCTTCCTTGTCAAAGTGGAAAGGGCCTGAGGGAAACGCCATGAGCCAGGCCAGCCTTCGCATCCAGAAAATCTCGGGTCACTCCGGCCCGGTGCCCGGCGCG
>QHYP01000217.1 GCA_003224195.1 Acidobacteriota bacterium | reverse complement strand
CTAAGCCTGCCTCGCTGAGCTCACCAGCGCGGCCCATCGCCTCCAACCGTGCAGCCAGGTCGCGCGCCGAATGCGCGGCCAGATTGGCGAACGCGCCCTTCAATGTATGCCCCGCTCGCTGCAGGCCATCGGCGCTCGCCGTTGACAGGCTCTCCTTGATGAGTTGGAGTTGTTTTGGAAGGTCTTCACGCATCGCGGCTATCAATTCCCACAGGAGCTCCCGATCGCCGTCCACGCGCTGCAGTAATTCCGCCGAATCGATAGTCGGCTCGGAACGCTTTGAGGGAAGCGCCGAAGTTTTAGAGTCGGGCATGAAAGTCTCCATGGCTCGTCTGACCTCCTCCTCCAACAAATCCACGCGAATCGGCTTGGACACATAACCATCCATTCCGGCCTCCAAGCATTTTTCCCTGTCACCTTTCAACGCATGTGCCGTCATGGCCACGACGGGTAAGTGACCGCCCGTAACCGATTCACGCTCCCGGAGAAGTTGCGTGGCTTCCAACCCGCCCATCACGGGCATCTGCAGATCCATAATCACGATGTCATACGGATTCTGCGCGATTCGGTCGAGCGCTTCCCGGCCGTTATTGGTGATATCGACGGAATGTCCAAGCCGTTTGAAAATTCCCGCCGCAAGCTTTTGGTTGACCAGGTTGTCTTCGCAGAGAAGGACTCGCAGCCGAAGCGTCTTGACCGCGAGTCCGCGCCGCGCGCGAGGAGCAGTCTCAGGACGCGTTTCTTCAAGCGCCGAAATCAACGCTTTTCGGAGAGTCTCGCGATGAATCGGCTTCAGCAGGATCGCCCGAATTCCAAGCCGTTGACGCTTCTCTTCGTCGCAGGGGTCAGCGACGGAGGTCAACAGCAGCAACTGCGAAAGACCCTCCTTGTCGAGCTCGCGTAGCTGGGCTGCGAGTTGCAGACCGTCCATGCCAGGCATCTGCAGGTCCAGGAGGCAAGCATCGAAGGGTCTTGCCAGCCCCCGGGCCAGCCTGAAATCTCGCAGTGCCGTTGCGCCGTCGGCTGCGAGGCTGGGTTCCATGCCCCAGCTACCGAGCAAAGATTCAAGGAAACGCCGGTTCGGCTCCGAGTCATCCACGCAAAGGACGCGCTTGTCCTTCAAGCATTCTGCAAGGGCAGGTCGCGCTTGCGTGGCCCCTTCCTCAGCTCGGCCCAGGCTCACCAAAAACCAAAATCGGCTGCCCTTTCCGAGTTCGCTCTCCAGATCGATCGTTCCGCCCATCAGCCGCACGAGGCGGGCGGCGATGGAAAGTCCCAGCCCGGTTCCGCCGAATTCGCGAGTGGTGGAAGAATCTGCTTGCGCGAAGGCTTCAAAAATTTTGTGGCGCTTCGCAAGCGGAATGCCGATACCGGTGTCGGTGACGGAGATTCGGACCGGCACGGAATCGGAAAGCTCGCCGCCTAGTTCAGCGCGCACCGTGACGCCTCCCTGACGCGTGAACTTGATGGCATTGCCCACGAGATTCAGAATGACCTGCCGCAACCGCGTCGGGTCTCCGACCAGACTGTCCGGAACTTTGGGATCGACTTCCCACTCGAGTTCCAAGCCCTTCTGACCTGCGCGAAGAGCCAGGAGCCTGAGAGCCTCCTCAATGCAATCCCGCAGTCGGAATGGCACTCTCTCGATCTCGATCTTCCCCGCCTCGATCTTCGAGAAGTCCAGGATGTCGTTGAGAATGGACAACAAGGCGTCGGCGGAAGACTTCACCACGGCGAGGTACTCACGCTGTTCGGCATTTAGATTTGTGTCGAGAGCGAGCTCTGTCATGCCGAGAATCCCGTTCATTGGCGTGCGGATCTCGTGGCTCATGTTGGCCAAAAACTCGCTTTTGGCGCGGCTGGCCGCTTCTGCAGCCTCTTTGGCTTCGCGAAGCTTCACTTCGGCGGCGACCTGCTGAGTAATGTCTTCGTAGATGCCAAACTGCCCGCGCACCACGCCGTCCACGACCAGCGGCACGCCGTACACTTCCACGTCCACCAGCCGGCCATCCTTTCTTCGCCGCTGCAATCTGGCATGAAAATGTTTGCCGGAATTCACGCCGTTGGTGATTTCGTTCGCATCCCGCCGCAACTCGCCCGGAGCCACCAGATCATCCAACGACTTCCCGAGCACTTCGTCTTTCTCGTATCCGAACAGCTCACGAAATGCCGGATTCGTCATCAAGATTTCGCCCTGCAGGCTCTCGACGATGATAGCGAGAGGGTTTGTGGAAATGAGCGTGTCGAGGAATGCGCTCCGCTCCCGAAGATCTTCTTCGGCACGGCGGCGTTGGCGCACTTCGTCCTCGAGTTCGGTCGTGCGCTCGGCGACGCGTGTCTCCAAACTGTCTTGGGCCTCGCGCAACGCCGAGTCGCGCTGCTCGATCTCATCGAGCATCTTGTTGAAATCGGCCGCCAGTTGGCCAATTTCATGACCGGCAAGAATGGGCGCGCGCAGGGAGAAATTCTTCGTCCCCGCCACCAATCGCGCCGTCCACGCCAGATCGTAGATGGGCCGAACAATCGACCGGCTGAGCCGCTTCGAGAGGAGGCGCACGAGCAACAGGCAGATCACTCCCATCACGACCGTCACCCAGGCGAAATGGAACAGCCGGCTGCGCACGTCGGCCAGGTCGGCCTCCAGGTAAAGAGTTCCGGCGCACTTCTCCTCGATGCAGACTTGTTCCGCGAAAGACAGAGAATCCTTTGTCCATTTGGCTCCGAGGTGCGCCAGCCTCGGCCGTCGGAACTTTCGGGCCACGTCCTGGCGCAAGTATTCCGCAAGCGACGTGCCGTCCCTCCGGTACAGAACTGCCGCGCGGATGCTCTGCTGTGCGCGCAACGCGCTAAGCATCTGCCTAGCCCTGTCGGCATCGTCAAATGCCAGAGCCGCGCTTGCATCGGCGGAGAGCAGATGAGCGGTGGTTTCGAGATCTCGTCCCTTCCTCACACAGAAATCGCGAAAATCAAAGATGAAAAACTCGGTGTAAACCAGCGCCAGACCAATGCCGCTGCTAAGCATCGCCAGAAGCATCATCCGCCCCCGCAAGGAACGTCCTGTGAAGGAAAGCATATGCGTTCACGACTTCGCGTTCGATGAATTGCAGACAATCCGGCGCGCAAGCGCCAGAACGTGAGAGCTCAGTTTGAGGCGCGCCTGCTGCGTGGCGTCGAGATTCACCTCGAAGCGCAAACCATCGGGTTTGCCCTCACCACCGCCACGTTCGCGAACTCTTCCTGTGACACACCCCCCGAACGGAGTTCCCTGCCTGGGTCTTCGCGACACAGAAAACACGTTCACACCTTCTAGAGGCGGCAACTGGATGGCCAATTCCCCTGCAGCACAAAACGCTATCTATTTGGAAAGAAAAGGATTACGGGGTCTTCCAATTCCATTTCAAGCAAGGCGGGAAGACCGCTGCTTCAGATTGAGTCCGTTGTGCCGAATCGGAACAGCCCCGCTCCATACCGACGCGTATGCAGCACGCTCCTCGCTATTCCTGTCTTTGGAGACAATAGACCGCGCCCCAAAATGCCGCGCCGGCGAAGCCCACGAATGCCAGCGCTTCCCACGCGATACGATGGAAGTCGCCCAAGCCGATGGACATGTATCGCAACCAGTCGATTTGCCAGGTGATGGGATTCGCGAGCGCTGCGCCGCGAAACCACGCCGGAAGCGGCTCCAGGGGATAGAACATGGAGCTGGCGAAGAGAAACACAAAATAAAAAATCGAGGTGATCGCGTTGAAGACGTCATTGCGCCGCGTCCGCAGGGCGAAAATCGCGTAGAAAAAGAACCAGCCCGCGGTGCCCACAGCCATCCCCAGCAAGAGCAACGGTAACAATTCCCAGCGCACCGGGAGATGGAACAAAAGCCGGCTCAAGAGGAGCGTGATAGCCGCCTGCAAAATGGCGATCAGGACATTAAAAAGCACCTTGCCGAGCAGGTATTCCGAGCGGCTGAGAGGATAGGTGAGCATTTCGTAGAAGATTCCGTTGTCGCGATCCAG
Organism: Acidobacteriota bacterium; assembly: GCA_003224195.1. Classification (GTDB taxonomy): domain Bacteria; phylum Acidobacteriota; class Terriglobia; order Acidiferrales; family UBA7541; genus Acidiferrum. Next base: position 4,360 of record QHYP01000217.1, on the reverse strand, counting down.
AAAAAACGACCATGAGGTGTTCGAGGCGATGCCGAAACTCGCCATACCGAGAACGCCCGCGAGAAAAAAGGCGTTGTAGTCCACGCCAGCCGCGGCGAACGGAGACCCGAGAGCCGAATTGACGCCCACGCCAAAGACCAGCATGTAGCACAACGGGTAGAACAGATCCCAAAAGATAAAAGTCACATTCGTGGCTCGAATCTTGCTCTCCCGATAGAACACTGCGCCAAGCGCGCTCATTGCGCTTCCCTCCCCTGCATCAATTCGACGAAGATGTCCTCCAGGCTCGCCCCTCGCACTTCCACATGGACGACGCGCCGGTTCCGCGCGAGCTCACTCACCATTTCCAGAACGCGCGCCTCTTCGGCCTTGAACGCAATCTCGATGGTGTTTTGGTCCACGCTGTAGCGCAGCGGAACCAACGCCTGCAAGTCCGCCGCAATGCCTTCCGGCAGCCTGTCAAACGTCATCGCCACTTCATACACACCCTGGGAAAGGAGCTTCAACGTGTTCAGGTCGCCGCGCGCCACCTGTTTGCCTTTGTTGAGGATCAGAATGTCATCGCAAAGTTCTTCCGCCTCGCTGAGGACCTGCGTCGTCAGGATGATGGTCCGCCCCTTCTGCGTTTCTGCCCGCAGCAAGCTCATCACCTGCCGCTTCAAAATGGCATCCATCCCCGTGGAATATTCATCGAGAAACAAAACCGGCGTTTCCGCCAGAAATACTTTCGCCACTTGCACACGACGGCGGAAACCCCCGCTCAGGTCCTGCACTTTGCGGTCGGCTTCCTCGGTCAATTGGAATGTCTCCATCACGGCCGCGGACCGCCGCAGAGCCGTTGTTCGCTCCAGCCCGTGAAACTTCGCATAAGTCAGAAAGTTGTCGCGCACGCTCAAGAACAGCTCGGCCGCCGTCTCTTGAATCACCGACGCGATGCGGCGGCGCACCTCCAAAGCTTTCCGCACTACGTCGAAGCCCAGAACCCGCGCCGAGCCTTCGCTGGGCTGCGTGAGCGTCGTCAACATGCGCAAGAGGGTGGATTTGCCTGCGCCGTTCGGCCCGAGCAGCCCGAAAATAATTCCGCGCGGAACGCTGAAGCTCAGGCCGTCCACGGCGCGGATCGCAGGCTTTCCCCGCGGCGCATATACTTTGACTAGCTTTTCCACCTCTAGGGCGAATTCGCTCATGAACGGCTCCCTCATGCTTTCCGAAAGGGTCGTGGAAATATCTAAAGGGGACGAACTTGGGTAGAATCGCCAGTCGCGGCTGGCGCACAGGTTCGACGCACCACCCCCGTGGGAATAGGCGTCGAACGCGAGTTACTGGAGGGCCATTTTGAGGTGCATGACGGTTACTCTGCTCTGGACGTTGCTACCCTACTCGGCGCTGGCGCAGAAGTCAACCGCGCCTCCAGTCCCACCTGCCCCGATACGATCGGGGCCGCCTGCTCAAGTTGCCCTCGAAGTGCGCGACTACCGTGTGAACAATGAGGACCGCATCGTCTGCGAACTCACGGAGTTTCTCTCCATTCCGAACGTGGCCACCGACACGCCCAATATTCAGAGGAACGCGGCGCGTCTCGTCGAAATGCTCGAAGCGCGCGGCATCGAAGCGCATCTCCTCCCCATTGCCGGCCGCGGCCCGGTCGTTTTCGGCAAACTGCTCACGCCGGAAGCCACGCGCACCGTCATCTTCTACGCCCACTACGACGGCCAGCCCGTCGACCCCTCTTCGTGGACAGACGGCAGACCCTTCGAGCCAGAGCTGCGGACCAACGCCATCGAAGCCGGCGGCAAGCGCATTGATCTTCCGCAAGCGGCCCCAGGCCATCCAGCCCTCTACTCGGACGACTGGCGCATTTACGCCCGCTCCGCCTCGGACGACAAATCCCCCATCGTCATGCTTCTCGCCGCGCTTGACGCTCTGCGCGCCAAGAACATCCCGCTCGCCGTCAACCTGAAAGTAATCTTCGAAGGCGAAGAGGAGGCCGGCTCGCCCAATCTCGAACGCACTCTCGAACTCCACAAAAATCTCCTTGCCGGCGACGTGCTCATCACCGCTGACGGGCCGGTGCATCAATCCGGCAAGCCGCTGGTCTTTTTTGGAAATCGCGGCGTCTTCGGCCTTGAGATCACCGCGTACGGACCGGTGCGCGCGCTTCACAGCGGGCACTACGGCAATTGGGCGCCGAATCCGGCCCTCGAAGTTTCACGTTTGCTGGCGTCGATGAAGGATGAAAACGGGCGCGTGTTGATCGACGGCTACTACGACGACGTTCCGCCGCTCAGCGCCTCCGAGAAGAAAGCGCTGGCGCAGATGCCGGACAACGACGCCGATTTGGAACGCGAACTCGGCATCGCCAAGCCCGATGGCGGCGGGAAAAAGCTCGTCGAGCTCCTTCAGGAGCCGTCGCTGAATATCCGCGGGATGCGCAGCGCCTACGTCGGCCCGCAGTCACAGAACGTCGTGCCGGACAAAGCCGAGGCCTCGCTCGACGTCCGCATGGTAAAAGGTGAAGAGCCCGAAAAGAAATTTCAGCAGATTGTCGCCTTCATCCGCAAGCGCGGCTTCTACGTCATCAACCACGAACCGACCATGGACGAGCGCAGGCAGCACGCGCGCATCGCCCAGGTGGTGTATGAAGGCGGCTACGTGGCCGCGCGCACGCCCATGGACTTGCCGGTGTCCAGGAAAGTGGTCGAAATTGTCGAAGGCGCCGCCGGGCCAGCCGTGAAAATGCCCATGCTCGGCGGCAGCGCTCCCATGTACATTTTCGAGAATCTAGGATTGCCGGTCATCGGCGTCCCCATCGTGAATCACGATAATCACCAGCACAGCAGCGACGAAAACGTCCGCCTCGGCAACCTCTGGCGCGGCATGGAAATCTACGCTGCCCTCCTCGCCGGCCTCTCCTGGTAACTTTTTTGCCGGCTTCATATCCCTTGACTCCGTTCGATTGCCGAAGCACAATTCGCTGCCGGTTTGGGAGAGCCAGCCGCTCCCAACAGTCAGCCAAAAGGAGGAACTGCAGATTATGAAAAAAAACAAAATCCCGACCTTTTTGCTGGCCTTTCTGCCCTTGTTAAGTCTGGCGCTCCTGCACGCCGTTCCGGCCCCGGCGCAGGATCTGGTGTTTAGGTATCCGCAAGTAAACGAACCAGCTCACTTTGACGTGTCGCGCCCGGTGAGGGAACTGGGCCGGGAAGTTCCGCTTCCTCATTCGCCGAAACTGATCCATCCGGTTCGGCTGCCCAAGTCGCAAAAGCTGGCAGGAGCCGCTGGGGGAGTCCCGGGGCGGCTGGCGGACGAGGCGCTCCAGATGTCCGCCGGACCTCTCATCAGTGCCACCATTGGCTTGAACCTTCCTGGGGTCAGCATAAACGGGCCTACGCTCGATTGCGGAAACGTTCTGGGCTTCCTCCTTGCGCCTTCCGACGCAATGGGTGAACCTGTGTTTTGCCGTGTTTGACAAGGCGACGGGCGCGGTCATCGCCGGGCCTATCGCCGGCAACCAGCTCTGGGCAGGCTTCGGAGGACCCTGCGAGACGCAAAACGACGGCGACATCATCGTCCTGTGGGATAAGCTCGCGCACCGCTGGCTGATGTCGCAGAACGTGTTCTCCGCGCCCTTCCTGACCTGCGTCGCCGTCTCGACGACTCCGGACGCAACCGGGACCTTCTTCCGTTACGCCTTTCCGCAGGCCAACGGCTTTCCCGATTACCCGAAATGGGGCGTGTGGAGCGACGGCTACTATCAGCACAACAACGCTTTCGGCGGTCCCAACGGCTTTGGCTCCGAGCCTTGCGCCTATGACCGCGCCAAGATGCTCAAAGGCATTCCGCATGCGAGACAGATCTGCTTCTTCGCACCCACCATCTTCGACGACAGCATGCTGCCCGCCGACATCGACTCCGCGGCTGCGCCTCCGCCCGCAGGACAACCCGAAATGTACCTCGGCAGCATTGACAACACGCCGCCAACGAGCAACGTCATCTACTCTTACCTGTTTCACGTGGATTTCGACAACCCGGGCAATTCGACGTTCACCGGCTTCGGCGGAACCACGCCCATCAGCGTACCCATCTTCACCTTGTCTTGCGGCGGCAGCGGCTTCGGCGATTGCGTCCCGCAGAAAGCCACTAGCCGAAAGTTGGAGTCCATCGGTGACCGGCTCTTGTATCGCCTGGCTTACCGCAACTTCGGCGATCACCAGGCATGGCTCGTCACTCACGACGTGACCACAGCCACTGGCCAGGTGGGCGAGCGATGGTATGAATTCCGCGCGCCGGAAAATTCCACCAGCGCGGCGGTGTTTCAGTCGGGTACTTTCGCGGGACCTCCGGGCGACACCAACTTCCG
>QHYP01000216.1 GCA_003224195.1 Acidobacteriota bacterium | reverse complement strand
GAGATGTGGCTTTACCGCTGGGCGGAAGATTTTTTCCAAGATGTGCGCTACGCGTTGCGAACACTCGGAAAGTCTCCCGGCTTCGCGGCGGTTGCGGTGCTGACCCTCGCGCTTGGTACGGGCGCCAACACGGCCATTTTCTCGGCGGTGTATGCCGTTTTGCTCAAGGCGCTGCCCTTTCCGGAACCCGATCGCCTGGTAATGGTGTGGGAAGACGTCCGGCTGCCGAATTATCAGAATGAGCAGAACGAAGTTACGCCGGGAAATTTCGCGGAGTGGAGAAGCCAGAACACGGTATTCGAGGACATGGGGGCGTACCGCAACCGCAGTTACAACCTCACGGGCAGCGGCGAGCCAGTGCGGGTCGAAGGCGAGCTTGTCACGTCCGGCCTTTTTTCCGTCTTACGAGAGAACGCGGCGATAGGGCGCGTGTTTACGGCGGACGAGGACCAGCCGGGCAGCGGGCACGTGGCGGTGATGAGCGAGGGACTGTGGAAGAGCCGCTTCGGCGGCGATGCGCACATCCTGGGCAAGACGATTCTGTTGGACGGTGTGAGTTACACGGTGATCGGCGTCATGCCGCCCGGATTTCATTTCCCCGATCCGGATGACCAACTGTGGGTCCCGATGGCGTTGAGCCAGCAAGAGCTGAACAACCGCGGGAGTCACTACTTGGACATCGTCGCCCGGTTGAAAGCAGGAGTGACGACGGCGCGGGCGCAGGCGGAGATGAATACGATTGCGCGGCATTTGACGGAGATGTATCCGACGACGAACGCGGGCCAGACGGTGAACGTGGTGCCGCTGCACGAAGAGATCGCGGGCCCGGTGCGGCCAACACTGCTGGCTCTTCTGGGCGCGGTGGGGTTGGTCCTCGTGATTGTGTGCGCGAATGTGGCGAACCTGCTGCTGGGGCGCGCGTCGGTGCGCCACCGGGAGATGGGGATTCGGTGGGCGCTCGGCGCGGGGCGTACGCGGATTCTGCGGCAGCTCCTTACCGAAAGCGTGCTGCTGGCGCTATTGGGCTGCGCGCTGGGACTGCTTTTAGCCCGCTGGGGAGTGGCCGCGCTGAAGTTGCTCAGCCCGCCGCACATACCGCGTCTCGAAGAAATTTCACTCAACGGCCCCGTGCACGCATTCAGTTTGGGGATCTCGGTTTTCGCGGGGCTAATCTTCGGCTTGGCGCCGGCGCTCGAGGCCGTTCGAGGAAAAGTGCACGACTCGCTAAAGGAAGGCGCGCGCGAATCAGCCGGAGGCGCGCGAATGCGGACACGCAACACACTGGTGGTCATGGAGACGGCGCTGGGCGTGATGGTGGTGATCGGCGCGGGGCTGCTGCTGCGGAGCTTTCTATTGATGGAGCGGACTTCCCTAGGATTCCAGCCGAAAAATGTGCTCACGTTTCGTGTGATCCCCCGAGGAGAGCGGTATGCCAAACCGTCCGGGAGAAGCGCTTTCTACCAGCAAGCGATTCAACGAATCGAAGCCCTGCCAGGAGTGAAGTCGGCCGCGGCGATCACGTTCATCCCACTGACGTTTGTTCGAGGAAGCAAGGGATTCACGATTGAGGGCCGCGTGCCGCCCGCGCCGGGGCAAGTTCTCATGGCCGGTTACGACGTGGTGTCGCCGGGATATTTCGAAACGATGCAGATTCCTGTGCTGGAGGGAAGAGATTTTTCGTGGAGCGACACGCCGCAAACGCAGCCGGTCATCGTCATTAACGCGGCCATGGCGCGGAGAGACTGGCCGGGCGAAGACCCCCTGGGCAAACGCATCCGGCAGGGCGGGCCGGAGGAGGAGTTCCCTTGGATGACGATTGTCGGCGTAGTTGGAGACATTCGGGAATTCGATGTGATGACGCAGCCCCGTCCGACGATGTATTTTCCGATTACGCAGTGGCCCGACAGCTACCACGTGCTACGGGACTGGGTGGTGCGGACGGCGGGAAACCCTCTTGGCATTGCGGCAGCGATTCGCGGAGCGATTTGGGAAGTGGATAAAGACCTGCCGATATCGCGCGTGCGCAGCATGGAGCAGGTGCGGAGTCTCTCCGTGGCGCCGCAGCGGTTCAATCTTCTGTTGTTCGCGCTGTTCGCGGCGCTTGCGCTGGCGCTGGCGGCGGTTGGGATTTACGGCGTGATGGCTTATAGCGTGGCGCAGCGGACTAGAGAAATCGGCATTCGAGTGGCGTTGGGAGCGCAACACGGCGACATACTACGTCTGGTTGTGGCGCAGGGCGCTAGGCTTGCGGTGCTCGGTGTAATGATTGGATTGGGCGGAGCGTTCGCGCTGACGCGGTTAATGGCGGGCCTACTCTACGGCGTCCCGCCGACGGACCCTCTCACGTTCGCGGGCGTAGCGGCGTTACTGGCCGGCGCTGCGCTGCTCGCATGCTACATCCCAGCGCGGCGCGCGACGCGAGTCGATCCAATTGTCGCGCTGCGACACGAGTAGAACGGCGGCTGGACGTTCAATAACGGGTCAATGCGCGATGGGCGCTCGGGCGCAACCTATTGCGTCCCTGCGCAGAGGCTGCAATATTAAAGCGGACCTAGCCCGCCGTGGCGGCCTTTACTTCTTTTTCGATGGGCGCGCCGATGAGGTTGCCCCACTCGGTCCACGAGCCATCGTAATTGCGAACTTTTTCGAAGCCGAGCAAATATTTCAGCACGAACCAGGTGTGCGAGCTGCGCTCGCCAATGCGGCAGTAGGCGATGACTTCGGTGTCGCCGGTGATGCCCTTTGAGCTGTAGAGCTGCTTGAGGGCGTCGGCGGACTTGAAGGTGCCGTCTTCGTTCACCGCTTGCGACCAGGGAATATTCGCGGCGCCGGGAATGTGACCGGCGCGCTGGGCAGTCTCGGTCATGCCCGGAGGCGCAATGATTTTCCCGGTGTATTCGTCGACCGAGCGGACGTCCACAAGCTTTGCAGTGCGGTTGTCGAGGGCGGCGAAGACATGGTCGCGCTTGGCGCGGATTGAAGCGTTGGAAGTCTTCACTTTGTAGGTCGTTGCGGGATAGCTGGGCTTTTCGGCGGTGAGCGGGCGTTTTTCTTCGAGCCATTTCTTGCGGCCCCCGTTCATGATGAGGGCTTTTTCGTGGCCGTAGTATTTCAGTTGCCAGAAGGCCCAGGCCGCGAACCAGTTGTTGTTGTCACCGTAGAGAACGATCGTGGTATCGGGCGAAATCCCGGCTTTGCCGAGGAGCTCTTCAAAGGCGCGGGGCTCGGCGAGGTCGCGGCGGATGGCGTCCTGCAATTCGGTCTGCCAGTTCCAGGCGAGGGCGCCGGGAATGTGGCCCTGGTCGTAGGAGGTGGTGTCCACGTCCACCTCGACGAGGCGGATGCCAGGATCCTTAGAGCGGGCGGCCACCCATTCGGTCGAGACGAGAACTTCGGGATGAGCGTAGTCGGACATGATATTTCTCCTTTGAGGGCGCTTCACAACAGCATACAACAAGAACGGCAGGCGTGCCTAAACGGCAGGCTGGAGGGGCCCGCCGCTGGTGAGCCACTCGATCCGCAGCAGCCAGTCAAAGTGCATCCCTTCGGACTTTAGCCAAGCTTCCAAGACTTCGCGGGATTCGGCGCGGAACTCACAGAACATTTTCCCCTCGACCATGTTCACTAGGATGCGCCCGGTCTTGACCGCATCTGCGGACAGGAAGCGTTGCGCGAGCGCGTCCGCGCCCTGACGTGTGAGGCAGGCGAGCGTGTGCTGCGAGAGATAAAGCGGCATCGGCACTCCTCGGAAAATATCGGCAACTAATTTACGTGTGACCCCGGACAGATCGGGGTCACCCTTTATAGATGCGGAGGACCGCGTACTGTTACGGCCAGCCGGCTTGTGCGCGTGCTCGGGATGAGCATCATAGACGGATGTTCACCTGTACGAAGTGACAGGTTTCTGAGGCGGCACACGACGAAAAGCGCCGGGGGTCTTCCCGGGGCGGCGCACTACACTGGGGGCAAGCCGATCAGGGGGTGTTCCATGGCGCGAAGAGGTTTCGCAGTTCTCGTCATACTGCTTCTGGCGAATGGACCGTTCAACCTGTTGTTTCGCAGCGGCTCGATCTTCGAGCAGTCGGCGCTGGCGGAGCCGCAGAGGACAGGACGCGGCGTACTAACCGGGGTGGTGCTCGGCCCGGATGACAGGCCCGTGCCGCACGCGAGCATTACCTATCAGTCTTCGGCGGGGATTGCGCCGCACGCCGTGCACACCGACAGCAACGGCCGGTTCACGATCACGAAGTTGAAGACCGACAACTACGATCTGCGCGCATCGGCGAAGGGTGTGTTTTCGGAATGGGAGAAGAACATCCCGGTGCGATCCGGTCACACGCGGAACGTGGTCCTGCAGCTCATCTACGCGCGGCAGATGCCCAAGTCCGGGGCGCAACCGGGCTCCACCTCGAAAAAACAGTAAGCCGCGGCCTCCCGCTACTGCGCAAGCAACCGCCGCAAGGCCTCCAAGTCCGCCGGGGAAGTATCCGAGACAATCCAATAGTCCATTGAATTATTGCGCCAATGGCTCCACGCGTATCCGCGGAGGGAGCCGGATTTTGGCGGGTGGTCCTCTTCATTTGTAGGCTGGACAAAAACGCTCACGTAATGCTTGCGCCGTCCATAGACGAGCGCAGCGACTGTGCGACCGCCGAGCACGTCGAGGCGACCGCCGAGCAGGGGAAAACCCTGATCAGAAAAGTCGCGCACAGGAGGCGCGAAGTCCACTTTGCCGTCAAACCACGGCTTGACGGTGTGCTGATCGGTAGAAGCCACATCGGTCAAGTGGCCGGCCTGGAGCGAGCGCAAGTGGGCGTCGACGATTTCCGCGGCAAGGGTTAATTCTTGCGAAGGCCCGCGGAGGACGGGCATGACAAACCAAGCGGCAACAGCGACTATCGCGACCGCAGCCGCCGCGGAGAGCCAGCGCCAGGACGAGAATCTCGCCGTGGTGATTGATTCTCTTCCGGCAAGAAATTGCGAGCGCACGGCGCGGCGCAATGAGACGGGAGCGCGCTCATATAGCCCCGAGCGATGGATCGCGTCACGAAGCAACTTCTGAGTCTCGAGGGCGGCCATGCACTCCGCGCAATCTTGGAGATGACCCTCGAATTCGGCGGCTCGAACCGCGTCGAACTCACTGTCGAAGTAGGCGTGGAGGATTAACCGCGTCTGCTCACAGCTCACGGGCGGCCTCCTTCTGTGCGGCCCCAGTCAGGGAGCGCTGGAGTTGATGGCGGGCGCGGGCAAGCGAAGACATGACCGTGCCGATAGGAATCGAAATTATCTGGGCGATTTCCCTATAAGAACAGCCTTCGATTTCGCGCAGGACGAGAACTTCACGGAAGCGCGGCGATAACCCTCCGAGGGCGGCGGCAAGGCGTTCGCGATCGCCGGCGGCGATGGCCAGCGTCTCGGGCGTCGCTGTAGTTTGCGAATGCGCTTCCTCATCGAATTCCGTCATGAGATCCGCCGGGCGGTTTTTTTCGAGCCACGTGTAGCAGGTGTTGCGGACGATGCGAAGCAGCCACGCGCGGGCATCTTCGCCGTGGAAGCCGCCGATGAACCGCAGCGCCCGCAGAAGCGCTTCCTGGGCGACGTCTTCGGCGTCGTGCGAGTTGCGCAAGAGCCAGCGCGCCAAATTATAGGCAGCGTCCATATAGGGCAGCACGAGCCGCTCGAATCGCTCCCGGTCCTGCGAGTCCTGCACGTCCGGCGATCTCCCCTGATCCTGCTCTTTCATTGTAAGAACCGCATCCTACGCGAATTTATTCCCCTGAAGACTGCTTGAAGATTCCTTTTCATGGCGCTTCCGCCCACAGGGAATAAGACGCGCCCGCGGGCGGTTTAGAGAGATGAAACGCGTCCATGAACGGCGCGGGTGCTCCCCTGGGTCGTTTCCACCCGCGCCCGTTCGTATTGGATTGCGACCGCCAAGCGGCCGAGTCCGCGCGAGGCATTCGGAACGCCGGAGGAGAATGATGACTGAACAAAAGGCAAAAGACGAGATCGTGTATGACCACAACCGCGACGGAATCAACCGGCGAGGCTTCCTGAAGTGCATGGCATGGGCCGGGACGGGAGCCTTCTGCGTTATTCAAGGCGGCGTCCTGAAATCCTACAGCCTCAGCCGGATTTCGGAAGTTGCGGCGGAGGAGATGAAAGGGGAGCTGAGTTTCGTGCAGATCAGCGACAGCCACATGGGCTTCAACAAGCCCGCGAACCCCGATGTTGCGGGAACGCTGAGGGCTGCCGTGGACAAAATCAACGCGCTGGCCACGCCGCCGGAGTTCCTGCTGCACACAGGCGACATCAGCCACCTTTCAAAACCGGAGGAATTCGACACGGTGGACCAGATTTTGAAGGGCGCGAGAGCGAAGGACGTGGTTTTCGTTCCCGGCGAACACGACGTGCTGAACGACGACGGGAAGCAGTATCTCGAGCGCTACGGCAAAGAAGCGAAGGGCGCAGGGTGGTACAGCTTCGACAAGAAGGGCGTGCATTTCATCGGCTTGGTGAACGTGCTGAACCTGAAGGCCGGAGGGCTCGGCACGCTGGGACACGAACAACTCGAGTGGCTCGAAGATGACGTCAAGCACTTGCAGACGAGCACTCCGATCATTGTGTTTGCGCATATTCCGCTCTGGAGCGTGTATCCGGAATGGGGCTGGGGAACCGAGGACAGCGGGCAGGCGCTTGCGTACCTGAAGCGCTTTGGATCGGTGACGGTCCTGAACGGGCACATTCACCAGACCATGCAGAAGATTGAGGGCAACGTGACGTTTCATACAGCGGCGTCGACAGCGTTTCCGCAGCCGCAGCCGGGGAAAGCGGATTCACCGGGACCGATGAAGGTGCCTGCCGAGCAATTGCGGAGTCTGCTGGGAATCACCGATGTGAACTACGTGCGCGGGAAGCACGCGCTAGCGGTGGTGGATTCGAGTCTTGGGTAACGCGACGGAAACTTCAGACAGGGAGAGAAAAAAATGACTCTTAGAAAAGCAGCATGGAGATTCTGCCTGGCAGCGCCGGTGGTGATCGCCCTCGGTCTGCTCTTCGCGGGCCAGAGGAATGTTCGGGCAAATCAGCAGGAGAAACCCGCGGCTATGGCCGAAGTGAAGATCGACAATTTCAGTTTTGGGCCGCAAACGCTGACGATCGCGGCGGGAACGACGGTGACGTGGACAAACCGAGACGACATTCCGCACACGGTTGTGAGCACTGATGGAGCCTTCAAGTCGAAGGTTTTGGATACCGATGAGAAGTTCTCCTACACGTTTACGAAGGCGGGGACGTACCCCTATTTCTGCTCGATTCACCCCAAGATGACTGCCAAGGTCGTGGTGCAGTGAGGACCGGGCCGTGTTGAACCCTTTCGACCTGAAGGCCGCGCTCGAGGCCAAGCACGCCCAGCACGTCGTGCTCGTTCATTTCCCGATCGCGCTGTGCATGACCAGCGTGGCCTTCGACTTCCTGGCGCGCTGGACGAAGCGAAGTGCGCTGGCCGCAGCCGCTCATTACAATTTGTCCGTCGCGGCGATCATGACTCTGCCGACCGTCGCCACTGGTCTGCTGGCGTGGCAATGGCAACTCCAGGGACAGCGGCTGAGGGGGAATTTGCTGCTGCACCTGGCGCTCGGGATGTTATCGTCCGCGATGATCTGGGTGGCCGTTCCAAGGAAACGTTGCCCACCTACATTCTCGGGATCGAACTTGGAGTGATGGGGCTCATCGGGTTGACCGCGCACATCGGGGGAATCCTGAGCGGCGTCAACGCGGGAGGTTGAGTAATCGGGACGCTCTGTCGGTGAGATTCTCCATAACTGTAACAAACAAAAAGAGATACCTGTATTTTGCTGCTAGTACCCCGGTACCCCCGGATTGGCTCGCGCGGCCCATTGAGTGCTCCTGGTCTGCCCGCTAGCCTCAATCGGACGGGTTGGGCGCCGCGCGGGGACAGCGGTTCCGCAAGGGGCCGTATGCGTGCTACCCAACCCGCCAATGGTCTTCCCTCTTTCTTCCCCCTACAAGGCGATGTCTGAAACTGCCCGCGAGATGATGCGGCAGTGAAAATGCTTACAAAGAAGTGTGCGCCGGTTGCGCCAGACGCAAAAGCCTGCAAGATTGTGGTGGCGACATGATGTCGAAGCTCCAATCGAGTGACAAGCGACCACGACAGTTGTCGTTTTCCTCCGGCACCCGCCTGCGCGCGGGCGCCGCGATACTGTTGCTGTGCGCCGGGTTCGCGCGGTGCGGTGCTGCAAAGGCCGACGCGGCCGAGCCTCCGCATCTTCGCTCCGAGGCGCTTGCGGCATTCGATCACTACGTGGAGCTAACAGAGGCGCGCAACGAAGAGGAGCTACGAAAGGGCGCGCCATTTTTCTGGATTGATGACTTGCCTGGAGCGGAGCGCACGGCTGCCTACGCCGAGTTAAGGCGCGGCTCCGTGAAGATCGAGAGGCGGGAGACTCGCGAGAATGGCCGCGCCATCCCGTGCAAGGGCGGACTGATCCATCACTGGATCGGCGTCATTTTCGTTCCCGGGGCAACGCTGAGAGAGACCCTGGCTCTTCTGGAGGACTACGACCATCACGCAAGCTACTACGCACCAGACGTCGAACGCTCGCGGATCGAATCGCGCGACGCCGAACATTTTCGGGTGTTTTTGCGTTTCCGCAGGCACAAGGTGATTACGGTTGTGCTCAACACGCAGCATGACGTGCGATATTTCCACGATTCGCCGGCGCGCGCGCACAGCCGGAGTTCGGCCGTGCGAATTGCGGAAGTAGAGAACGCGGGAAAGAGCGATGAGCGCGAAAAGCCTCCGGGAGAAGACGGCGGCTTCCTGTGGAAGATGGAAACTTGGTGGCGGATGGAGGAGCGCGACGGCGGAACCTATGTCCAGAGCGAGTCGGTTTCGCTGACGCGCGACATCCCGCCCGTGCTGGCGTGGCTGATCGGCTCGTTCGTAACGAGCATTCCGCGCGAATCGCTGACGTTTACACTGGAGGCGACGCGGCGAGGAGTTGAGACGCGGCGAAATGCCGCGGCCAATGTGGCCAGACACTAGCGCCTCTGCGCGCACTGAGTGACGAGCAAAGCGTGAACGACCGCGGCGTGCCGTTCCCACGTGAAATCGGAGGCTGTGCGCACCGCCGCTTCGCCGAGACGCCGCATTGCATCGGGATTCCGCAGCAAGTTGCGGAGGTTGGCAGCGAGTTCCGCTGCATCTTTCGGATCCCGTAGGAGAATCCCGTCCAGTCCATCATGGATCCAGTCGCTGATGCCCGCGCACGCGCTGACGATCACCGGCAGACCGCACGCCATGGCCTCGAGGACCGGCAGATTGAACGAGTCCTCGAGCGACGGGGCAACATACACGTCGGCGGCAGCGAAGAAATCAAGAACATCGCGACAGGGCGGCGCAAACGTGACGCGATGAGATAATCCCAAACGGGATTCCAACCCGGCGAAAGGCGCCACGTCTTCATCGCCAACGACCAGCAAGCGCAAAGGCAAATCGCCGCAAAGCGCAGCGGCTTCGAGAAGCGCGGTCAGGCCCTTGTTGCGCCAGTCGTTGCCGATGAGAAGAAGCACGATTTCGCTTTCGATGAACCGCCAACGATGACGAGCGCCGGCACGGCGGCGCGTGCACGCCATTGGGCAGAAGGTGTTTGAGTCCACACCGTGCGGCGTCACGGCGGCATCGTCCCGAGCAAAGTAGCGGAGAAGCTGGCTGGCGGTGTGGCGGGAGACGCCCGCGAGGCGTACGCGGGGATTGACGTAGACCCAGCGCTCGAAAGCACACATCATGCGGTAATAGAGACGCCGATGGATTCCGCGCAGTCCGCCCGGAGCGGATTCTTTCCGCAGTTCGTCAAGCCGATGGAACACGACGTGAACAAGAATGACATCGGCATCGAAGCAATTGATCCCGGGAGACAAGACGGCATCGATGCGCAATCCGCGTACGAATCGATCCCATGTCCGGATGACCGAGTTCAGAAAACACCAAAAAAGAAACTGAACCAATTGCGGCCCGGAGATGGCCGGAATTCGATGCCAGACGATGGAGCCATTTGCCGGGAGCCGCTGCGGCGGCGAAACAGCGAGATCGGCTACGCGCTGGGCGTAGAGATGAACTTCACAATGATGGTCGCGAGCGAGGCGTTCGAGCAGCTCTGCAAGGGCGCGTTCCGTGCCATGGCGGCGGTCCACGAAGGGAGACACAACCGCAAGGCGCACGTCAGCGCGTCCCGACTGCAGTTTGTTCGGTCGCGGCATTCAGGGCGGATTGGGCGATGTAGGGCAGCCGGAAGAGGATGCCAACGAGCAGCCAGAGATAGGCATTGAGGACGTAGTTTTGGTATTGCACGATACCACCGTACGTAAGCGGAAAAAGAAGAAGGAATGCAAACCAAGCGACCGCAAAGGCCAAGGGGAACCACGGCGAGCCACGCAGGCGCTTCACAACCTTCCAGGAAGCCAGCACAAGGGCCACTGTCCAGACGATCCAGAGCACGAGGCCCAAAATTCCCAGCTCGACAATCAGAGAGCCGTAGCCGTTTTCGACGCCCGCGACCGGGGATTTGATTTTCAGGATTCGCGCCATGTACTGCATCCCGAGGGACGCGGTGCCGATGCCGTAGCCGTAGGGCCAGCGGGGGTACTCGAAGGCGAGCAGGAAATTCTGCATGGGGTAGTCTCGCGCGCGATAGGTGAGTTCGCCCGCGGGGCTGTCGAGAGACAGAGTTTCCGAATAAAACGCGAGGCGCGAAGTCAGTGCCTCCGGATAGGCGGCGAGCAAGAGCAGGAGCGCGAGACCGGCTACCACAAGCGTGCGCCGCAACGCGCGGACGACACGCAACGCTTTTCCCTGACGCCACGGCGCACCCCAGAGAAATGCGGCGCCGCAGATCAAGAGGCTGAGGCCCATCCAGACAAACGCTCCCCGCGAGCCGGTCATGACAATTCCGACGGAGATGATTGCCAGAGCCAGGTACGCGAAAGTACGCCCACGACGACTCCTGAGAAGCAGGAACCCCACGAACCCGACGGCAAGAATCCACGCCATGACCGCGTAGGAGGCAAACCGCCCGTCGCTGACAAAAACAGAGGTAGGACGATAAACGAGGACACCAGAGATTGGGGCCAGGCGGTAGAGCGTGCTGAGTTCCTTCAGATCCTCAGGAGGAGTGGCCGGATTCAGGAACGAATGGCCCAGAATGGACTGTACGATTCCGAGCCCGCAGATCACGATGGCGAGAACCATATTGACGATGAAAAAGCGCCGCAGATCCTTTTCGGAATCGACCAGCGCGTAGCCTATGAAAACGAGCGGAACATAGTAGAAATACAGCTTCAACCCGAGCGCTCCAATGGCCAGGTTCGTGGAGGCCGGATTGAAAACCTGGAGCACGCCGAACCACATGAAGATGACGAGAGGCAGAAGAAAGCGCGGCCGGAAGGTTGGCACTTCTTTCCGGCGGATGGCAGCGATGAAAGCGATATAAACGACGGCGACGAGGAAGTCTTTGCCAAAATAGATCGCCATGTTGTTGCCGAGATACTTGCGCGCCAGATCTTCAAAGAGAAGCCATCCCAGGAACAGATAGAGGCCGTTGCGCCAGTTATTGAGGATGGCAACCACGATGGCAAGGACGACGACGGTCATGCCGATGTAGATAAGGTTCGCGGTCTCGCCAGAGACGATATACATGGCGACTTTATAGGCGGAGAGGAACACAAGAGTCGCGAAAGCCAAGGCGACAAGCGGACCGCGACGGTTGTGGCTGTAGGAGAGAACCCCCGGGATCCTCATGACGCGGCTTCCAGAACGAAAACATGATTGTCGCCAAGCAGCAAGTCTCCCGGAAGAGCTGCGGCGACGGCGCGGAGAATCCAAGCAAAAGGCTTGCGGGTGAGCTGATACCCATCGGGAGGAAAGAGAAGATGCTCGCGGAGTTTCAGCCCTGTCCGGGGAAGGAACTGACGGCGCAAAAGATCACAAAAGATTGGTGTGATGTGGGTCGGCTCACTGCGCTCATCCATCGTGCGGATCTTGCCGAAGATAAGAAACTTGAGCCGCGCCGGGAGTGAGTCCACATTCGGAGTGGTGATAACCCCAACGCCACCGGGAGCCAGCAGCCTGCCGACGTTGCGAAGAAAACCGATCGGACTCTCAACGTGTTCGATGAC
>QHYP01000215.1 GCA_003224195.1 Acidobacteriota bacterium | reverse complement strand
GCGAAGCTCGAGTTCATCATGCAGGGTCTGGTGGAAGCGGGCGTAGTGGATTTCAAATGTGCGACGACGCTCGAGCTGCTCTCGGCGTGCCGCGCCGGTGCCCGCGATGTCCTCGTGGCCTATCCCATGCAAGGCGCGAATGCGGCGCGCGTGAAGGAAATGGCGCGGCAATTTCCGGGCGTGCGCGTCTCAGCGCTCGTCGAAGCCGCTGCCGGCGTTGCGATTTGGGCCGGGAGCACAGTAAGTCTCTTCGTCGACGTGAATCCGGGAATGAACCGCACCGGCGTTGCGCCCGACCGCACGGAGGAGGTGCTCGGCGTCGTGCGGGCGATTCGGGGCGCAGGTCTCGAATTCCGCGGCCTTCATTATTATGACGGCCAGCTCCGGCAGGAAAATCTCGCGGAACGCACGGCGGCGGCTCATCGCGGCTACGACCAACTCATGAGCTTGGTCGCGGCGCTTGAAGCGGGCGGCGTTGCGATACCCGAAATGGTCACGGCCGGCACGCCGACGCTTCCATGCTCGCTTGCGTACGCAGGGTTTCGGTCGTCGCGGTTTGTGCATCGCGTTTCGCCCGGCACGGTCGTCTATGGCGACGCTACGAGTCTCTCGCTGCTCCCCGCAGAGTACGGTTTGCGGCCCGCCGTCATGGTTGTCTCGCGCGTGATCAGCCACCCTGCCCCGAACATCGTCACCTGCGACGCGGGCCACAAAAGCGTATCCGCTGACGCGGGCGTACCGACCTGTGTGGTCCTCGGGCGGCCCGAGCTGACGCCGCTGCAGCCGTCCGAGGAGCATCTTCCCCTCGAGGTGCCGCCGGGTGCTGCAGTTCCTGCCATCGGGGAATTTCTCTGCCTCTTGCCGCGGCACGTCTGCCCGACGGTGAACAATTTCGACGACGCGCTGATCGTGCGTCATGGCACGGTCGAGCGCGTCGAGCGCGTGACCGCGCGCGGCCGCGAAACTCCGCTCGTTCTCGCGTCGGTGGCGCATTAAGGCCCCGGATGCTCACCGCCATCACGCGGGCTGTAAGTCCCGCGCTTTCGCGGTGCGAGCTGACCTTTCTTGAGCGCAAGCCAATCGATCACGCCAAGGCCGCCGGACAGCACCAGGATTATGAAGAGCTGCTGAGAAGGCTTGGCGCGCGCGTCATGTCGCTGCCCGCAGAGCCGGATTTACCGGATTCGATGTTCGTAGAAGACCCGGCCATTGTGCTAGACGAGCTGGCCGTGATTCTTCCGCTCGGCACGGATACGCGACGGCGCGAGGCGGCTTCGATTGAGAGAGCACTCGCGAAATTCCGGCCGATCGAGCGCGTTGCCTTGCCCGGCATGATAGAAGGAGGTGATGTGCTGCGGATCGGCCGTAGAGTCTTTGTTGGCTACTCGCGCCGGACCAACAAAGAAGGCGTCCGGCAACTGTCGGCGATTCTTTCGCGTCACGCCTACGAAGTCATTCCTGTTGCGGTCACGGGTTGCCTGCATCTCAAGTCCGCTGTCACGTTTCTGGGGCGGAATACTCTTCTCGCGAATCGGAATTGGTTCGGCACAGCACTGTTTGCCGACTACGACTGGATTGATGTCGAGCTGGACGAGCCGCATGCGGGAAACGCTTTGGCGATCGGCGACACCGTGATTTTCCCTGCTTCTTTTCCGAAGACGCGAGAGCGAATCGAGGCACGGGGCTTCCGCGTTGCGCCGCTCGATATTTCCGAGCTGCAAAAAGCGGAGAGCGGACTCACCTGCTCGAGTCTGATCTTCGAAAGCTGAGCTTGTCTTCGGTTGCAGTCCGCATACTTCGCCCTTGCGTGCCGGTTTCATAGGCCGCGGTGGAGGTTCTGCTCTATACTTGCGCACGCAAATCAGGAGGTCGCGAAGATGAAAGGCAACGCCGAGGTGCTCGAAGCGCTGTCGGACATGCTCAAAGAGGAACTCGGGGCCATCAATCAGTATTTTCTGCACGCCGAGATGTGCGAGAACTGGGGCTACAAGCGCCTCGCCGAGCTGACCAAAAAACAGGCCATCGGCGAGATGAAGCACGCCGAAGCCATCATCGAGCGCATTCTGTTTCTTGAAGGTTTGCCGAAGATGAACGAAATCGGCCAAATCAATATCGGCAAGGACGTGCCGGGGCAGCTCAAGAACGACCTTGCACTCGAGAAGGGCGCCGTCGCCGCTTACAACAAAGCGGTCGAGACCTGCCGCAAGGCCGCCGACAACGCCACCGCCGATTTCCTGAAAGAGATTCTGAAGGACGAAGAAGAGCATGTGGACTATCTCGAGACACAGCTCTCCCTCATCGAGCAGCTCACCCTGCCGATCTACCTCACCGAGCAAATGAAAGGCTGAGATTGTTGCAGATCGCCACTGCTGGGAACCAGGCAGTTGTGCGGCCGCCGTCGCGTGCATTCACACGGGCATTGTGGGTTACATAAGAGTTGAAAAGTGGTTACAAACCTTCCCGTGCCAGCTTCCAGGTACCCAGCTACGGCTGCTTAACCTGTTTGATCAATGGGCTGGCCTGCTCGACGCTGCCCTTGACCAGTTCGGTCTTGATTTCGGACTTCTGGCCTGCCGCCAGATTGACCTCCATCTCGAACGTGCGGTAACCCGGTAAGGCGATTTTGATGCGGTGTTTTCCGGGGCTGATCAGCATGGAGTGGAAGGTTCCGCCGAATTCACTGGCGTGCCCAAAATAGGCATCATCGACGAAAACAGCAGCCCGTTCGGGAAGGACATTCAGCTTCACCTCTGCCGTGACGGTCGGGTATAGCGCCCGTGCATCTTTCTCCATTCTCACGCGAACGAGATGGGTCTGTTTGGGTTCCACGACGATTTTTCTCGCGAGGTCTTTATAGCCGGTTTGCCGGACCACGATCTCGTGCTCTCCGGGAAGAAGCACGATCTTCTTATCTCCCTTGAGTTCCTTCAGGAAGCCGACGTATTGCCCGTCAATCCACACCCCCGAATCTTTATCGACTTCGGTTGCTCCGGAGAACCGAAGCTCTCCCATGACCTCCTTCTGCGCTCGCAAGCTCAGGGGAGCGAGCAAGCCGCAGATGGAAACAACAGCAAGGGCCCAGCGCGCGGCCAATTTTTGTGCAGACATTATTCTTACCCCCAAATTGAAGATTGGCCGGGTGAAAAGGGATTTCTCCCCTCTCTTTCGAGTACGGAGGGCTGATGCGTTCCTCGAGTTTCCTTGAGGATAGCAAAATTTCTACCTAATGAAGTAATTTAACTTATTGCTTCCTCAAAAATTGGGCAGCCGCGGTGACTGGCAGTCACTTTGCCGTCCCGCCCCGTCTCACATGGTTTGGGGGATCGCTTGCGCGCCATTGCGCCTCCCGACCCGTGCTGCTCTAACCGGGCTCTTGCCGGAAAACTTCAAGCGATAAGTGCTTTTTCATCAGTTCATTATGGACTTTCCGCAGGTTTCAGCTCGGGACGCTACTTGGACCGAGATGAATTTTCATCCCGAGCACGGCGGCCACGAACCCTTTAATAAACGAATTGCGTGTATCGAAATTTTCGGTTACTGGAGGCTGGGGGCGCGTGGTAAGCTTTCTTTGATGAGTTCCACGTCCGGCAAGCCGATGGTCATGACCTCGACGGGATCGATGGGCACTACGATTATTATGACCACCACTAAGTGCGCTTCTGGCGCGTGGAAGGTAGCCGGGCAGTAAACGGAAACTTCAACCCACCGCCAGAAGCAAGCTGGCGGCGGGTAGGTCCTCCCTCCCCAGCAAAGCTCCTGACGGTTCATGAGGAGCGGTCCCATGAGTTCAGATCAGGCGCAGGAATCTGTCGTCGAGGAACGCGGCCTCGCACCGGCGGGCCGGGGCCCCGGCCCTGGCTCGCGCGCCGCCGCGCTACACCCGCAAAGCGGGGCAGTGGGAGCCCAGGCCGAGCTGGCGGGTGTGCTCTCCGGGCAACTTCCTCTGTTTGTCTACAAATTCGGCGGCAGTTCGCTCGCTGGGGCGGACCGGATCCTGCATGCCGCGGCACTGGTGCGCGACGCGCGTCGGCAGGCGCGGCTCGCCGTCGTGGTTTCCGCGATGCGTGGGGTCACCGACCGGTTGCTGTCCATTGCGCAGTCGCTCGTGGAGGGCGCCTTTGGTCTCGCCCGCGCGGAAGCCGAATTCCTCCTTTATCTCCACAACGACGCGCTGCGGGAACTCCACTTGAATTCGGATGAGCATGCGCAGGTGAAACGGGACCTGCAGTCGCTCGGCCGGGACCTGCTGCAGGATTTGCCGCTCCAGGGCAAGAGAAAAGTGGACGCGGCGCTGTTCGACCGGCTGGCCTCGTTCGGCGAGCGGTTCAGCGCGCGGCTTTTTGCCGCCGCCCTGGCAAAGCTCGGCGTGCCAGCTTCACGGGTCGTCTCCTCCGATTTCCTGCTTACCTCGGACGAATTCCGCAACGCCAAGCCGGACATTGCCCAATCCAAGCGCAACGGCCGCGAAGTTTTGCGACCGCTCCTCGAAGCGGGTATCGTTCCCGTCGTGACCGGCTTCATCGGCGCCGCGCGCGACGGCCGCATCACCACGCTGGGCCGGAACAGTTCGGACTATTCGGGCGCCATCGTTGCGCACGTACTCGATGCGAACGAGCTTGTCATCTGGACCGACGTGGACGGCGTGTACACGGCGAACCCGGGCGCGGCGCCGGACGCGCGTCTGCTGTCCGACGTGACGTATGCGCAAGCGTACGCGCTGGCGGCCAGCGGCGCGAAGGTCCTGCACGCGGAAGTACTTCCCCTCGCCGCGAAGACGCGCCTGGTCGTCTGGGTGCGCAACACGTTCAAGCCGCACGCGCGCGGCACGCGCATCGGGCCGGAGAGAGCGGCCTGGAGCGAGGCTGTGGCGGAAGGTGCCGCATGAATCCAGCTCCGTGTGGACGAGACCAAAAACGCTGGCGCGCGGGCGTGCTGGGCGCGACGGGAATCGTTGGCCAGCGATTGGTTCATCTGCTCTCGCATCACCCGTGGTTTGAATTGACCGAAGTGGCGGCGTCGGAGCGCTCGGCCGGTCGCCCTTACGCCGAAGCGGTGCGCTGGCATGTGGACGCGCCGCTGCCGCCGGAGGCGGGCGACCTTGTCGTGAAGCACCTGGAGCCTTCGCTCGATTGCGACTTTGTTTTTTCCGCGCTCGATTCCGGCGTCGCGGGCCATGTGGAAACCGAGTTTGCGCGCGCGGACTATCCCGTGGTGAGCAACTGCAAAAATCACCGCATGGAGCCGGACGTTCCGCTGCTCGTTCCGGAAGTCAACGCGGCGCATCTCGACGCGCTGGTGGAGCAGAAGCGCCGCCGGGGCTGGGATGCAGGATTCATTGTGACGAACCCAAATTGCTCGACGGCGGGTCTGGTTCTCGCACTCAAGCCGCTCGCGGATGCGTTCGGTCTCGAACAGGTGTTCGTCGTGACCCTGCAGGCCGTCTCCGGCGCGGGCTATTCCGGTGTGGCGTCGCTCGATATTCTCGGCAACGTGGTGCCGTTCATCAGCGGCGAAGAAGAGAAGATGGAGACCGAGCCGCGTAAGCTGCTCGGCGCGTGGGACGGGGCGAAGTTTGTCGATGCGGGCGTGCGCGTGAGCGCGCAGTGCACGCGCGTGCCGGTCCAGGACGGCCACCTGGAATGCGTTTCGGTCAAGCTCCGGAAGAAAGCTTCACCGGCAGACGTCCGCGAAGCGCTGCGGTCGTTTGAAGTAAGCGCGGAGCTGGCTTCACTTCCGACTGCTCTGCGTCATCCCGTCGTTGTGCTGGACGAGCACGATCGCCCGCAGCCGCGCCGCGATCTGAACGCTGGAAACGGCATGGCCGCGGTCGTCGGCCGCGTGCGCGAATGCCACCTCCTCGACGTGAAGTTCACCCTGCTCTCGCATAATCTTGTCCGCGGCGCCGCCGGCGCGGCTCTGTTGAACGCCGAACTCCTCGCCGCCCGCGGCTGGCTCAACGCCGATCGCCGCCCGGCGCAGCGGGAAGCTCCTCTTCCCACGGAAGTTGTGAGCAAGAATTAGCTCACTCGGCAATTCGCGATTGCAGTTCACTTCCGTCCGCGTACCGCGTCATCAATTCGCTCATCCGCCGTGCCCAGCGGTCGAGAGTATCCGCACCACCAAAGGAAACGAGGGCGGCGAGCACTTGCGTCGTCGCGCTTGTGACCATGGTCCGCTCGGAATCGCTGGTCGGGCTGCCGTGCGGGCCCAGCGCATCGCAAAAGACCGGCAAACCCTCGAGATTCAAGTCGTATTTCCCGATGCCTTTGTAGGTTTCGCCCGCACGCCCCGCACGAAATACGATATTGCCGTTCGCGTGCTCCAGATCGTAGAGCCCCACGGGCAGGCGGCTCTCCACCGAGACGAGATTGATGATGTCCACCACCGCGTTGATGAGCGGCAGTCCTTTACCCGCAATCACCCGCCGAAGGAGGGCCTCGGCCGAGCCGCGGTAGCGCGCGGGGTCTTTGCCGAGCGCTTTGTACGCGGCGCGCGTCGCCAGAAT
>QHYP01000214.1:1403-15001 GCA_003224195.1 Acidobacteriota bacterium | reverse complement strand
CCGTTGAAATGCCTTTTCCAAAAAGAATCGCTAAGGATCACCGTCTGCGTGAGTTCCTGCATTTCGTCGGCGGTAAAGATCCGCCCCAGGATGGGCTTCATACCGAGCAGATCGAAAAAATTTGGCGTGACATCCTGAATGCGAATGGGTTCGGGTCCGTCGGTCCCGGAGAGAATAGAGGATTCGGTGCCGCTGGTTAAGGCAATGTCTTCAAAAACGTGGTTCTGCTTCCGCCAATCCAGCAGCTCGGCGATGGGCGGAGCCTGCCTTTGGTCGGCGTGGCCGAGCGGCGTTTCCCAGATAGCCGCCAGCCGGTCTGCGCCGTGATAAGGGAGCGGGCGATAAAGCAGCGTGTTCATAACACTGAAAATGGTGCTGTTTGCCCCGATGCCCAGAGCCAGGGAGAAAACCACTACGGAAACGAAGCCGGGATTCCTCCGGAGGGAACGAAAAGCGTATCGCACGTCCTGCACAGTATCTTCAAGCCAAGTCCAGCCCCAGGCGGAGCGGCTGGATTCCTTCAGCAGAGTGGCGTTGCCGAATCGGCGGCGCGCCGCATAGTGAGCTTCTTCCCGCGAAACCCCTGCTTCCACAAACTCACGCTCTTTCATCTCTCGGTGCAGTCGCATCTCATCTTCGAGCTCGCGGTCGAACCGCTCGCGGCGCACCAGCATGCGGACACGGCGGCCAAGCTCGCTGAGTCGTTCGAGCAGGGGTGCGAACAGGGAGCGCATGACACTCACTCCTTTAGGCTGTCTGGATCACTCGGGTAATAGCCTGGACAACTCTTCGGAACTGCGAAACTCCGGCTTCGAGCCGCTTGCGGCCCGCCGCGGTGAGGCGGTAATAGCGCGCGCGGCGATTCTCCGCCGTGGCGCCCCATTCCGCTTTCACCCAGCCTTTGATCAACATCCTCTGGAGAGCGGGATAGAGCGAGCCTTCCTCGACTTGCAACACGTCCTCGGAAACTCGCTGGATGGAACGGGCAATCTCGTAGCCGTGCATCTCTTCGCCGCGAGCCAGCGTTTTGAGAATCAGCAGATCGAGGGTTCCCGGCGGGATCTCCTCTCGCGGCATGAGGGCGCCTCCTTACATAGACAGGCTACATAGACAACCTATGGAAATATCCGACTGTCGGCCTCCTTTGTCAAGAGCCCGCCCGACACGGGATGCTCCCGGGCGAATTGGAATTGCAAGCCAACGGCGATGCTCAGGGCATGAGGGTGAGCAGGGCGCGCGCGAGCGCGCGCTTTTGCGGGAGCGTGTTCATTACGGTCGGCATCACGACAACTTCCATTCCCAGGGAACGGATGGACGCAACCTGAGCTTTATCCGCCGGATCGACAACGAAAATTCCGGCGAAATCGGCGTAGAGCCGAGCAACGCCGCGCGCGGAAACTTCGTGGCCCAATTGCGCGAGCATGCGATCGGACGGGCCTTTCAGTGACTTTCCCCCGACGATGGGACACACGGCGAGCACATCGCGCTTGCGTGCTCGCAGCGCTTCGCGAATCCCGGGCACCGCGAGGATCGGACCGATGCTGATCAGCGGATTGCTGGGACAAATCAGAATCCGTCCCGCTTCTCGGATTGCCTCGAGAACGCCTGGCGCGGGCTCGGCTGACTCAACGCCGGCAAAACGGATGCCGCGCACGACGGGCTCGGAGCGACGCTTCACGAGATACTCTTGAAAATGGAGCGCTCCTTCGCGCGTCTCGATGATCGTTGGAACCGGCTGGTTCGACATCGGCAGGATGCGCGCTTTGACGCCAAGCGCAATCCGGATGGAATCGGCCGCTTCGGCGAGCGTCTTCCCTTCTCCGAGCAAGGCCGTCCGGTGGATGTGCGTCGCCAGATCGCGGTCGCCCAGGTTGAACCATGTCTCGCGGCCGAAGACGCTCAGCCGCTTCAGCGCATGAAATGTCTCGCCGCGAAATCCCCAGCCTTTCGCGGAGTTGACGATCCCCGCGAGGGTGTAGGTGATGATGTCCAGATCGGGGGAGATTTTTAGTCCATGGAGAACGATGTCGTCGCCGGTGTTGGCGATGATCGTAAGTTTTTTGGGATGGCATTCGTGGTAGAGGCCGAGGAGCAGCTTCGACGCGCCAACGCCGCCCGCGAGCGCCGCGATGCGCGCGCCCTCCTTCCTCGACTGCGTGGGCTTCATCCGGCAGTACCTGCAGCCTGCGCGCCGACCGCCCCCGCAGATAGGTCTTCGCGCGCAAAGCCAGACCCATCGGCGAGCCCTTCCGCGCGCTGGCGGACTGCGGCAGAAAGGAACCGCGGCTGCGCGAGAAATTCCGGATAGATCGCAAGACGCTCGCGCAGCACAAATCCGCCCGCTTCAGTTTCGCGGCGCAAACGCGCAATCTGCGGCCAGGCGGCTTCGGGATTGATAAAGTCGGGCGTGACCGGCGAAATCCCGCCCCAGTCGTTGATTCCAGCATCGAGGAGGCGGGGAAAATCGTCGTAGCTGAGATTCGGCGGCGCTTGCACGTTCATCTCGGGTCCAAGAATCAGCCGCGCGACCGCAATCGTGCGCAGCATTTCTTCGAGCGACGGCTCCGGATGCGCCGCCATGGGGATATCGGGTTTCGCGCGGAAATTCTGTACGATGACTTCCTGAATGTGGCCGTATTTTTCGTGCAGCGCGCGGATTGCCAGGAGCGAATCCACGCGCTCTGCGGTAGTTTCGCCGATGCCGATCAGGATCCCCGTCGTGAAGGCCAGCGAGAGCCGCCCGGCCTCTTCGATGGTCCGCAGGCGCAGTGCGGGAACCTTGTCCGGGGCCTTTTCGTGCGGCCCGCCCTCGCGCAGCAGGCGCGGGCTCACGTTTTCGAGCATCAAGCCAACGCTGGCGTTCGATTCGCGCAAACGCTCGAGCGCGGCGCGATCCATCACACCCGGATTGGCGTGCGGGAGCAGCCCGGTTTTGGAGAGGACGAGTTCGCTCATCGCCGCCACGTAATCGAGCGTGCGCGCGAAGCCCCTCCGCGCGAGAAACTCCTTTGCCTCGGGAAAAATGCGCTCCGGCTGGTCACCCAAGCTGAAGAGCGCCTCCTTGCATCCGGCACGACGCGCCGCCTCCGCCAGCGCAAGCGCTTCTTCCGGGGACATGAAATGCGCGCCGGGCTGGCCCGGATCTTTGCGGAAGGTGCAATAACTGCAGTAATCGCGGCACAGCGTCGTGAGCGGAATGAACACCTTTTTCGAGAAGCTGACGACTTTGCCCTTCCCTCGCGCGCGGACTTCGCTTGCCGCGCGCAACAACTCGCCGGTCGGCGCGTGTTGGGCCAGCAGCAAGGCAGTTTCGCGATCCAGGCCGAAACCCTTGGTCGCGCGATCGAGCGCCTCTTGCATTTTCCCGTTCGTGTTTTTGCTCGATGAGACCATTCGCGCCATTCGCGGTTGACCAGACGCCGGTTTCTCAGCGAAACAGATCTTCTTTTGCGGGCCGGATGATGCGAGCCGCGCCTTCCCGGGCGGGCCGAAAGCGGTAGCCGCGAACGATGACTACCGGCACGCCTTCCGCCTTGCCCATGACCAGGCCGGCAGCGGCGGCCAGCTCATCGGCCACGGCAAGAATCGTAGCATGCAGGCGCTTGCCCGTGCGGTCGCGCGAGCCGCGCAAATCGAGGAGCACGCGGAGGCCTGCCGCGCCAATGGCCACGTTGATCAGCCCCAGCCGCCAGGGACGCCCGAACGTGTCGCTGATGATGACCGCGAGGCGCTTTCCCGTGCGCTTTCGAAGGGCCTCCGCAACCCGCCGCGCGGAATCGTCCGGCCGGCGTGGAAGCAGACTCACACTATCACGCCCCGGCACATTCGAGCGGTCCACTCCCGCGTTGGCGCACACAAAACCGTGGCGCGTCTCGACGATCAGCACGCGCGGGCCTGCGCGAACGATCCGGCGCGATTCGCGCAACACCACTTCGATGAACCGCGGATCGTTTTTGAGAGTTTTCGCGAGCGCGCGCGCTCTTGCCGATGGACGAACGCTGCGAAGCGACACTATGCGGCCCTCCGCCTTGGAAATGATCTTTTGCGCCACGACCACGATGTCGCCCGCCTCAAACTCGATGCGCTGGCGGCGCGCTGCTTCCAGGATGCTTTCTGCAAGATTCTGCCCGCGACGAATTTCCGGAAACGCGGGCAAAGGAAACAGAGTGAGAGGCCAGGCGGGGTTCCCAAAACGCTTCCGGAAAGACCGGCGAGTGGAATGCTCACGCATGCGCGAACTGAGGATTCTACGCGAGAGGAAGAATCATTTCACTCCCGAGGTGCAGCGGACGAAATCCCCAAAGATGCCGCTATGAAAAACGGAGCGCCTGCCGAGAGACAGGCGCTCCGAGCCGGACCGTGTTTGTGATGTGCCGCGCTAGAGTTTTGGAGGATGATCCTCACGCGGCTTTTGCTTTTGCTCTTTCTCTTTTTCTTTTTCCTTCGGCTTTGCTTCTTTCTGCTGCACCTTCTGCTGCTGTGGCTGCTGCTGAGGCTGGGGCTGCTGCTTTTGGTCCGGTTTTTGGCGCTGCTGATCCTGCTGTTGTTGCGGGCGCTGTTGCTCCTGTTGCGGTTTTCGGTCCGGTTCCACCTGCCGCGGTTTCTCTGCCGGCCGGTCCGGACGATTCGCATTCGGATTATTTCCATCCGGACGGTCGCCCTTTCCGTTTGGTTGGTCGTTCCGGTTGCTCGGTCGGTCGTTTGGTCGGTTGGGTTCGACCTGCCGTGGACTCTCCGCCGGCCGGTCCGGACGATTCACGTCCGGATTCTTAATGTCCGGACGGTCGTTCCCTTTGTTCGGTCGGTCGCTCGGATTCGGCGTGTTGGGTTGAACATTCTTGTTATCGCTGTTCGGCTGCGGACGGTTTGCGGGTTCTGCCGACGGCGGTCGGTTGTTTCGGTTGTCGGGCCGATCGTTCCGGTTATCCGGCCGAACGTCCGGGTTGGTGACCCGATCCTTTGGATTCGGCGTGTTGGATTGAACATTCTTGTTATCGCTGTTCGGCTGCGGTCGGTTTGTGGGTTCGGCCGACGGCGGTCGGTTGTTTCGGTTGTCGTGGTGACCCGATCCTTTGGATTCGGCGTGCTGGGTTGAACATTCTTGTTATCGCTGTTCGGCTGCGTCCGGTCGTCGCGATTGGGTCGATTCCCCGCACCAGGCTGCCCTGACGGCTGGCCCGGCTGGTTTTGAGGCGTGGGTTGGCCAGACCTGTTCATCTGAGCCGGCTGATTTGGCTGATTCTGGGGTGCAGGCACTGCCGTGGGCTTGCCTGCGTCCTCCTGCTTGGTCGGCATGCCCACCTGCGGCGGCTGATTTGGCCGGCCGCCCTTGTCGCGAACGACCGTTTCCACTGGGACTGGTTTGACCTGCGGCGCGACTACCTTGACCGGTGTGGTCACGGTCACCTGCGCGCGGGCAGGCTCGAGCCGCTGAATTTGTGAGGGCGCCAAGGGCCGCCCGCCGTTTTGCTGAATGGCCTGCTGCTGCTTCTCAAAGGTCGGCTGAGGCGCGGGCGGAGCCGTCCGAGCCACGACTGGCCGTTCATGCAGCATGGCTGGCGGCGCGGTGGACACGGGCCGCCCCGCGCCGATCAGGCTTTCTTTCACTGGAACGACAGCAGGCGCTGCCGCCGTGCTCACCTGTGCCGACGCGGCTGCTCTGGCGTCCACATGCACCAGGTCGCGTCCCACGGGGCGGGCCGAAGTGAACGTGTTCTGCGAGGTCGCCGTCACGGCACCCGGCACAGACTGGTTCACGTAACGAACGTTGTTGATATGCACGTTGTTTATGTTGGTGTTCTGGTTGACGACGTTGTTGACGGTCGTGTTGGTCACGTTGACGTTCGTCACGTACGTCCGGCTCACGTGATACGAGGGCACGTACACCTCACGCGGGCCTAGCGGAACCCAGCCTACAGTGGGACCACCGCCGGCAGCGAGGCCGACGCCCCAATTCCTGCCGCCGACCCAGGCGACCAGCGCCGGCGAATAGACCGGCCGCACGTACGCCACGCCGACAACCGGCCGGGGGCCGGGCACCCAGCACCACGAACCTGTCACGAAGACCCAGCGGCCGTAGTGGAATGGAGCAAAGCCCCATGGTTCGTCATCAACCCACGTCCAGCCCCAAGGGGAAACCCATACCCAGTGGCCGTAACGGTATGGCGCCCAGTCTGCGACGGTCGCGCGCGGGACCCACACGTAGCCATATCCCCGAGCCGGACGCCAAGAGCCGTACTCGTCCAGGTCTTCGTAGCCAATCACGTCGCGGGAAACGTAACGTGCGGACTCGGAGCGCTCTTCGCGGCGATCGCGGTTACGGCACCAATTATCGAAATCATCGTAGCCGGCAATCGTGTCGATATCGGGAACAAGCTGGTCTGTGCCGGAAAAAACAGCGCGCTGGTCCGAGTGGACCGTAAATGCCTGGCCTCCGCCGGTCACTTCGCCTTCCCCCGCGCGGATCGTCACAACGGTGGTGTCCCCTTCCTCGCTGACATCCAGGCGATAATCGCCCGGACGAAGCAGATTGAACGCCAGATTCGGCGTGTCAATCTCAAAAGTCTCGTCGTCATCCAGATGACGCAGATGGATGGCGATGCTGCCTTCATTCAGGCGAATCTGGGCGATATTGTCGTTCAAGTTGAGAAAGGAAAAACCGGTTTCGCCCCGCAGGCGAATCGCCGCCGATCCGATGTGCAATTCCCCGCGGGCGTCTTTATCGGTCCAGAGCTTGTCGCCGGTTGTGAGGGGCCTGTTCACCACGGCGGAAACCCATTCGTCGGTGCCCGCCGGCTGAAAGGAAACTTCGCCGTGCATGTAGCTCAATCGCGCTACGCGGCCCGGCGGGTCATCTTGGTCGGCCACCGCTCGCTGCGGTGCAATTACGGGCAGCATAAGCGCCGCGCCGAGCAGGCCGATCATCCGGAAAAGATTCTTCGTCATTGTCGCTCCCCTTTTTGTCTTTTGTCTTTGCATTACCCGGGGAAAACTTCCTTGTCATCTGAATTCCCGTGCCACTTTTTCCAAGCGGGAAAGAATCTGTGATCTCTTTCCCTTAGCTATAAAACCCAAGGGGACCCCAGGAGTTGTGTCCGTTGCACTCTCCAATCTACTCCGAATTGGCTGGGGGAAATTAACGCGCTGGGAGGAATGTGTCAGAAGCGAAAATAGGTGCGTGCAGCCGTCATATCCCTGCGATGAGAAAAAACCAGCCCGCCCCTGTAAGAGGAGCGGGCCGGAAAAATGCCCGCTGCTGAATTGAATTAGTGCCGGCCGTGCGAGCTGCCGCCACCCGTGCTATGGCTGCTCCCACCGCCGCTGCTATGGCTCCCGCCGCCACCACCGCCTGAGGAATGGCTCGGCGCGGAATAGCCGCCACCACCACCTGAGGAACGGCTCGGCGCGGAATAGCCGCCACCCCCTGAGGAACGGCTCGGTGCGGAATAGCCGCCGCCACCGCCGCCACCTCGCGGCGCAGAGTAACTGCGCGGCGATGGGCTCGAATACCGAGGACTCTCGTTGCTGCGCGGCGATGGCCTCGAGTAGCTGGGGCCCCCACCATTCCGCGGTGAAGATTCTCCGCGGCTTTGCGCAGGCGGCTCAAACGAGCGGCCGCTGGCGTTGCCGCGGGAAACGCTCTCTGGCGCGCGCCACGGGCGATCATTCTGCGGCGCGCTCATCCCGCCGCGGGGACTGCCAGAACTGCTGCGGCTCGGGCTTTCTGCGCGCACGCCGGCGTTACCGCCGTTCGAGCCGCCTGCCCATGGTGGACGATCTCCCTGGGACATTCGGCCCTCGCGAATCGTGCCGCCGCTCGGCGCGGAGGGCGGCGCCGGCCGGTTAAAGCCTTGAGGTGCCCGGCCGCGATCCGTCACGTTGCCCTGAGCCTCCCAGGAGCGAGTGCTGCCCGCCGGGCCGCGCTGTGGCATTCCGCCGCCATTCCGCAAGGCAGATTGGGGCTTATCCAACTGCAGTTCCCTCTGACGCGAGGACATGGCCGGCGAAGGAGCTTCGCGTGTGCCTAGCATCGGTGCGCGTTCGTTGCTCACTGGCGCGCGGTTGCTGCTGGCTGGTGAGTGCCCGCTGTTCGCCGGGGCACGATCTCGACCTACCGGCATGCCCTCATGACCATTCAGCATCGGGTTGTTCACGCGGTTCGCACCTTGCGTGCCCCCGTTCGTCGGTGCGCGGTCATTACCGACCGGCATGCCCTCATGGCCATTCAGCATCGGGTTGTTCGCGCGGTTCGCACTTTGCGCGCCACCGTTCGTCGGTGCGCGGTCTTTACCGACCGGCATGCCCTCATGACCATTCAACATCGGGTTTCCGCCGCGGTTCATGGCCTGCCCGCCACCCTTCACAGAGCGAGCGGGTAGATTTCGGGCCGCCGCCGCAGGCGCATTCCGGGTGAGGACCGCGCGGTTCTCAACAGCGGATGGAGGCGTACTCACGCGGCCGCCGGTCCGCACCCCCAGCCTGCTCTGCTGCGTCGGCGAGAAGGAGGCGCGCGTCACTTGCGCGTTGCGCAGCTGCCCCGCCGTCAAGTGAATCGCGGCCTTGTTGACAGGCTGTGCCCCAACAAACGCTTGGTGCGACACTGCGGTCACTGCGCGCGGGTTGTGCGCGAACATGGGATGGAAGTTGTGAATGTTCGTCGTGTTGAGGATGGTCCGGTTGTTAATCACCGTGTTTCTGATGTTGATGTTGGTGATGAACACGTTGCTCGCACGAAACCACGGGAAGAATGGCTCACCGAAGCCCAGCGGGCACCAGCCAATAGGACCTCCGAACCCAAAGCCAAAGCCGCCGCCGAAACCAAAAAAGCTCACGAATGCGGGCGAATATATGGGCCGCACGAACAGCGGGCCCGGGCACCAGCCCCACCCACCGCCGATGAACGCCCAGCGGCCATAGTGGAACGGCGCGAATCCCCACGGCGCATAGTCAATCCACGTCCAGCCCCATGGATCCTCCCAACCCCAGTAACCGTAGCTGTACGGGGCCCAGCCGGGGGCTACGGTGTTCGGATACCATACCGGGCCATACTCCGGCTCGGTGCGCCAGTAACCGTAATCGTCCAGATCCTCGTAGCCGACAACGTCCCGCGAAACGTATTGCGCCGAATGCGAGTGTTCGCCGCGCAGGTCGCGGTCCATCGCCCAGCGGTCAAAATTATCGGGGCGCGGCGCGGGAGAAGTTTCGTATTGAACACTCTCGGTGCCGCGAAATTCCGCGCGTTCCTCGGGATGAACCGCAAAGGTGCGGCCGCCGGCGGTCACTTCGCCTTCGCCGCGGAAGGACGTCACGCTCGTCACGTCGCCCTGTTCATTCACTTCCACGCGAAAATCTCCGGCGTGAGTAACGGTGAAGGCCAGGTTCGGCGTGTCCACTTCGTACAATTCGCCTTCGCGCAGCTCGCGAACGCGGAAATTGACCAATCCCTCGGCCACGCGCATCTGCGTCGTGCGCTCATCCAAATTCAAGAAGGACAATGCCGTGTTGCCGTCCAAATGGATCGTGGCGTTGCCTGCCTGCAACTCGGCGCGGGAATCTTTGTCCACCCAGATCCGGTCGCCGATGGTCATCGGGCGGTTGGTCTCGGCGTTCGCCCATTCACCCGCACCGCCGGGTTGCATGGAAACTGATCCCTTCACATAGCTGATGCGCGCCACACGTGTCGGTGGGTCGCCTTGGTCGGCGCGCGCCACTGGCACAAGCGCCGAGGCGAGTAAGACCAGGCCAAACGCTGTCGTCCGCCTGGGCCATCGAGCCTTACTCCAAAAGTTGGTCTTCATGGCGTCCCCTGTCCCGAGCCGTACAGAAGAGCGCGGCCCGAAGGGAGTCTAACTCCAACTCCCAGAGTATAAAACACCGCTATGGGAAAGAAGTTGCCGTTCTGCAGGAAAGCCGGCTTCTGCCGCCTTCCGTCACACTTAGTGGTTCCTGGGGCTCCACTTATTCCCTGTATAATCAATGGATTACAGACACGACCGTTTGAATCTCCCGTTGCGTCCAAGTGAAATTCGTCCCGTGGAAAACCTGTCTATCCACCCGAACGTCCCCTCGGATTCGGAACAGGGCATGGGTACAATCCCGTGAACCCGGAAGCGCGCCGGACACCTTCTTTCATTTTCATTTGCAGGGAAGTCCCCGCCGACTTGACCTACTTGCGTATAATCCCGGTCACCGCAGCCACCCCGTCCGCAAGGACCTGCGTGCGGCCAGCGAAATTTCAGCATCCAAGGAGAACACACGATGTTCAAAAAGTTGATGTCCACAACGAACGATGGCGCTCTCACCATTCTCCGGCTCATGCTCGGCGTTGTTTTCTTTGCCCACGGCTCGCAGAAGATGCTCGGCTGGTTTGGCGGATACGGGCTCTCCGGAACGATGCATTTTTTCACCGACATGATGCACATCCCGGCGCCGTTCGCTTTTTTGGCCATCGCTGCCGAGTTTTTCGGCGGCATCGGGCTGATTCTCGGTCTCCTGACGCGCGTGGCCGCCTTCGGCATTGCGTGCAACATGGTTGCTGCGATAGTCATGGTGCATCGTCATTTTGGGTTGTTCGCAAACTGGTCCGGAACACAAAAGGGCGAGGGGATTGAATACCATCTGCTGGCAATCGCCATAGCGGTTGCTCTGATGATCCGCGGCGCGGGCGCTCTCTCCGCTGATGCCGCGATTGCGGGGTCCTCAGCAACTTGACGCGACAAAAAGAAATCTCGTCCCGGGTGTCAGCTCAAACCCAGCACCCCGAGATCAACGATGCGCCGCTCGAACTGGACCTCGCACATGCCTTTTCCGCATTGGTAGCGGAATAGGAGCTTGTGCCCGGGAACAATCTTCGCGCGCTTCCGCTTTTGCTGATCGGTGAGGACCAGCCAGCTCCCTTTCGTGAAGTACTCGCCTTCACGGCCTCGAATCTCGTAGCGCCCATCGCCCTTGAGAACGAGCGGCGCGCTGCGGCACGGCATGACTTTCCCACGTACTTTCGCTTGCGTGCAGGAGTATTGTCCGGAAACGTCTACGCGGGTTTGTGCGCGGCCGTGCGGAACAAAAAGAGCTAAAGCTGTCCAAACGAGCAGTGGGCCGATCTTGCATCTGCAGAACGCGAGCGAGGGCAAGCCAACCTCCCCGGCCGGGATGCGCCCTCAGCGTTCAGACCCAGGCCCAGTTTTCAGCAGTGCACAGACTGTGCCAAACTGGCTCTCTGCAATATATTGATGGGGAAAGACTTACAGGCACACTAAGAGCGGATTAGGCGGCTTTAGGGGAACAATTCTCACCCTGCACCACACCTGTGGAAATCTCTTGCACAATCTCATCGGCTGGCCTCGACCGCCAAGTCGCACGATGCCGGATGCTCTTCTACTCCGGCGGAAGTTCGGCGATGGCCTGGCCGTCTTTTCGGGGATCCGACGCGCCGTAATTCACTCCGGTCGCGAAGTCGCGCAACACCGCCTGTCCGCCGCCCATGACGCTGGAGAAAGCGCCGCGCACGTCAATCTGGTGGCCTTTCGACGTCAGTTCGTTGCGCACGTTTCCGGCGATACGGTTTTCCATGAAGACATCGCAGCCGGAAAACGTCATCTTCGTAAAGCGCGGCGCCTCGAGCGCAGCCTGGATGTTCATCTTGAAATCTACGATGTCAGCCACAAACTGCGCGTGAGCCTGCGCCTGGTTCCATCCGCCCATGATCCCGAAGGCCACGCGCACCTGATCTTTTTGCAAAAATGCTGGAATGATCGTGTGCAGCGGGCGCTTGCGCCCGGCCACCGCGTTTGGCGAAGCGGGGTCCAGGCTGAAAAGCCCGCCGCGATCGTGCAGCACGAATCCCGTTCCAGGCGCGACGACGCCCGAGCCAAACGATTCGTAGTTGCTCTGAATCAGCGACACCATGTTCCCTTCGCGGTCCACCACGCTCAGATAAATCGTGTCGCCGCCGACGGGCAGTTCGCCGGCCGCAACTTCGCAGGCGGCGCGGTCAGGGTCGATTTTTTGTGCGCGCCGCTTGGCATACTCCTTCGAGAGCAGCGCCGCCACCGGCAATTTCTGCCCGCGTGGCTCCCCGATGTAGCGCGCGAGGTCCGCGTAGGCCAGTTTCTTGGCTTCGATCATGGCGTGGAGCGCCTTCGTCGAGCCGAAGCCAAAGTCTTTCTCTCCCAGAGGGAAATTCTCCAGAATGTTCAGCATCTCCAGCGCGGCAATTCCCTGCCCGTTCGGCGGCAGCTCGTACACGGTCCAGTCGTGGTAGGTCGTCGAGAGGGGCTCGACCCACTCGGCCGAATATTCGGCAAGGTCCTGCGCGGCCATCGTCCCGTTATGGCGTTTCATGGCCTCGAGGATTTTCTTCGCGATTTCGCCCTTGTAGAATGCGTCGCGGCCGTGCTGCGCGATCTGCCGCAGCGACCACGCCAGATCCATATTGCGAAAAACTTCGCCGACCTTCGGAGTGTGATCCTGGATCAGGTACGTGCGCGCCGCAGCCTCATCGTTGCGCAACAGGTCCGCGTTCGGCGCCCAGATCGAGGAGACCCATTCCGTCACCGGAAAGCCTTCCTCGGCCGCGCGCATGGCCGGCGCGAGCACCTCCGCAAGTTTTTTCCTCCCGAACTTGTCGGCCAGCTTCTGCCAGCCGTCCACCGCCCCCGGCACGGTGATGCTGTGCACGCCGCGCTGCGGCATGGCGCGCAGCCCTTGCCTGTGCAGAAAGTCAATGGTCAGCTCGCGGGGCGCCCAACCGCTCGCGTTTAGCCCGTAGAGCCTGTTGGCCTTCGCGTCGTACACAATGGCGAAGAGGTCGCCGCCTATGCCGTTGGACATCGGCGCCACCACGCCCATCACGGCATTTGTGGCGATGGCCGCATCCACGGCGTTTCCGCCGCGCTCGAGCATGCGCGCGCCCGCTTGCGCGGCCAGCGGAGATTCCGCCGCAACGATTCCGTAGCGCGAAATCACCATCGACCGCGCCTGCCCGCGATCCTGCGCTTGCGTCACGTAGGCCGGCAGCATGACGGCCGCAAGATACAGGAAAATCCATCTGCAATGGGAATGATTCATGGCCGCAGAGGTCTCACATTTCCCTGGCAAATCATGCGAAAGCACGGTCGAACTCGCCAATCCATCGATTGGCGCCTCTTCGGGACTGCTGCATTCCGGCTGTCGCCACTATGGCTTCGACATCAGATCCGCCTTCCCTGTCTCGAGGTCCACGGGGAAGGACACGTGTTCTTGAACGATCAACCACTTTCCTTTAATTTTGCGGTACACGTCCGTAACACGAATAACGACATCGAGCTTCGTGCCGTCTTTGCGGGTGAAGCTTGCCGTCTGAATGTTGTGCCCGTAAGCGACGGAACCCACGACCGCAATGCTCTGTTCGGAGATGGCGTTGGTCACCGGCCCGGGGTACGCCGCAAACAGCGATTCCCAGTCTCTCTTGTAGGCATCCCAGCTCGGATACTGCCGCGGGGGCACGGCGTCAAACACGAACAGGTTTTTGCCCGGCGCATAGCAGGCCATGATGGCGTTGATGTCCTTGGCATTGAACGCATCGTTGTATTGTTTTTCAAGCGCCTGAATCTCAGTCTTAT
>QHYP01000214.1:0-1362 GCA_003224195.1 Acidobacteriota bacterium | reverse complement strand
TCAGCAGCCCTCCCAGGAGACAGTGTGATTTCCTCATTGCCTTCCTCCTTGTTACTTTCCATTAGGATCGAATGGTGGGGTCATGCTCCGGTCGCTGGGCAAACTACTCCGTGGCCCGACGCAGTGTCAAGGAAGCAGCAGATTCGGCAGCGGGTCAATTTCCGGCAGCGGGACTTCCGAGCCGTTGGAGAGATTTCACTCGTCCGGTTAGCGCTGCTTGTCAGTCGGAGTTGAAGTCGAAGGCGGGGGATTGGAGTAGCTCTTGTACTGCAGCAGTGCAATGAGATCGCCCGGTTTACTGGCATCTTCCACTGCCAGAATGACCCCCTTTGCGTCTGTCCATACCTTCAAAGAAAGTGGATCGCCCTTTGCCACCTTGACCTCCAGCCGATACTCTTGAGCGTGGAAATTTCTATTGCCTATGGCCAGCATGTCAGGGCCGAGATTGCAGATCGTCAGATCTGCTGGCTCAAGCGCCGGTTTATCTCCCCAGGATATTTTGGCTCCAGGTAATCCCTTCCTTGGGAGCATTTCCAAACGACAGCAACACAACTTTTTGCTGTCGAATGCTGGCTGAGCCTTCTTGCTGAGAAACAAGCCATGGTCGGAGTAGCGTAGGAATGCGATACCACCAAAACAAGCCGAGAGGCTCGTGAACGCTGAGTTTGCCTTTCGCGCTGGTGCCCGCACACTCAATGCTGGTGGAGCTGGTCTTGCAGTTTAGCCCAACCCCTTTGTCGCCGTTCAGTTTCACGCCGCTCACTGTGAGTGATAGAAGCTGGCGGTCCGGAGCAAAGATGGCCGAAAGATCGGAAGGCTCAATGCTCTCTTGAAGAGACTTTCGAAACTCGGGGCTCGTTGATATCCCGGGAGCGAGCATAATTCCAAACAGCGCACGTGCGGTTGTGTCGACTTGGAAGTGATCCTCCAATTCGAACCGCCCGTCGGGGAGCTGCCACAGCGCCCAGGAATGTTCGCTTCCCGCAACTAGCCCTCCGTTTTTCAAGAGGCCATAGCGCCCTTCTTCAACTTTTTCCTTGTCAGCGGGCAAGCAATAAGATGACCCCAGCAAGGATAGGAGAAGGGCCGGAATACAAGATCGAGTGGCGGCTTTCATAGTTGCTCCAACGTCCGCGTAGTTCTTGTTTGGATACGGTCTACGTTCGTTAGGTTCTGATTCGATGATTAGTATAAGCCGAGTTTGAACCTCCAAGCGCTCAATGGTGTTTCAAGTGCCTGGTAAGTCGCGTAACCGGACATATGGCCCTCACCGTCCACAGACGGGGCTCTAGGAAACTGATCCCCTACGGCAGATTCCCGGCCCTGAAGTTCCCCCGGCGATTGGAATCTCGCCCGGTTGCC
>QHYP01000213.1:7822-10672 GCA_003224195.1 Acidobacteriota bacterium | reverse complement strand
TTTGTGCCGAACGCCGCGTATCGGGCCAGTGTGGCGGCGAACTCGCCCATTCTCTCTAAATTCCTCGATTCCTGGCCCGTTGGCCAGACGCCCGTCGATTCTATAACTGATCAATGGACTTCGACCGGGGTGAACTCTCAGCGCGAGGATAGCGGGACATTTCGTTTTGATCAGAGGTTCAACGAGAAAACTTCGCTGTTCGTTCGCGTCAGCATTGACGATGCCAATATCAACCAACCATTGGATACCGTGGGTGGCCGTGATAACCCTCGGATACGCCCCAGTAATTATGTTGTCCAGCTAACCCACGTCTTCTCGCCAACGCTGGTAAACGAGCTGAGAGGCGGAATCAACCGATCGGCATTGCACCACTTCCAGTTTGGAACTTCTCCCCTCTCGACGGACAACAATGAGCCAGGCACTGTCGCCGCAAGCGTGTCCGTCTTTGATGGTCCTAGTACAGACTCACTCGACACGGAGGTCGGCACTACGATTGACGAATATGACGACCTCAGCATTGTTAGGGGACGCCACACCATTAAGATGGGGATAGGCGTCGAGCGTCATCGACTTAACAACTCGAGTGGGGGAATTGCTTCCGGGACACTCACATACAGTAGCCCGCAGAATTTCGTTAACAATGTTCTTGATGACTATTTTTTCGCTGGGCAGTTGACGCTGGGTGGCCACCGGCGCACCTATATCATGCCCTACGTGCAGGATACTTATAAGGTGCGCTCCAACCTCACCGTGACCTACGGATTGCGATGGGAGCATTACACCGTCCTTAAAGAGGTGCTTGGCCGGCAGGCTGTGGTCAAGGTTTCATGCGGAGGCTTTTGCCCTCAGGGCACACCGCTCTTCTCCCCGTATTATAAGGACTTCGCGCCGCGGCTAGGCTTGGCTTGGCTGCCCGGCGGACCCGGCGGAAAAACAGTTATCCGCACGGGGTTCGGGATGTACTTTTCGCCGGACCAAATGGATGACTTCAGCGACGGGCACGAGAGCACGGCTGAACGATTTGACGTTTCATCATCGAGCGTGCCAAACCTCTCGTGGCCGGTTTTTCAGTCCCAACTGCCCGCCCCATCATTCTCGCCAAAAGCTTGGGATCCGAATCGCAAGGACGGCTACTTCGAAAACTGGGACTTGGCTATCCAGCGGATGCTCCCCCATGCCTTTTTGGCGCAGATTACTTACGACGGTAGCGAGGGGCATAGGCTCTTCTCCGCCACGCGAGTCAATCTGATAGATCCTTTGACGGGAACCCGTCCGTTGCCTCAGTTCGGTGCGTACAACCAGAAAGCTAACCTTGGTAACAGCAACTTCCACTCGCTTCAGGTATCCGTGAAGCGCCCCCTCACCAGTGGATGGTTGTGGGAGACGCATTACATGTGGTCGCACGGCTTGTCTGATAACGGGTTTGGAGCCGGGGAGACCGCACACATTCAAAATATGTCCTGCATCAGATGTGACTATAGCGACACGCCAGTCGACATTCGCCACAGTCTCTCGATCAATTCGATCTACGAGCTTCCACTTGGCCCGGGCAGGCGTTTCTTGAATGCTGGCGGGATCGCGGGAAAGCTGCTGGGCGGCTGGAACCTCAGTGGGATTGCGGCAGCCACGAGCGGTCGTCCCATCGACATCCTAATAAGCCGGCCCTCGAGTGCCCTGCCCGACGGCAACAGTAGGAATCAGCGGCCAGACCTCGTCTCCGGCATGTCCATTTACCCCGCGCAACAGACGATCAATAACTGGTTCAATCCAGCGGCGTTCGCCGTGCCCGTTGTCGGCACGTGGGGGAACCTGGGCAGGTACGTTGGACGTGGACCTGGATATTATGAAATCGATACGGCCCTCGAGAAGGAGACGCGCATTACGGAACGGCTGGCCGTGAAGTTCGGAGCCGAGGCGTTTAACCTGCTCAACCATCCGATCTACGGTAATCCGGCGTCCAATTTCTCGAAGACGGCAAGCTTCGGGGTAATCACCACCCAGCTGAACGACGGCGCTACCGGGACCGGCACGTCCCGGCGCATGCAGCTCATGCTGCGTCTGGCGTTCTGAGCGGCGCACAACCGCGCGTGTGCCTGGCCCACGGCGCGGAACGTCAGCCGGTATCTGTCAATGCGATTTGGATGGGCGTGCTGATTGCCGCATCGCTTGGGTTCCTGGTCGCGGGCGGAGTGCTGCTCTGGAAGCGAACCCGGTTTTCGTGAATCCTTTGTTCAGACATTGGCGGCGCTACGGATCATTGAATCGCGACGCCAGCGATTTGGAGGAAAAAAAAATCGCTGTTGTTCGCCCAATTACAAGCGCTCATAATGCGAATAACGGAGCATCGCCATGAAACCCGTAACCGATAATGCGCCTCTGCAGCAACTCGAAGAGTGGGACGATTTTGTCGCCACCCGCTACCGTCAGGACAAATCGGAGGAGGAGTTCCGCAACTATAAAGCCGATGCCAATCCGACGGTTACGGAGTTCTACCGTCAAAACCACGCGCGCCAGACACTTGATTTCGTCAGGAACAAAAAGGCGGAATACTGCGGCTTGAAGCGGGGCAAAAAGAGCATCTGGGAAATGGCGGAGTATCTGAATACGCTGGTGGACGACAGCGATCCCGATACCGATCTGACCCAGATCGAGCACCTCCTCCAGACCGCTGAAGCGATTCGCAGGGATGGTCATCCGCGCTGGTTCATACTCACCGGCTTTGTGCACGATCTTGGAAAAGTGCTCTGCCTGTATGGCGAGCCGCAGTGGGCCGTTGTGGGCGATACCTTCCCTGTCGGCTGCTCATACTCGGATCAGGTCGTTTTTCCGGAATTCTTTGCCGCCAATCCC
>QHYP01000213.1:0-7807 GCA_003224195.1 Acidobacteriota bacterium | reverse complement strand
ACCGAGTATGGCATCTACGAACCGAACTGCGGCCTCGATAAGGTCCACCTCTCGTTCGGACACGACGAGTACATCTCTCAAGCAACGCGGAGGTATCTACCGGAAGAGGCGCAGTACATGCTCCGGTATCACTCGTTTTACGCTGCGCACCGGCATGGCGCTTACCGCCATCTGATGAACGAACACGACGAGCGCATGTTCGAGTGGGTCCGCAAGTTCAATCCCTACGATCTGTATTCCAAAGGCCGCGAGCGCCCGAGGACACAAGACATTCTTCCTTATTACAAAGAGCTCGTTTC
Source organism: Acidobacteriota bacterium (assembly GCA_003224195.1). Lineage (GTDB taxonomy): Bacteria > Acidobacteriota > Terriglobia > Acidiferrales > UBA7541 > Acidiferrum. The sequence goes on along the minus strand of QHYP01000213.1, from coordinate 7,508 downwards.
AGAGTTCTTCCCCGACAAAATTGACTGGTGATCGGTTCAGGGCGCGCCCATGCGCGCCGGCAATTTGTTTTTCACAACGACCAGCCCTGGCGGTATTCGCGGCGTAAGTAGTCGTTGGCCTGCGCGACGTTGGTGACGCGCATGTTGGCGGCGTCGTAGTCGATCTTCCTTCCGGCGCGCAGGGCCACGATGCCGAGAAGCATGACCTCAGTGAGGCGCGCGGCGTAGTCGAACGGGCAGGAGGCTTCAACTTTCCCCTTGGCCGCGTCCACCCAGTTCAGCTCGTGGGCTTCGCCCTTGATCCGCGGCAGCTTCTGCGGCGGCTTGCCGAACGAGTCGTGGAGCGACTTGGGCAGCAGACGAGGCCTAAGGCCGTAGGTGTCGTGAAGCAACTTGCCTTTGCTCCCGATGAGCAAAGCGCCGCCCTCCTTGTTCAACTCCTCGTCGCCAAGCTCCTCGGGCTTGTTGGGAGTGAGGCCACCGTCGTACCAAGTCATTCTGACGGCCGGCATGGACCCTCGCGCGGGGAAGTCGTAGAAGATGAGCGTGGCGTGAGGATAGGAGACGCCGTTGAAGGGCGTGGAAACGGTTTGGACGCTGGTGGGGAAGCCGAGGTTGAGCGCCCACATGGAGTGGTCGATCAAGTGCGCGCCCATGTCCCCGATCGCGCCAACGCCCCAATCCACCCAGCCGCGCCAGTTGAAGGGATGGTAGACGGGGTGGTAGTCGACGTTCGGCGCTCCGCCCAGAAAAAGATCCCACGCGAGCGTGTCCGGAGCGGAGAAGCTGCCAGCCATGGCCGCGGCGAGGCGCGCATCAAGGCCGGACTCGTTCCAGCGAAGGGTATCGGCCGAGACCTTGAGCGGCTCCGGGCGCGGTACGCCCTGCGGCCAGATGGGGCGGTTGGTCCAGATGTGGACTTCGCGCACGTCGCCGATAGCGCCGGCCCAGACGTATTCGACGGCGGTGCGCGCGTCGTCCAAGGAATGCCCCTGGTTGCCCATCTGCGTGGCAACCTTAGTGTCTTTGGCGCGGCGCGCGAGCTGGCGAGCTTCTTCGACCGACCAGCAGATCGGCTTCTGCACATAGACATGCTTGCCCAGAGCCATGGCGGCCAGGGCAATCGGCGCGTGCATGTGGTCAGGCGTGGCGACCACGACGGCGTCAATGTCCTTCTGGCGTTCGAGCATGTCGCGATAATCGCGATAGAGCTTCGCTCTCGGCAGGTGCTCGGTCTTGAGCCTGATCATCGCGGCTAGGCGCGCTTCGGCCTTCACGCGATCAAACTCCACGGGCGGTTGGCCCGGGCGCGGCGGCGGCGCCGGCTGATCGATGCGCGTGCGCAGGTTCTGGATGTCGGTGTCGAACCGATCGAGCGCCTTGCCGGCATAGCCCCAGTCCACGTCGCACAGCGCCACGATGTTCTGGCTGGCGAGGTTGATCAGGTTATTGCGGCCCATGCCGCCGACGCCAATGCCGGCGATGTTCAGCGTGTCGCTCGGGGGAGTGAATCCGCGCCCGAGGACGCGCCTGGGCACGATGGCAAACGCGGCACCGCTCGCGGCGGCATTGGTCAGAAACCTGCGCCGCGAGATTTCTTTCTTTTCGTCCTTTTCCTGTGTGACGGCCCCGATTTCATCGGGGTAAACGCCGCGGTCGGCCATTTTGCTCATGAGCTTCCCCCTTGCGCGACCGACATTATCGCGCGCCACGCGATTCTTTGCGATTGGTAAGTTTGTGATCTTGGCGGCTGACGATTTCAGGCGGAGTGAAGCCGAAGACTGGCTCGAGGAAACCGACGGCCGCCAGGATTGCCCCGCTGCCGCGGGCAGGGTATTCTCTCGGCCTCCGGAGGGGCAGGATGATGCGCATGCACATGAAGCCAGTAGCCTGGCGAGTCCTTTTCTGTTTGGCGGCGGGCGCGGTGGCGTTTTGCGCCCCGGTTTGGGCGCAGCAGTACGACCAGAATCTTTTTGGGGAGATGAGATGGAGGTGCATTGGGCCGTTCCGGGGCGGGCGGACGGTAGCGATTGCGGGAGTCCCCGGAAAGGCGAACGTTTTCTATATGGCGGCGGTGAATGGCGGCGTGTGGAAGACAACTGACGCCGGAAACACGTGGCAGCCGATTTTCGACAATCAGCCGACCGGTTCGGTGGGAGCGATTGCCGTGGCTCCTTCCAATCCCGATATCATCTACGTGGGCAGCGGCGAAGGATTGCAGCGGCCCGATCTTTCGGTTGGCGACGGCATCTACAAGTCCACGGATGGCGGTAAAACCTGGCAGCATCTCGCCGGGTTGCGGGACGCGCAGCAAATCGCTGCAATCCTGGTGGACCCGCGTGACGCGAATCGCGTGTTCGTCGCGGCCGTAGGCCATCCTTACGGACCGAACGTGGAACGCGGCGTCTTTCGCTCGAGCGATGGCGGACAAAGCTGGCAGAAGGTCCTGTATAAGGATGAAAACACGGGCGCGGCGGACATCGTCTTCGATCCATCGAACGCGCGAATCGTGTATGCGAATCTGTGGGCCGCGCGCGTGGCGCCGTGGGAGATCCGCAGCGGCGAATCGTTCATTTCCAGTGGCAGCGGGCTGTATAAGTCCACTGACGGCGGCGACACGTGGCACGAATTGACGAAGGGACTGCCGGGCAGCGCGGATGGCCTCGGGCGCATGGGCATCGCGGTTGCGCCCAGCCGCCCGAGCCGCGTGTATGCTTCGGTGGAGGCGCGGAGAAATGCGGGGGTGTATCGCTCGGACGACGGCGGAGAGTCCTGGGAGCGCGTGAATGACGACCGACGGATCGGGGGTCGCGGTCCAGGAGCGATGGGGATCGCCGTTGCGCCGAATAATCCGGACATCTTGTATGTGGCGAACACTTCGACGTGGCGCTCGACCGACGGCGGGAAAACTTTCGGGGGCTTCAAGGGCGCGCCCGGCGGCGATGATTACCAGCGCATCTGGATCAACCCGAGCAATCCCGAAATCATCGCTTTGTCCAGCGACCAGGGAGCCGTTATCAGCGTGAATGGTGGAGCGACGTGGAGTTCCTGGTACAACCAGCCGACGGCGCAGTTCTATCACGTGACGACGGACAATCGCTTTCCCTATTGGGTCTACGGCGCGCAGCAGGAAAGCGGCTCGGCCGGCACAATGAGCCGCAGCGACTACGGGGAGATCAGCTTCCGCGAATGGCATCCGCTCGGCGTGGAGGAGTATGGCTATGTGGCCGTCGATCCGCTGGACCCGAACATCCTGTACGGCGGGCGCATGACGCGGACGAACCAGGGGCTCGGCGAAGTTGCAAACGTTTCGCCGGAGCCCGTCCGCCGCGGTGAGTACCGTTATGACCGCACGCTGCCCGTCGTCTTTTCGCCGCTCGAGCCGCACACCCTTTATTTCGCGGCGAACGTGCTGTTCAAGACGACGGACGGGGGACTGAGTTGGACGCCGATCAGCCCCGATTTGACGCGCGAGGCGTATGGAATTCCCGCGAGCCTCGGCGTATTCACCGCGTCCGACCCGGAGAAGGGCAAACATCGCGGGGTGATTTATGCGGTCGCGCCGTCGTTTCAGGACGGGAATGTGATTTGGGCGGGCACGGACGACGGCCTGATGCAAATCACGCACGACGGCGGAAAAACTTGGCAGAACATTACGCCAGCGGGGTTGACGGCGTGGAGCAAGGTCGCCCTCATCGAAGCTTCACATTTCGATGCGAACACGGCCTATGCGGCGGTGAGCCGTTTCCGGCTGGACGATCTGCGCCCGCACATCTACCGCACGCGCGACGCCGGCAAGACGTGGCAAGAAATCGCGAAGGGCCTGTCGGACAACGCGCCGGTGAATGCGGTCCGGGAAGACCCCGAGCGCAAGGGCTTGCTTTTCGCGGGGACAGAGGCGTCGGTTTACGTTTCGTTCGACGACGGAGACGACTGGCAACCGCTGCAGCTCAATTTGCCACACACATCGATGCGCGACCTTGTGATCCATGGCGACGACCTCATCGTTGGCACGCACGGGCGCTCGTTCTGGATCCTCGACGACATTACGCCGCTGCGGCAGCTCTCCGACGAAATTGCCAAATCCGAAGTGACTCTCTTCAAGCCGCAGGCGGCGACGCGCTTTCGCTGGAATCGGAATCCCGACACGCCGCTTCCGCCCGAAGTTCCGGCGGGGAAGAATCCGCCGGACGGGGCGATCATTGATTTCTTCCTGCGCTCAGCGGCCTCGAGTCCCGTCACACTCGAGATCCTCGACGCAAAGGGTAGCCTGGTTCGACGCTATGCCAGCACCGATAAGCCGGAGCCAATCGAAGAAATCGCCAAGCATCATGCGATTCCCATGTATTGGGTGCGCCCGGAGCAAGTTTTGCCGGCGGAGGCGGGGATGCACCGATTTGTCTGGGATATGCATTACCCGCCGCCCGACGCGCTGGATCACGAGTATCCGATCTCGGCGATTTTTCGCGACACGCCGCGCCATCCGCTCGGCGCCTGGGCGCTGCCTGGCCAATACACCATGAAGCTCACCGTGGCAGGCAAAACCTACGAAGCGCCGCTTACCGTGCGCATGGATCCGCGGATCCAGACACCGCCGGCAGACCTCGCCAAGCAGTTCGAGATGGAGACCGGCGCGGTCGCCGGCTTGAACCAAACGTACGCCGCAGTGCAGCAGGTGCAGTCGCTGCGCAGCGAATTGAAAGATCGCGCCGCAAAGGCCGGTAAGAAGCAGCTTGCGGATGCCATCGCCGCTCTCGACAAGAAGGCCGCCGAACTGGCCGGCGCGACGCGGGAGGGTTTCTTCGGTTTGCCGCCGGCCGGCAAACAGCCGGAAAATTTCTCGACGCTGCATCAGCATTTCGCGGGAATTCTTAGCGTGGCGGACAGCGCGGACGCCGCGCCCCCGACGCAAGCCACGGCGATTTACGCGGAGTTGCAAGCCGCTCTGAAAGACCTGCTGGCACGGTGGGAGGAGCTGAAAACGAAGGATCTCGCCGGGCTCGACGAGCAATTCAAAAAGGCGAAGCTCGCCCCGGTCCATCTGGCCGTGAACGGCACTGAGGTGCCTCGGTCCGCCGAAATTTCTAGAACGGCAGGCGCACAGTGAAGATTATGTTGTGATTGGTGGTGTGGAAGTGTGTGGCGGCGATTTGAATGCCGCTACCGAAAGTCAGCCCCATTCGTTTCCACAGATGGATGCGGCCAATCACCAGGCCCGGCGTAAGGAAAACTTGTTTCTGGCCATCATTCTTTCCACCGTGAAAGAAAGTGGCGTTGACCTCGGCTTCGGGCCAAAATCGCCTCCACAGGTGATACTGGAAAGCGTTATTCCAGGGAATCGTCCTTCCGATTGCGCTGGTGTTTCCGGTTGGCAGAGTGCCTCCAATCGTTCCCTGAACATCGAAGCTTCTCCACCCTTTCCCGTAGGCAATTGTCGGGGTGGTGATCGCGTCGGTGGCGCCATTCCCGGGAGAACCCGTCGGCAGGCTGACACCGAGAAACGCGGTCAGGATGTAATTTCCCTTCTCCTCATTAGCCGTGAAGAGGCGATACTTCAGCAAAAAAGAGAAGTCGCCGAAGCCGTCAGGAATCGCAGGATTGTTGTGGGCCAAATACGGCGGAATATTCAGAATCACCTCCACTCGCTCGAGCGGAATGAGTTCGAGGCCTTTCCCGGCGCCGTAGTTCTCCATCGTGGTGCCGCTGTTCGTTCGCTGCCAAAGAATGTCGTAGCGGAATTCCTCTTCCAGCCGGGGCGTTACGGTCGCAATCGGAGTGATCCAGTGCGGCTGCTCGGCTTGCGTGCGTGTCACTCGCGCAAACCAGCCGTTTACCGGACCGCTCGCCGCGTTGGGGGCCGGAGGATTCTCCTGCGCCGCGGCAGGGCAGAGGGGTTTCAGGAGGAAAAGTGCAAAGGCTGCAAGCGTCAGGCTGCGTTTCATCCGCACTCCTTTCTGCTGCAATCCGGATTGCAAAAGCTTGTACGATTATAGTCGAATTGAATCGTAATAGAAGTGCGTTTCTACCTACTTCTGATATCGCCTGCCGGAGAAGGCCGGAAGAGTGTGGATTTCCTGCCCAAATCGGCGGCCGCAGCCTTTGTAGCACGATATTCATATTCGGTTCACTTCATGGTAAGAAAGGGTGTCTATCGTCTGCGGCGGGGATATTTTGCCCACTGTTTGCACCTTAGGCTGTGACGTGAAATTCACAATTAAGAGAGGGGCTATGAGAAAACTGACCGTACTTCTATTCGCAGTAGTCATCAGCTGTGGCACGGTACTGGCGAAAGCTCCTGACGGTGCGGACACCCAGCCCTCCGCACCTTCCAAACCTGCCAAGCCTCCCGAGCCCAAGAAGGCCGAATCGAAGAAGGCCGATGCGCCCAGCCTGGAGTTGCAGGTCGAACAGCTACGTCAGGCGCTTGAAGCGCAACAGCAACAGATCCAGGAATTGCGCGAACAGTTGGCCAAGCGCGACCGGGATATCTCCGAGGCACAGCACGCCGCCGGAGAAGCCGGTGCGCGGGCAAACGAAGCCGTAAGCCTGGGCACGGAAGCGAAGGCAAGGGCATCCGGGCTCAGGGCCTCGGTCGCTGAACAGGCCAATGAACAGGCAGAGAAGAAGTCGCCGCTCTCGTTCAAGATAGGAGCGGCGGATTTCACGCCGGGCGGGTTCATGGATTTCACCTCCGTCTTTCGTTCAACAAACCTGGGAAGCGGGATCGGCACCAGCTTCGGCAGCGTTCCTTTCAATACCACGCTGCCTGCCGCCCGCCTAACCGAGGAGCGCTTTTCTCCGCAAAACTCGCGTCTCTCTCTGAAGGTGGATGCGCCCGTCTCCGAATCGACGCGCGTTACGGGCTACGTCGAGGGGGACTTCCTCGGATTTCAGCCGCCGAACGTCTTCCAATCCAGCAATAGCGACAGCTTTCGCATGCGCCTCTATTGGGCCAATGTCCGGCACGGAAACTGGGAAGTCTTAGCCGGCGAAGCTTGGACGTTTATGACGCCCAACCGAGTGGGGTTATCGCCGATGCCTGCCGACATTTTCTACTCTCAAGACATGGATACGAACTACCAGTTGGGCTTGACTTGGGCGCGCCAGACCGCCTTCCGCGTGATCTATCATCCCTCGAGTAACTGGGCGGTCGGCGTTTCGATCGAGAATCCTCAACAATTCATACCCAACAACCCAGCTTTACCCGCGGTTGTTTTTCCGAATGGCTCGTTCAACGGGCAGTTCGATAACGGCAGCGGCAACCCCAGTTCCGCGGCCGCGGTGGCCAATACGAGCGTCCCGAATCTGCGTCCGGATATCATCGTCAAGAGCGCCTGGGATTGGAAGTGGCGTGAACGCTCGATGCATTTCGAAGTCGCAGGTTTGAGCCGCAGCTTCAAGGTTTTCAATAACCTTGCGACCCCTGCAAGCACGAATTCTATCGAGGGTGGCGGCGGTTCGGTGAACCTCAACTTCGAACTGGTCAAGAACCTTCACCTGATTGCTAC
>QHYP01000212.1 GCA_003224195.1 Acidobacteriota bacterium | reverse complement strand
TCTTGAAGAGCGGCTGCGGAAAATGTGAATGTCGCGGACGGTGGAAGACGTTCTCGAATTTGACGCGCTGCGCGATCTCCTGCGCCGCCGCACAACCTGTGCGCCGGGCCGCCGCGCGGTGGACGCCCTGCGCCCCGGCACCGACCGCGCCGCGCTTGAGGCCGCGTTCGCGCTGATTCGCGAGGCGCGCGAATGGCTGCGCACCGCCCGCGAACTTGGTTTTGGCGCGCTCGCTGATCCGGACACATGGCTCGAAAGACTCGAAGCGCCTGGAGCGGTCCTCGCACCAGCGGAGTTTCTCGATGCTGCCTCGCTTTTAGAAGTAGCGGGCTGGTTCAAACAGCAGTTTCGCGAAGAAGCGGCCAAGTTTCCGCTGCTTACCGCCCGCGCCATGTCGCTTATGGATTTCCGCGAGCCGCTTGCGGCGATTTGCCGCTCTATCCTGCCGAACGGTGAAATCAGCGATGAGGCCTCCACCGCTTTGCGCCGCATCCGCGCGAGCATCGCGAGCGCCCGCGAATCCATACAGAAAGTGCTTAAGCAGATTCTCCGCGCGCGCGGCGCCGAGGCGGGAGAAGACTACGTCACGCTGCGCAAAGACCGCTTCGTCATTCCCGTGCGCGCGGAAAACCGGCGGTCGGTTCCCGGTGTTGTGCATGGCTCCAGCGCGACGGGTCAGACGCTCTTCCTCGAGCCCCTCGAAGCCGTCGAGGCCAACAACCAGCTCGTGCAACTTACCGAAGACGAAGCCGCTGAAATCGCGCGTATCCTGCGCGAACTGACCGTGCGCTTGCAGGCGCTTCTCGTCCCGTTGCGTGCCGCCGCCGAAACGATTGCCGAGCTCGACGGCATCTTCGCGCGCGCCCGTTTTGCCCGTGAGTTCGACGCAGCTACGCCGGAGTTCGCAGAGGGAAATGCGCTGCGTCTCGACGCCGCGCGTCATCCTGTGCTCGAAGACAAATTGCGGCGTGAAGACCGTGCCATCGTTCCCATAACCCTGGCTCTCGGCGGCATCAACCGCTCAGCGGTTGCAGAGAACGTTGACCCCGACCGGGTCGGGGTCACACAGGAGTTCGATCGCGTTTTGGTCATCAGCGGCCCGAACACTGGGGGCAAGACCGTGGCGCTGAAGACCGTTGGCATGGCCGCACTCGCGGCTCAATCGGGCATTCCCGTGGCTGCCGGCCGCGCAGTGCTCCCACTCTTCGACCGCATTCTCGTGGATATTGGCGACGAGCAATCCATCGCGACCGATCTTTCAACATTTTCCGCGCACGTGCTCAACCTGAAGAGCATGCTCGCCGCCGCGACGCCGCGCTCGCTCGTGCTCGCCGATGAAATGGGCACGGGCACGGCGCCGGAAGAGGGTGCGGCGCTCGCCGTCGCCCTGCTCGAGGAGTTTCGTGCGAAAGGTTCGATCGTCCTGGCGACTACGCACCACGACCGGCTGAAAACGTACGCTTCGACGACGCCGGGCGTCCTGAACGCGGCTGTCGAATTCGACGACTTAAATCTTCGGCCCACCTATCGCCTGATGATCGGCGTGCCCGGCGGCTCGAGCGGCATCGCCATCGCGCAAAGGCTGGGGCTCGCATCGCAAATCATCCAGCGCGCACGCGCCTTGCTCGCGCCGGAAGCCCGCGAAGCCGCCGACATGATCGCCTATCTGCATCGGAGCCGTGACGAGATTGATCGGATACGCAAGCAGATGGCGGAAGAACGCCGCTCGCTCGAAGAGGATCGCCGCAAACTGCGCTCCGAGTGGGTCGAGCGGCAGCAAATGCGCCTCGCGGAGCTCGAGCAGAAATTCGCCGACATGCAGAAGCGCTTCGGTGAGAACGTCGCCCGCGTCGTCGAAGCCGTGAAGGAGCGGCGCAAACTGCAAGACGCTCGAAGTGAGGCGCGGGAGGACTTGAACGCCGCCGTCGTGCAGACGCTTTCCGAATCGCAGCCCGATCTCGGCGCCGCGGCCGCGACCGTAGAGGCCGTCAATCCAGAGCAGCTCGTGGCCGGCGCGCGAATTCACGTGAGAGGTTTCCGCCAGCCGGTGATTTTTCGCCGCAGCGATGGCTCTTCCGCGGAAATCGAAGCCGGCCCTCTGCGCATGAGGGTTGCCATGGACGAAATCATGGGCATCGAGAGCGGCCGCTCAGAGAAACGTTTGGCCACCGGCAACGCAGCCGATGGAACGAAAGCGCGCGGTGTCACCGTCCATGCCGAGCCGGGCGAGGGCGCTGCCACCGACGAAATCAACGTGATCGGTCTCACGGTCGAAGAAGCCACGCGCCGCGTGGACAAATTCCTCGATGAAGCTGCCTTGGCAGGCAAGCCCTGCATCCGCATCATCCACGGCCACGGCACGGGCGCTCTTCGCCGTGGCCTCGGTGAATTCCTCTCCTCGCATCCGCTCGTGGAACGTCACGCGAGCGAAGCTGAAGAGCGCGGCGGCAACGCCATCACGGTAGTAGAATTGCGCTCCTGAGACTATGGCCGAAGTCGGATCATTCGCGGACAAAGTAAAGCAGCAGGCGGATATTGTCCGCGTCGTGGGCGAATACGTCCAGCTCAAGAAAGGCGGGCAGAATTTCCGCGGACTCTGCCCGTTTCACTCGGACGGCAAAGGCGGCGATGTTTTCAATTTCGTGATGGAGATGGAAAGGTGCGAGTTCCCGGAAGCGGTTCGCATTGTCGCCGAAAAATGCGGCATTCCGGTCCCGAGCAAGCGGGAGCGCACGCCGGAGGAAAAGCGCGAATCGCAGCAACGCTCGCTGCTGGTGGAGATGCACCGCGAGACGCAAGCGTTTTTCGTCAAGCAGCTCGAAGGGACGCTCGAAGGCAAAGCGGCGCGCGCGTATCTCGAAGACCGCGGCCTGGATAAGGAAGTTCTCGTCCGCTTCGGCATTGGCTATGCCCCGAGCGGCGGCGATCTGCTTCTGCGCCATTTGAAGCCGCGCTATCCGGAGCCGCTCCTGGCGGCATCGGGCCTCGTCTCGCGCGATGCGGGCGGCCGCCTGTTCGACCGTTTTCGCCGCCGCATCATGTTCCCCATCGCCAACGAGTCGGGAAAAATTGTTGCGTTTGGCGGGCGCGCGCTTGGAGACGAACAGCCGAAGTATCTCAATTCCCCGGAATCGCCCATCTATTCGAAAAGCAACGTCCTCTATCACCTTGACCGCGCCAGGGAAGCGCTGCGGCAGCAGGATTTTGCCGTTCTTGTCGAAGGTTACATGGATGCTATCGCCGCGGCGCGCGCCGGTGCAGGCAATGTCGTAGCGAGCTGTGGCACGAGCCTCGCCGAACCGCAAGTGAAGCTGCTCTCGCGCTTCACCCGCCGCATCGTCGTCAACTACGACCCGGACACCGCTGGCCAGGCCGCAACCGAGCGCTCGCTCGCCATCCTGCTGGAACACGGCTTCGAGGTTCGCGTTCTGGCTCTTCCGGGCAAGGCCGATCCCGACAAATTCATCCGCGAGCAGGGCGCGGAGGCGTACCTCAAGCTCTTGAAGGAATCGCCTGCATACGTGGACTATCTCGTCGGCCGCGCGCGCCAAATGGACCTTTCCACCGGCGAAGGCAAGCTGCGTGCCGTGAATTATCTTCTGCCTTACGTTCAGAAGATTCCGAACAGGCTGTTGCGCTCGGAATGGGCCACGCGCATTTCGCAGCAGCTCCGCGTGGAAGAGCCGGTGCTGCGCGAGGCGCTTCGCAAAGCCGCTAGCGAGCGCCGCAGCGAAGTGCAGACCCGTCCGGAACTTGTTGGCCGCCCGGGGCGTCCCGCAGAGCGCCGGCTGATCCGCATGCTGGCCGAGGCCGAAGGTTTCCGCGTCCAGCTTGCCCAGCGTCTTCAGGAAACAAGCCTGTATCACGGTCTCGAAACAGAAAGGATCTTCGCCGCGCTCATTGTCGCCAATCTCTCCGGCGATCCCCTCGACGTCAATGCGCTCGCTGCGCTCCTCGAGGAACGCGAGCGGCGATTGCTTTTTGAGATTCTTTTTGAAACGCAGGCCGAACCGAGTTGGGACGAAGCGGAGAGCTGTCTCGAAGCGCTCGACCGCCGGCGCGTCGAACGGGAACTCGCCGAACTGCAACGTCAAATCGAAGCCAATCCCGCTGGGCCCGAGATGCGCGGCTTGCTGGAGCGCAAGCAGGCGCTTCTACGCAAATTGGTCGCCACGGCGGGCTGTTGACCGCTGTGCGGTCACACAGGAAGTTGACCGCTGCGCCGTCACGCAGGAAGAGGTGCGCTGCGGCCTACGTTGAGATGCGCTGTCGCATGTCGGCCGGCGTGAGCTTGCACTTAAATTGCGGAAGCGAGTGGAACGCCGTTACCATCCGGACGTTGTTGTCCTCACCAGCACAAATGCCGGGCCGCAGGTATGTCCCTTAGGGCACATTAGAGCGTTGACGGGCTATCACTTCGGCGTGTAACGTAATAGGGTTTCTCAGGTAACGGTTTGCGTGCGGCGCGCATCTATTCTTTTGTAGAACCAGTCCCGGTACTCGGGAACGGCGTTCCACAGGCGAGGGGACGCATTCAGGGCATGGTGGTGCGGCTGGGCGGGCAGCGACGCGGAAGGAATCAACCGACAATTAGCGATGTGTGCGGCGTGTATCTCCTTTTCCTAAAGGCTCGGTATCCCCGCGCCTACGCGAGGTGCGCGTGGGCAAGGAGTTCCGGGCGAGACCTGCCTGTCTGCGTGCCCGCTGGATGAACGCGGGAGGAGCTTGTGGCTCTGGGTCTTGAGGAAAAATACGACGCGGTACGCCAGCTCATTGCCATGGGCAAGGAGCGCGGCTACCTGCTCTACGACGAAGTGAACGACATCCTTCCGGCCGAAGTCCACTCTTCGGAAGAAATCGACGACCTCCTTTCCACATTCGAGCGCAACGGCATCGACATCTACGAAGACGCCGCCACGGCGAAGGCCGCGCGCGCGACCCTGGAAATCACCGAGCACGCGGACGCCGAGCCCAAGGAAGATTTCCACGGCGAAGAAGTTGACCTCGATCTCACGCCGGGCGCCCTGGAAAAGACCAACGACCCCGTCCGCATGTACCTGCGCGAGATGGGCACCGTCCCGCTGCTGACGCGCGAAGGCGAAGTCGCCATCGCCAAGCGCATCGAGCGCGGCCAGCTCGTCGTGATGAAGGCCATCACGCGCTCGCCCATCGTCATTAAGGAGTTGATTGCCGTCGGTGATGACCTCCGCAAGGGCGCGCGATCCATCAAGGAAATCGTTCAATTTGACGATGAAGAGTTGACCGAAGAAAAGATCGCCAATAAGACCAAACAAACGCTCAAGCAGATCGACAAAATCGCCAAACTCTATGACGCAGCGCTCCGGCATGCCGTCAAGCTCGAAAAGACGCCCAAGTCCAAAAAGCGCAGCTACATCCGCGCGAAATGGGCCGTGGCGCGCACCCGCGTCCAAATTTCGCTCGCGATGCGGGACATCGACTTCAATCCATTTGAGAAAAAGCGCCTTGTGGACAAGATGCGCTCCACCGTCGAGCGCCTGCAGTCGCTCGAGCGCGAGGCGGGCCGGCTCGAACGCCGCGTGGACGTGGCCAAGGGCGATGTCGCCGCCGAGGCGCGGAAGGATTTGCGTTCGCGCCGCTTGGAGCTCAAGGACATCGAAGAGCAGAGCGAAGTCGGGCTCACCGAGCTGAAGCGCACGCTCTCACAGATTCATCGCGGCGAAGCCGAAGCCGAACAAGCCAAGAAAGAATTGATCGAGGCCAATCTTCGCCTGGTCGTTTCCATCGCCAAGAAATACACCAACCGCGGCCTTCAGTTCCTCGACCTGATTCAGGAAGGCAACATCGGTCTGATGAAGGCCGTGGACAAATTCGAGTGGCGCCGCGGCTACAAGTTCTCCACCTACGCGACCTGGTGGATCCGCCAGGCCATTACCCGCGCTATCGCCGACCAGGCGCGCACCATTCGCATCCCCGTGCACATGATCGAGACGATTAACAAGCTCGTCCGCACCAGCCGCCAACTCGTCCAGGAGCTCGGTCGCGAGCCTACCAGCGAAGAGATTGCCAAGCGCATGGACATTCCGGTGGCCAAGGTGCGCAAAATTTTGAAGATCGCGCAAGAGCCTATCTCGCTCGAAACGCCCATCGGCGAGGAAGAAGACTCGCATCTGGGCGACTTCATCGAGGACAAGGCCGTCGTTTCGCCATCCGACGCGGTCATCAACCTCAATCTCAAGGAGCAAACCTCCTCGGTCCTGAAGACGCTCACGCCGCGCGAGGAAAAAGTCATCAAGATGCGTTTCGGGCTCGACGACGGCAGCGAGCACACGCTCGAGGAAGTCGGCCAGTCGTTTGCCGTCACTCGCGAGCGCATCCGCCAGATCGAAGCCAAGGCCCTCCGCAAGTTGCGCCACCCTTCCCGCTCGCGCAAGCTCCGCGCCTTCCTGGAGGGCCCCTCACGCGACTACCTCTGAGACAATTTTCCATCGCGGAAATGCTCGCCCCTCTGCCCGCCGGGCAATTTCAGCTTCAAGTGTTCAAACGTAAAGTCTCGTCTTCCGCGCGGCGTGACAACGCGTCCCTGTTCCACCACGCGCCGTACTAGAATGGCCGGGGAATCAGTCTGGCGCATGAGCAAGCTGCAACGCATCTCGGTGATTCTGTTGGTCGTCCTGCTGGGCGCAACAATCTTCGGTTTGTTCCGCACAAACCGCGCCGCCAATGCTCCTCTTAGCCAGGGCAAAAAGAATCACACCGCGCCATCGCAGGTCCCGCTTGTGGACCAGTCGCCGCTCAAGACTGCCCAGGAGTTCGCTCGATTGGTCAATGCCTCCGAGGAACTTCCCCTCGCCCAGGAAGCGTTGCGCCTCGCGGATTACGAGGTGGACCTTGCCTACTCCGCCGCACTGCGCGAGGCGAGGGAGCGTCCGCCCGTCCTGAACGCCGAGCAGAAGGAGATCCAGGCCCGCCTCCAAGGCGCGCAAAAGCAACTCCAGGCCGATCAAGCGCAGGTGGATCAACTCACGGCGGCATTGGCGAAGGCAACCGGAGACCGTAAGGAAGCTTTGGCCGATGAATTGGCCCAGGCCAAGGCGGACCTCGAGTTGGATCAGGATGAAGTGGACGACGCTAGGGAGGACCTGATCCGCGCGGGTGGCGATCCGGAAGACCGCGTTCAGGAGATGAAGCGCGAGCACGAAGCCACCCACGGAAATCCAGCGATTCCGAGCGGTTCGGCTCCGGCCGAGGAGCGCGGGCTGATCCACCGCTTCGAGCAGTGGTCCGCGCTCCACGAGAAGCAGTTGCGGTTGTGGAAAGCGAAAGCCGAAGCAGAGGCCGCCGCGGCGGCCTTATCTGCGCAACACAAAGCGCTCGACGCGCGTATCGACGCGGAGAAAACAAGCACGCCGGAACTTGCGCGTCACGCAAAGCACGCCGTCGCCGAAGGTCAGTCCACTTCCTCCGCTGCCCCATCGCGCGCGAACCACAGCCCCGAGGAAGCCGCCGCGCTGCTCGCCCGCACAAAGCGCATCGCGTCTGATCAAAAGGGACTCGCCAACTTCGACCAGCGCATTGACGCGGAGAAGGAGCTCGCCAACATCTACGGTCAGTGGATTGAGATTGTGGCAGCGCGCCAGAGCGCCGTAGTCCATCGCATGCTCCTGGGCGTGCTCATAGTCCTGGCCATCGCTCTCGTCGGGTTCTTCTTCAATTCCTGGCTGGAGAAGTTGCTTCAAAAGATGTCTCTCGACCGCCGCCAAGTGCAGACGCTCCGCACGATTACGCGCGTGAGCCTGCAAGTGGTCGCGCTGCTCTTCATCCTTCTGGTGATCTTTGGCCCTCCGGGGCAGTTGGGCACGGTTCTGGGCCTTGCCGGCGCGGGACTCACCGTCGCGCTCAAGGATTTCATTGTTGGGTTCTTCGGCTGGTTCGTGCTGATGGGCAAAAACGGTATTCGGCTGGGCGACTGGGTGGAAATCAACGGCGTCACCGGCGAGGTCGTCGAAATCGGCCTCTTCCACACCGTCCTGCTCGAGACCGGCAACTGGACTGACGCTGGTCACCCCACCGGCCGCCGCGTGACCTTCACCAACAACTTCGCCATCGAAGGCCACTATTTCAACTTTTCCACCTCCGGCCAATGGTTATGGGATGAATTGAGCCTTGTGCTTCCCGTGGATCGGGATCCTTTCCCCATCATCGACGCCATTCGCAAGAAAGTTCTTGAGGCGACCCAGGAAAGCGCGCGCCAGGCCGAACAGGAATGGCAGCGCGCCGCCCATTCGCGCGAAATGAGCTCGTTCTCGGCCGCTCCTGCGATCACCCTGAAACCCGTCATCGGCGGCGTCGAGGTCACTGTTCGCTATATCACTCGCGCCAACGAACGATATCGGTTGCGCGCCAATCTCTACCAGGCTGCCGTCGAACTGCTCGGAGGGAAGAGTTTCCAACCTTCAGCGTCGGCCTCCCCCGCCTAAACTCTTCCCCTGTCAGGACACCAATTGCCGCGCGCGAATCGCCGCGCCCGTCGCCCCGGCGTAGAGCAACGCCAGAAGCGAAAAGCCGGCGACGATCCCCGCGTTTTGCGTCAGCCATCCCAGCCCGAAGCTCATGAGGACTTGCAGGACCGTCGTCGCTATCGCGAACGCCGATTGCGTCCGCCCCATGAAATGCTTCGGCACGATATGCATCACCGTCGATTGCGCCACCACGCCGCCCAGCGCCCGGCAGAAGCCGAACGTCGCCTGCAGCAAGACAGAGAAGAAGAGAAGCGTGACGAACGGCATCACCATGTGGCCCATCGCCAGCCCGGCCATCGCCAAAACGTACAGCGTCATGCGCAGCCGCGCGGAGAGTTGGCTGGCTAGCAGTCCTCCCACAATCGCCCCCGCTCCCCAGCCCGCTTCCAGGAATCCCAGCCCGCGCGCGCCGGCGTGCAGCACCTGGCTCGCCAGCGCGACGATCAGCACGTTCGCGCTCACCACGCCTGCCATCATCGTCGCGTGCGTCAGCCCGAGCGCCCTCACGCGCGGCTCCGCTTTGAGGTAAGCGAATCCTTCCTTCATGTCGGAATACATTGCGAGCGTCAGGCCTGCTTCGGCCACCTGAGGAAATGCCCCCGTCTCGAGCGCCTCTGCCGTCGCTTCAGTGGCCTCGGAATACTCATGTGGATACCGCGAACGCTGCCGCGGCGAGACGTACCCGCGCCGCAGCTTGTGCAGGCAAATCGCCGAAACGAAGTACGTCGCTCCGTCAATCGCCAGAATTCCCGCGGTGCCCGCGGCATTGTACGCAAAGCCCACCATCGAGCCCGCCAACAGCATCCCGGTCTGCACGCCGATCAGCACCACGGCATTCGCGCCCGTAAACTGGCTTGGCGGGATCACTTCCTGCACCAGCGCGTTCACCGTCGCCCAGTACATTGCAAAGCCCATTCCCGTGATGAGCGTCATCGCGTAGAGATGCCAGATCTGCAGGTGGCCCCAGTAGGCGATGGCGGCCGTTCCCAGCACCGCGATCCCGCGCGCGATGTCCAGCGCGATGCCGAGATATCTCCGGTCGAACCGGTCGATCAGCACGCCGCCGAGAAACGGCACGATCAAGCCCGGCAGTGTCACCACGATCACCTGCAGACTCACCTTCACCGTCGAATGCGTGGCCGCAAGGATGTACCAGCTCACTCCCGCGAAGTTCATGCCGCTGCCGAACAGCGAAACGAACATCGCCGCAAAAAAATAGCGGAACCCGCGCTGCGCGAAGATCAGCGTCCAATCCACCCGGGGCGCGGTAGCTGTGGCCATAGCTGTATGACGTATGATTGTAATCGCCGTTGCGCGGAACCCGCATCTCCGCTTTCTGTCCCGCGCACCAGCAAGTCATCCGCTTAGGCGGGGGGCGGCACCGATGGGTCAGGAAGTCGTCTGCTTCGCTGAGTTGGGCGGGCACCGTGAAAAGGGCAGGGCCCTGCTCGAGACATCTGAGAT
Source organism: Acidobacteriota bacterium (assembly GCA_003224195.1). Classification (GTDB taxonomy): domain Bacteria; phylum Acidobacteriota; class Terriglobia; order Acidiferrales; family UBA7541; genus Acidiferrum. Next base: position 4,059 of record QHYP01000212.1, on the reverse strand, counting down.
CGTTTTTCGCGGCGCAAGCCGCAAATTTCGTCTGAAGATTCCGTTTGCGAAGATCCGCTCCGCGCGCGCTTTCGACGGCGAACTTCGTCTCAAGACGCCGGATGGCGAAGCTGTCTTCACTTTGGGCGCCGCCGCCGAAAAGTGGCTCGATAAAATCAAGAACCCAAAACCCCGCCTCGACAAGCTAGGCGTCAAGCCCGGCGCAAGTGTCGTTCTCGTCGGCTCTTTCGAGACGGATTTTCTGGATGAATTTCGCGGCCGAACCCGCGCAACCTCCAGCGCAAAAACTCCGGGAACCTGTGACTCGATCTTTTTCGCCGCTGACGCCTCAAAGGATTTGGCGCGCGTCGCGCCGTTGGCCAAAACGATGAAAGGCCCCGCCGCTCTCTGGATCGTTTATCCCAAAGGCCAAAAAGCCGTCACCGAAAACGACGTGATTGCCGCCGGACGCAAGGCCGGCCTCAAGGACGTCAGAGTCGTCGCCTTCTCCCCCACCCACACCGCCCTCAAGTTTGTCATTCCATTGGCGCAACGTTAATCCGCGATCCCCAGCGGGACAAAGGGCAGAGTTTCGTGTATCGAGTTTCGGTTTTCCGCACTAAGATGACCGCGTGGCCACCCTCCTCGATGTGCGCAGTCTGACTGTCGAGCTGCCGACGGCAGCGGGGCGCATCCGTCCCGTCAACAACGTCTCGTTGTGCATCGAACGCGGAGAGTCGCTGGGTCTTGTCGGTGAATCGGGCAGCGGCAAGACCATGCTCGCTCTTGCCTTGATGGGCCTGCTCCCGCCGGGGGCTCGCGTCTCCGGCGAAGTTTGGTTTTCCGGCGCAGCAGATTCCCACGGCACGGACGGGAGAAAAAATCTGACCGCACTCGACGAACGCGCCTTGCGCGCAGTCCGCGGACGTGAAATCGCCATGATTTTCCAGGAGCCGATGACCTCCCTTAATCCCGTGATGCGCATCGGCGCGCAAGTCGAAGAAGCCATCCGCGCCCACGAGCCGGACATCCGCGCGGAAACCGTACGCCGGCGCGCCATCGCTGCCCTTGAACGAGCGGCGGTCCCTGACCCCGCTCTCCGCGCCAGACAATTCCCGCATCAGCTTTCGGGGGGCCTGCGCCAGCGCGCCATGATCGCCATGTCCCTGGCCGCGGGCCCCCGGCTCCTCATCGCCGACGAGCCCACAACGGCGCTCGACGTCACCGTGCAAAAGCAAATCCTCGAGTTGCTCGACAAACTTCGCCGCCAGCTTCGCCTTGGCCTTCTCTTCATCACGCACGACCTCGGCGTCGTCGCCCAGGTCGCTGAACGCGTCGCCGTGCTCTACGCCGGCCGTCTTGTCGAGCAAGGCCCGGCGCGCGAAGTTCTCTCGCGCCCGCGCCATCCCTACACGGAAGGTTTGCTCGCTGCTTCGCCGCGACTCACGCGCGCTCCGCTCACGCCGATCCCCGGCAGCGTCCCGCGCCTCGATGCATTGCCCCCCGGCTGCGCTTTCGAGCCGCGCTGTCCCAAGCGTCTTCCCGAATGCGCCCAGGCGCTTCCCGAACTGCGCGCGGCCTCGCCTGGCCACTCCGCCCGCTGCGTTCTCATTGGCGGGTAATCATGACCGCGTCTCAAGCGCTTCTCGATGTTCGCGACCTGCGGAAAAGCTTCCGCCGGAGCGCGGGGACATTTTCCGGCGGCTCGGAGAGCGAGCGGTTCACGGCTGTCGACGGGGCGAGCTTCCGCGTCGCGGCCGGAGAAACCTTCGCCATTGTCGGCGAGTCCGGCTGCGGCAAAACCACGCTCGCGCGCATGTTGCTCCGCCTCATCGAGCCAGATTCCGGGCAGGTCTACTTCGCCGGCGAAAATCTCCTGGCCGCCGGCGGCTCCGGACTGCGCGCCTTGCGCCGCCAGATGCAGATGGTCTTTCAAGACCCCTTTGCGTCGCTCAATCCGCGGATGCGCGTCGGGGAAATCGTCGCAGAGCCGCTTGCGATCCACGAGCGGGCGCTTTCGCACCGGGAACGCAGGAATACCGCCGCACTCATGCTGGCGCGAGTCGGCCTCGGGGCCGACGCGCTCGATCGCTATCCCCACGAGTTCTCGGGCGGCCAGCGCCAGCGCATCGGCATTGCGAGGGCGCTCATCCTCCAACCGAAGCTAGTCGTTGCCGACGAGCCGGTCTCCGCCCTGGATGTCTCCGTCGGCGCACAAGTCCTGCTCCTCCTCCAGCAGCTTCAGCGCGAATTCGGCCTCACCTACGTCTTCATCTCCCACAGCCTGCCCGTTGTGGCGCAGCTCGCCACGCAAGTCGCGGTGATGTGCGCCGGCCGCTTCGTGGAAACGGGCCCCGCGCGCCAGATTCTCGAACACTCGCGTCACGCCTACACCCGGCAACTCCTTGCATCGGTACCCGAAGTACCTCTCCCCAAATGATGCCCACGCTGACATTTTTCTGGTTCCGAGACGCGAAACTGGTACAGTATCCCGCTCACACTTTTGCGTGTGGAGGAATTCTCGATGGCCACGACTACATCCATGCCCGAACCGGGGCCCCAAGCTTCGATCGGCACAATCGGCCGTTTGACCGGCGCGCTCTTCAGCCCCAAGCGCACCTTCGCCGACATTGCCGCCAAACCAAGCTGGGTCGCTCCTTTTATCCTGTGCTGTGCGCTCGGCCTTGTCGTCGGCTTCCTCTTGGGACAAAAAACCGACTGGCGCGCCTTCTTTGAGCGGCAGATGAATCAGAACCCGAGAGCGGAGCAGATGGCGCAAGACCAGAAGGACCGCATGCTGGAAGCCCAGACCACCTGGGCCCCTCGGATTTCCTTCGCCTTCGGACTGGTCGGCACTGCTTTGACGATCCTTGTCGTCGCTCTGATCTATTGGGGCGCTTTCAATTTGTTTTTCGGGGCGGGGCTCAATTTCAGTCAGGGTTTCAGCATTACGTCTTTTGCGTTCATGCCTGTCGCCGTATCAAGTGTGCTGGCCGTCATCACACTCTCGCTAAAATCGCGCGGCGATGTGGACCCAGAGCATTTCCTCGTGAGCAACGTGGCGGCGTTCCTCGCAGACGATGCCCCGAAATGGCTCTCTACCCTGGGTCAGTCGCTCGACCTCTTCTGGATTTGGTGCCTCGCGTTGGTCGCCATCGGCTTCGCCGCAGCCAGTCCGAAGAAAATCAAGACCGGCTCGGCCCTGGGAACGGTATTCGGTATTTGGCTCATTTGGGTTTTGGCTCGCGTCGGCTGGGCCGCGCTCTAGTTCCCCGATAAACCCAGCAAGGCCTGCTAAACTTGCCACGTGGCCTTCTCATTTGAAGTTCTCAAGGCCGACGCCTCCGGCGCGCGCCTCGGCCGGCTAACGACGCCGCACGGCCCGATCGAAACGCCGGTCTTCCTGCCCGTCGGCACCGCCGCGACCGTTAAGGGCCTGCGTCAAGAATCGCTCGAGGAGCTCGGCGCCGAAATTATCCTCACGAATACCTATCATCTCTATTTGCGACCCGGCCACGAACTCATCCGCAAGCTCGGCGGTCTGCACAAGTTCATGTCCTGGCCCCATGCGATTCTCACCGACTCGGGAGGGTATCAGGTCTTCAGTCTTGCGGATTTGCGTAAAGTCACCGCCGAAGGCGTGCGCTTCCGCTCACACCTCGACGGCTCGGAACACCTCCTCACGCCGGAAAAGGCCGTCGAAATCCAGCTTGCCCTTGGCTCGGATGTCGCCATGGTTCTTGATGAGTGCATCGAAACGCCTGCTCCGCGCGCTGCCGCCGAATCCGCAGTGCGACGAACAACCGCATGGGCGCGCCGCTCGCGTGCGTCCTTCCTGGATTATGGGAAGCGTGATGGGAACATCGCGCAGCTCCAGTTCGGCATCGTCCAGGGCGCCACCTTCACCGACCTGCGCCGCGAGAGTGCCCGCCAGCTTCTTGATCTCGATTTCCCCGGCTACGCGGTTGGCGGCCTCGCGGTCGGCGAGTCGCACGCGCTCACCTGCGAAATGACCGGCGATGTCAGCGCGCTCCTCCCGGAAGACCGCCCGCGCTATCTCATGGGCGTCGGTCGGCCGGA
>QHYP01000211.1 GCA_003224195.1 Acidobacteriota bacterium | reverse complement strand
ACTGAACCTTTTCGAGTCAGAGCATGCGATGGAAATGGATCGTTGTCCCCATCGATTCATGGTTCTGCTGATCGACTCTGATGGTATCGAAGACAGGCTAGAGAATGCGAGGGTCAGGATTCCCATGCATTTGACTGACAGAGTCTTTATTCTAGGCGCATTGAGCGACCCGGAAGACCTCAGGCAGTCTACTTCCAGTTCCTACGAGACCATTGGTAAGGCGATGGCGGAGGATTGCCGCGAAGGAACTGATACGATCTGGGCGCACGATCTCCTTCGACACAATGCTCTTGAGATTGACCGTTTGCGTCAGCACGTTCGTCCAATTCTGTTCGCTTGAAGTACCACGACTTGTTTCCGCCTCTTTCCGAAGCACCCCTTGCGGCATCGCGTGCGCTAGCTCTTGAGGTTTCCGGACCGTTGAAGCCACTTGACCCTATAGGTCGGCCAACCGGAGATGTTGTCTGCCCTCGTCACTTTGGTGATTGTGCCCGAATAACGGCGTACTCGGAAATAATCCACATGGCTAGTTAACGCATTGATGGAACAAATGAAATCTCGTTGACTCCCCAGAAGTCCCGTTGTGGGAAGTTGGAAATTCGACTGGTGTCGGCCTCCGATTCCGCGCCGATGACGGCGTATCCCGAGGCCAAACACTTCCCATTCTTGCATTCGGCCATTCGCCCAAACGAACCCCAATCCGAGCCCTGCCCGCCGCAGGAGGGCCTGCCCGCTTCTCCGGACCCTCGACATCCGCCACTACGTTTCCAGGTTTACCATTCCGGCGCTTTTCCACAGCCCTTCGCTGAAAATCACTTCGGTGTTCTATTCCTCTGTGGTAATCTCCGGCATGATACGCCACGCAACTTCTCCTTCTTGCCTCCTGCCCGCCATGGCGGGCCTGCGCCCTATTGACCTTCCCCGCTTCTCGTGGCCTCACTATCTCCTTACTTCCTCTTCTCCATCTCCTTTCCTTTCTGCATCTTGCGCACTCTTTTGGTTCTTGCGACCGCAACAGCGCACTCCAAGCCCTTTGTATTCATTCGCTTCCGCACTCTTTGCCGTCACAACGGGGGTAGTATGGGTCCTTCTCACCAAAATTCTCAGGCCTTACTCGAACTTTCCCGGCTCCCCTCGCCTGCCCGCCGCAGGAGGGTTTACCCGCCGCGGCGCGTTTACCCGCCGTGGCGGGACACTATGTCCCACGGCGCTTCCTTGTCGCAGGACAAGTCCCGGCGTACACTCAATCCGAATTCGCCAAGAGTGTCGGCAGTCATACGTCGCACTGCATGTCGGCCGCTGAGCGGTCGCACGGAATGAGGTTTAACCAGCATGAGCACTCCCGCCAAACCCGCAGCCACCCCGACGACCCGCAGTGGCGAAGTCATTCAAAAACACAAGCAATTCCTCTGGCCCTCGGTCGCCAACTACTACCAGAAGCCGCTCGTCGCCGACCGCGCCCAGATGCAATACGTCTGGGATGTCGAAGGTCGCAAATACCTCGATTTCTTCGGCGGCATCCTGACGGTCTCCGTCGGCCACTGCAACCCCAAAATCACGTCGAAGGTCAAGGCCCAGGTGGACCGCCTCCAGCATCTTTCCACTCTCTATCCCAACGAGCAGATTGTCGCCCTCGCCGAAAAAATCGCGCAGATCACTCCCGGCACTTTGCAGAAGAGCTTTTTCACCAGTTCGGGCACCGAAGCCGATGAGGCTGCCATCCTCATTGCGCGCATGGCCACGGGCAGCTACGACGTGGTGGCCCTCCGCAACGCCTATTCCGGAGGCTCGCAGCTTGCTCGCTCCGTCACCGCTCAAGCGCCGTACCGCAAGGCGGGCGTCATCGGCGTGGGCATCGCGCACGCCGTGAGCCCCTATTGCTATCGCTGCCCGCTCCACTTGACCTATCCCGACTGTGAAGTCGCCTGCGCCAACGACGTCGAAAACCTGATTCAGACGGGGACGAGCGGCTCGATTGCCGCCTTCATCGCCGAACCGATCCAGGGCGCTGGGGGATTCATCACTCCGCCGAAGGAGTATTTCAAAATCGTCTTCAAAATCGTGAAAAAGTACGGCGGTCTGTTCATCTCCGACGAAGTACAGACCGGCTGGGGCCGCACCGGCAAGAAATGGTTCGGCATCGAGCAGTGGGAAGTGACGCCGGATATTCTGACCGGCGCCAAGGGCCTGGCGAACGGCGCTCCGATTGGACTCACCGTCACCACGCCGGAGATTGCTGACTCCTATCAGGGCCTTGGAATCTCCACTTTCGGCGGCAATCCAGTCACCTGCGTCGCCGCGCGCGCCACCATCGAACTGATTGAAGAAGAAAAGTTGCTCGAGAACGCGCACACCGTCGGCGCCCGTTTGCGCGAAAAGCTTGAGGAATTGAAATCGAAATATCCGCTGATTGGCGATGTGCGCGGCATGGGTCTCATGCAGGCGCTCGAACTCGTGAAAGACCGCGGCACAAAAGAGCCCGCTCCCGAAGCGACCTTGCAAGTGATGGAGCGCGCCCGCGACAACGGCTTGCTTATCGGCAAGGGCGGCCTCTTCGGCAATGTCATTCGCCTTGCGCCCATGCTGAATATCTCGAAGAGCGACGTGGACGAGGGCGTGCGCCTCCTCGACAAAGCCTTCTCCGAGGTCCGCGTCTGAACGCCGCGGTGCCATAGGCGAATGAGAGTCGCAGGATGCGCAATGATGAGCGGAGTGGCAATCTTCGCTGGCGCGCTTTCTGTGATTGCCCTCGGCGCTGCGCCGCAAGCGGAAAAGAAACTCGCGTGGAAGCCGATCCCGTTCGCTGTGCTGAAGCTCGACGACCAGGCGCCGAAATCCTGGAACGCCTACCACGTGGAGAAACATCACGGCTGGATCCTGGTCCAACTCTGGAAGCGGTACCTGCTGGTCGATTTGAAGGGAGAAGCGGTGTATGACCTCGACCCGCAGAAACTCGCAACGAAGGGCGATTCACTGGAATGTTCGGAGTCCGATCTGCCCGATAAGCCGATCGAGATTGCGGAATGGAACGAGCGCGACGTTGGCCCGGTGCGGCGCTACCGCTTTCGCTTGGGCAAGAACGGCCACGTCCTCGAACTGCAGATTCCGCTCAAGCCCAATGGCCAGCCGGCCTATTAGTTGGCCGCCTGGCGGCCGCGCATAAAATGGAGGTGAGATCCGAAACTCCTCCGGCGAACGTTGACCGCTTGCGGAGTTTACCCCGATGCAATCGGGGCGGTCACCCATGAAAACGAAAATTCAGTCCGTTCCGTGCCGGAAGACGCCGTACACCCACGGAATTCCCAGCGCGCCGGGTTGCACCCGTACGACCACGGCATCGCCGTCATGGAAGCGGTTGAAGTCATCCGCGTCCACGGCGAGGCGCTCCACGCGCTGGCCATCGCGCCAGGAGTGCACCAGCAGGCGCTGGCTTCCCCGCACGATGCCTTTCATGTTGAACTTGCTGACGACCGTCGTCGGGTAATACTCGTCCGGCCCGCTCCTGATTTTTCCGTTGACGAACAGAGCGGCCGCGAAAATCCACGGCAGCGGGACGAACCCGAAGTAGAACCGCTTGAGGACCTCGATCTCCTGGTGACGCCGCGCCCGGTGGTCAATGAGCACGGCCAGCGCCAGCGCCAGAAAAAAAATTGCGCCGTAGAAAACCAGCATCACGTCGAGATCGAGCGGCGGATAAATCTGACTGATGTAAGGAAACGCCAGCGAGCCCACCAGGAAGACGGCGGTGCGCCGCAGCAAGCGCCGCCGCAACATCACTTCGGCGGCAGCGGACGTGAGCCCGCACGAGGGGCACTGGTCCGTGATTCGCTCCGCTCCACAATCCAGACAGTGCGTCATCGCTCAACTATTTTGCGCCTGGAGGCACCACCTGGGAAAGTCTCTCGACCAGTTCCTGAAAACGCTCTCTGTTCTCGGGTCGCGCTACGTTCACGCTTACGCCCATTCCGCGTCCGGGCTCCACACGGCGGACAAAACAGTCAATCTGAACCGGCCCGCCGAGCTCAAGCCTCGCGGTGAAACCCGCGCCGATCCAAAGCGGGTCCGGCAATTCGATAAACGCACCGTTGGCGCTGAGATCGCGAATTCGTCCGCGCAGCACGGCCGAGCCCCATTCCATTTCCAGGTCCAGCCGGCAAGGAAATCGTGCCGCCCGGCGGCGTTCGAGCTGTCTTGAATCCTGTTCCCCGTTGCCCATGCGATCGGGCGGGGAGTTCCCGCCTCACCCCTTCCACGCTCTGTCGCGATGCTACGGGCGCGGCGCGCAAAGTGTCAAGAACACTGCGCATGCGTGTTTCAATCTTGACGACGCGGAAACGACTGTTTTGTTCCACCGCCGCGCCTCTTAGAACTACTCGATGCCAAGAGATTGAGGACTGCCTAGGACGAACCGGTTTTTTTGGGCTGGCGGTTGTGCAAGCGCCGCGCGACTTCCGCCTGGAGATATTTGCGCAAGTTTTCGGATACGATCCCGGGCGCAGCCAGGTCCTTCAGGTCGTTCACGGTGAGCTGTGGCAAGAAAGACAGCACGGTGGCAAGCACGGACGCGGGATGGCGCACCAAAGCCACGCGAACATTGTAAGAAAGCGACCACTTACGATGACGGCCGATGGCGGCAACGACCGCAGGTGGCAGCCTGACGCGGGAGAGCGCGCGCAGGATTTGCGCTTCGTTCATGTTGGGATTGTTCAAGACGATGCCGACAACTTGCGCGTGGCCTTCCGCCAGCAGCGCGCCCGCCACACGCGCCGGGCCGCGCCTCGCGAGCGTGATCTTCTGGCCGAGCGGCAATTGCGCGAGCCGCGTCAGCAGTTGCTCCTCCGCCAGGCGTTTCGACTCGACGGGGATGCCGGGCTGCAGCGTCAATTGCACCAAATCCATCAAGTAGAGATCGCGAAGAAGCCGCATACTGGCGAGACGCGGAGTGTGCGGATGAAATGCCAGCGCTCGCTTCACACGATAACTTTTCAAGAATGCTCTGCGCTGGGCAATCTCTTCGAGCAATTCGCTTGGCAGATTTTTTCGTTCGAGGAGCAGGCACAAATGCGGTTCATCGAGCGCAGGATTTTCCAGGAGCGCTCGAAGAACCTCGGTGGAAGGATGATGCAGGAGGAGGGCGATTTCCTCGACGCTCGCGGTCAGGGCTCGCGCCCGCTCTTTGGCGACGTCTTCCATCGGTTGTGTTCCTCAGCGAGGGATCGCAGCGCTTTTCGGCGGGGCGAGCAGCTCGAGCGCCAGCCGGGCCGCAGCTTCGGCCGGCGCGACGGAGAGGCTACTGATGCTGGCGCGGGGCGCACCTTCGCGCAGGGCCACATCGAGAGCTTCGTCAAAAATCGGTTTGCGGCCGATCATGCCGCCGGTTTTGGCGAGAATAAACGGCACATCGCCAAGGGCAAGGCGTTCGATGAGCCTACGGACAAGCGCGGCCAAATCCTTCGCGGCATCGCGCAATAGGATTTGCGCGCATTCATCACCGGCGGCCGCCGCCTCAATGACTATGGGAAAGATTTTCGGGAAAACTTCGTCGGCAGATGTTTGAGCGCGGTCATTGAGCGCGTCCCAAGCAGTGAAGCCGAGATCGCAGAGAATGCGCGATCCGAGCGGTGAATCGCTGCCGCGGCGATCGCGGTCGCGGAGGGCCATCGCCACTGCCTTGCGACCAATGTCGTAAGCACTGCCTTCATCGCTAATCTGCGGCCCATAACCGCCGATGCGCACGACGCGGCCCGCGGCATCGCGACCAATTGCGGCCGAGCCGGTTCCGGCGACCAAGACAATTGCTGGACTTTCGCCCACCGCTTCGAGCGCCAACTCAGAGTCCGTGCACAGCTTAACAGCCGAACCGGGGAACAGACGCGACAAATCCGCGCGCATGCGCTCCGCCAAGTCGTGCCGAGTGGTTCCCGCGAGGCCCGCGACCACGGCGGCAACTTCGTGTATGGCGCGTCCGGCACTTTGCAAGGCGTCGCGGGCTGCGGATTGAAGCGCTTCCGACGCGCTCTCCACTCCAACACGGAATGGATTCGAGGGACCTGACCGCCCGCGCGACAAGACACGGCCGGTCTCGTCCATCAGGACGCACTCTGTCTTTGTGCCGCCGCCATCGAATCCCAAGACGCAGCGCATGCTCCAAGCATAATCGAGATGCGGCTACCTGGCGCGGAGCTTCGGCTGAGGCGTTACCCACAATGCGCTGACAACCCCGTCGCTTGCTTGACGAGCGCTTCGGCCGTCACTATCATCACGCGAATTTTCCTGGCGTTTGCCCAATGCGCTGGGAAAATGGTCGCATGCGCATCCATCCACTCGATCTCGGCATTGTCATCGCTTACTTGCTCGGCATCACGGCGCTGGGAATTCACTTTCGGCGCGGCCAATCGAGCGCGCGCGATTATTTTCTGGGCGGGCGCACGGCGCCTTGGTGGGCGCTGGCGTTCTCCATCGTCGCGACCGAGACTTCAACGCTGACCATCATCGGGACGCCAGCCATTTCCTACGTGGGGAATCTCGGTTTTCTGCAACTAGTCTTCGGGTACCTGCTTGGCCGCGTGTTGATTGTGTTGCTTCTCCTGCCGGGCTATTTTCGCGGCGAGTTTTATACGGCCTACGAACTGATTCAGAAACGCTTCGGGGAAAATATGCGGGCCGTGGCGGCGACGACGTTCCTTGTCACGCGCGCGCTGGCCGAAGGCGTGCGCATCTCGGCCATTGCGCTGGTCGTTAGTGTGGTGCTGGGCACGTCGGAACGCCTTGCGGTCTTCATCGTCATCGCGCTGACGATCATCTATACGTTCGAGGGTGGGATGAAAGCGGTGATCTGGACCGACGTGGTGCAATTGCTCCTCTATTTGACGGGCTCGGCCATCACGCTGTGGATTCTTTTGCATCGTATCCCCGGCGGCTGGCCGGAAGTCACGCAGACGGCCGCGGCAGCGGGCCACAAACTTCAGCTATTGGATTTTTCGTTCCATATTTCGACAAAATACACGATCTGGTCGGGCCTGATCGGAGGCGCGTTCCTGACGATGGCGAGCCACGGAACGGATCAAACCATCGTGCAGCGGCTGCTGGCCGCCCGTTCGCAGCGGGATAGCCGGCTTGCGCTCCTGTCGAGCGGCGTGATCATCCTGATCCAATTCACGGTGTTTCTGCTGATCGGCGTAATGCTCTTCGTCTTCTCGCAACACACGCCGCTTCTCGCTCCGGGCGAACGCACCGACCGCATTCTGCCGCTCTTTCTTGTGCGCGAGATGCCCACAGGACTCACGGGCTTGCTCCTCGCGTCGATTGTGGCCGTGGCGATGTCCAACGCCAGCGGCTCGCTGAATTCGCTGGCCGCGTCTAGCGTGCTGGACTTCGGGCGGATGCGAGGCCGCGCCACCGAACCGGCGCGCTTTCTTCGGCTCTCGCGCGGCATGACGCTGGTTTGGGGCGCCGTGCTGCTGGGCTTCGGCTTGGTCAAGTGGGGGCCGCTACTTGAAACGGGACTCACCGTCGCTTCGCTGCCGTTTGGGAGCTTGCTCGGGCTGTTTCTGCTCGGGACGCTGGACCGCCGCGCCACAGCTCGAGGCGCGCTGATTGGCATGTTCGCGGGGCTTGCGGCAATTCTGTGCATGTACGGCTTTACGAACGTGGCATTCACGTGGTACGTCTTCCTCGGGTCCGCCACGACATTTCTTGTGGGAGCGCTCGTGAGCCGTCTCGCACGCAGCGCACAAGATTCGCCAGCGTCCGCCGAGGTCCGATGAGCGAGAAACGCCTTGAACTGATTCGGGGGCTGGGGCCAGCGGCAGCGATGGCCATGGTCGTTGG
>QHYP01000210.1:1156-8917 GCA_003224195.1 Acidobacteriota bacterium | reverse complement strand
AGCAACTCGCCCCGGCTCGATTCATATCCATGGCATAGGACGACGGTCGGCGCGCCAACCCGCCCGGGGAAAAACCAGCCGTGCCGCAGGCCTCCGCCCGGCACAGTGAAATCTACGGAATCTGGCCGGCCCGGGAAGCTCTCCCTGCTGATTTCTGAACTCGTGCGTTGCGGCTTGATGATTCGATAGGTCAGAAATGCCGCGATACTCCCTGTCGCCAGCAGCGTGAAAAAAAGGAGTCCAAGGACAAGGACAAGAAGTTTGGTATACCAGCGCGATGGGTGGCGGATCTCGTACAGAATGGGCATTCGCAGTAGTCGGTCGTTCACGCGGCGGCGCCGCTCGGATCCCCTGTGCACTCCTTACTGCGGCACGATGGTAACACAACTCCTCTGCTCCATCAGGGCCATCCGCGCAATCGCGTGCGCGCTTGTGTACGCCCGCGCGTGAATCCGAATCGGCTATCATGGAATCGGCGGCACATCGCTTCCGCCTGCTCTCTGGCCATGCCTATCCTCGACTTGCGACAAGTCTCTGTCCGCCAGATCGACCGTCTCCTGGAGGAAGAGGCCCGCCACTGGCGCGACGAACTCCACTGGGACTATCGCGGCGCCATCGAGCTCATCAAGCGCTTTCTCGACGCCCACGCCCTCGCCGGCGCTGTCGCCCTGGAAAACGGCCAACCGGTCGGCTATTCCTTCTACGTTCTCGAAGATCAAAAGGGTTTGATCGGCGGCCTGTACGTCTCCCCGCGCCATTCGCAGCAGGCCGTCGGCTGCAAGCTGCTCGACGAGGTGCTCTTTTCGCTTCGCGCGCTTCCGCACGTCACTCGCATCGAGGCTCAACTCATGCCCTTCGGAGGACCCGTCGAAGAATCTCTCCGTCAGCAAGGTTTCCGGCTGTACAAGCGCCAGTTCATGCTCTTGAAGCTCGATTCCGCGCGGCAGGAGCCCGCCCGGCTCTCTGCCGCGTTCCGTCTTGAGCGCTGGCACGACCGCTATTTCGAGCCGTGCGCCAAATTGATTTATCTGGCTTATGCCGATCACGTGGACGGCGAGGTCAACGACCAGTACCGCTCGCGCAGTGGCGCGCTCAAGTTTCTGAAGAACATCATTTTGCTTCCCGGCTGCGGCCAGTTCGTCCCGGCGGCTTCGTTCGTGCTGCGCGATTCGGTCACAGACCAAATCATCGCTGCCGTGTTGACGTCCGAAGTCTCCGCCGGCGTGGGCCACATTACGCAGATCTGCGTCCTCCCCGGCTATCAGGGACACGGCCTGGGCCGCGCGCTCATGCTCACCGCCATCCGCGCCTTGCGCGGAATGCATTTTCAGGAACTGACCCTCACTGTCACGTCCGTGAATGCCAACGCCGTCCACTTATACGAGCAGCTCGGCTTCCGCACTATCCGATCCTTCATCGCCGGCGTCTGGCCCGGCTAGGCGCCACGCTAGAGCCTATTGCACAACCTAGGTAAGTTATTGATTTCATTGGGCCAAAATTGGGTTGTGCAATGGCTTCTAGTCTGTTATCTCCACCGGCGTGCTTTTCGACTTCTGGAACGCACGGCGCCGACGCTTCTTTGCTTCACTTCTTCGTCCGGTCCTTCAGCAGGTTCTTCAGCTCGGACATGAACTCCTTCACGTCCTTGAAATCCATGTACACACTGGCGAACCGCACATACGCCACCTTGTCGAGTTTTTTCAGCCGCTGCATGATCATCTCCCCGATTTCCGTGGTCGTCAGTTCCCTTTCCGTGGCCTCATGCACCACTTGCTCGATCTCGTCCACAATCCCTTCGAGCTTCGCCGTCGGCACAGGCCGCTTCTCGCATGCTTTCAGTAACCCCTGGAGGATCTTTTGCCTCTCGAAGCGCTCCCGGCGCCCGTCCTTCTTGATGACCATGTACGGGATTTCATCGATCCGCTCGTAGGTGGTAAAGCGCCGGCTGCATTTCAGGCACTCCCGGCGCCGCCGGATGGTGTCCCCGGTGCGGCCCTCGCGGGAGTCAATCACCTTGTCGTCGAGATGCGCGCAGAAAGGGCACTTCACTCGGCCGTTTCTCCTCGAGGCGCCGCCGTTGTCGGATCCCCGGTTTCTCCCCCGGCGGCCTCGTTTTCCTGCTTGGCAATGCGCCGCAGTTCCCCGAGCGACATTCCTTCATGGATCAGGAGCGGTGCGCCTGCCAGCGTGCACGCCGCGAACGTAACCAGCCACAAAACGATCGCCGCCGCTGTCGCGGGCTCCTGTTCTACATGAAAAATCGCCGTGTAAGCAAGGATGGACGCGACCTGTGAACCACCGCCTACGGTCGGCAACTGTACCGTCGAACCCACCATGGTTATCGCTAAGACCACCATCGCCCCACCCAGGCCGATCTCCCCCAGCTTGCCCCCAAAGCTGTGCGACACCCAGTAATACACCACCGCCACCAGCATCCAATGCGCGGCGGAATACACCACCGCGGCCGTCAGGTCGGTCCAGGTGCGGATCGTGTGCACCCCTCGTGCAAAGCCTAGGACGATTCTTGCCATGCGCTCTCGCCAACCGTGCCCGGTGCGCCGGTGTTCCAACCGCCTCTCCAGCATCGCGGTTCCATGGAGCCGCAAATAGATGAGCGCGCCCGCCGCAGCTAAAACAACGATGCTAAGAACCGTTCCTGTCGTCCTCGCTGCCGTTTCGAGCGCCGTGCTGCTATCTGCGCCATGGCGAGCCTTGAACAAAAAGAGGCCAACGGCGGCGATCACCGCTGTGCTTGCCGTGTCAAAGAACCTTTCCAGCGCATAGATCCCGAACGTGTCGGCAACCGGCAACCCTTCTTTCTTCGCGAGTAGAAGCGGTCGGATGGGTTCTCCCGCTCGGCCCAGCAAAAATACGGCGGCAAATCCCGCCAGCGTCATGCGGTAAATATTGCCGAAGTGGGCCGGCCCAAGATGCCGAGAAAAACTCATCCAGCGCAGCGCCCGCAGCGCGTAACAGGCATAAATCGCGCCAACGGAGAGCAGCAGCAGCGTTACGTCCGCCTCCCGCACTGCCGCCAGCAATTTTGCGCCACTGAAGCCGGCTTTGTGGACAAACCCCCTGGATTGGTAGAGAAGCATCCCCAAAAGCGCTAGGCCAAGTAGCGCGAAGAGGAGTTTTCGAGAGCTGGATTGCATGCGCCGCCAGCCTACTGGCGCAAAGCGAAAGCGTCAAGGCATGCTCGCTCATCCCCGGCCCGACCAACGGCCCCTGGCGACCCAATGGGTCCTCGTTGGATTCCTCCGGCTTGTCTGCGCTTCCCGCGACAAGTAAGATGCCTCGGTGACGGCCGGTGCTTTAGTGGGGCCTTGGGGAACATTCTGAGAGCAGTTTGCGTTCCATAGTTAGCAGGCCGAGACGCACGGCGGGATTCGAGGCTAATGCAACGTTGGAGCAGGACGCCCAACTGGTCCAGCAATGCCTCCAGGGCAACGGCTCGGCCTGGGAGGAGCTTGTACACCGCCACACTCGGCGCGTGTACAACATTTGTTATCGCTTCACCGGCAATGGCACGGAGGCGGAGGATTTGGCGCAGGAGGTTTTCTTGAGGGTCTATCGCACGCTCGGCAGCTACCGCTCAGCCCACGGCGGCTTCGCCACCTGGATGACCAGTGTCACGCGCAACCTCCTCATTGACCATTACCGCCGCACCAAGCGCGACCGCGTCACCGATTCGCTCGAGGACGCTATCACGGTCGTCGAGAGTAAGGAATCCTCGGCCCGCCGCCCCGACGAGCAGGCTCTTCTCAGCGAGCTGGGCAGGCAGGTGCAAGCCGCACTCAAGAAGCTTTCTCCCGAGTTGCGCGAAGCCGTCATCTTGCGCGATTTGCAGCAATTGGAATATGCCGAGATTCAGCAGGTGCTCCAGGTGCCCGAAGGAACGGTAAAATCCAGGATCAACCGCGGTCGCATCGAAATGGCGCGCATCCTTCAGCAGATGGGAGTGCGCCCTTCTTAGCGCGAGGCGAGCCATGAACTGGACCTGTGAACAAATCGAAGCCCGGCTCAGCGAATACCTGGAAGGCGCCCTCGCGCCCGCCGACCAGCAGGCCTTCGCTGCGCATGTGCAGCAATGCCCGCAATGCGCGCCTCTCGTCTCGACTGTCCAGGGTCTCGTGAGCGGCCTGCATGGTCTTCCTCCGCTCGCCGAACCCCCGCGCCTCGTCTATGCCATTCTCGACAAGACGCTCGGTCCGCGCCAAACGGCGCGCGGCTGGCGCGCTGCCCTGGCTTTCCTGCGCGGCTTCGCGACGATGCGCTTTGCCTACGGCGCGCTCTCCGTCACCGCGACCGTCATCGTGCTCCTCACCGCCTCCGGCTTCAACTGGAAACACCCCCGCGCGGCGGACTTGCATCCGGTGAATCTCTATCGCGCGGCGAACCGCCAGGGGCACCTCATCTACGCGCGCGGCGCGAAGTTCGTCAGTGACCTGCGCGTGGTGTACGAAATCCAGTCCCGTTTATCCCAGGATTCCGGCATCCGCACCGCTCCCGAGAGCACGGCGCCGCCGCCCGCCCCGGAGAAGCAGCCCGGCATGACCAACGCACCAAGGCAAAATGGTCCGCGCCAGCAGAATCGCGCCAACGGCATTCGCCCGGAGCTGAGCGTGCTGGCGTCGGACTTGGCGGTCTTATGCAATAGGAGATTGCCATGAACTGCGCGGTCCACGCGGATCGAGAGGCGGTCGGCTTTTGCAGGAATTGCGGCAAGGCCATGTGCTCCGACTGCACGCACCCGGTCAAAGATGTCCTCTATTGCGAAGATTGCCTCGCGAAGATTCTCGGCCACTCCGCGCCGCCTGTCGGCGCGCTGACCCAGACCACTGCGCCTGCGCCGCACGTCGGCGCCAGCCCCGGCCTTGCGTTCGTGCTTGGCCTCTTCGTTCCTGGCCTCGGCGCGGTCTACAACGGCGAATACAACAAAGCGCTCGTCCACATTGTCGTCTTCGCGGCCATGATCGTCGGCCTCAGCAGCGGCGCGAGCGAGGGTTCCACTGTCATGCTTGCTCTTCTGCTCGCTGGATTCATTTTCTATATGGCATTCGACGCCATGCGCACTGCCCAGGCTCGCAACGCGGGTCAGACAGCCTCGGACCCCCTCGCTTCCTGGAGTACAAACCGGCCCATCGGGCCCATCCTTCTGATCGTCCTGGGCATTTTGTTTCTCCTGGGCAATTTCGACTTCTTCAACCTGGATCGCATTTTCCAGTTCTGGCCGGTCATTTTGATTGTCGCCGGATTATTGATGTTGGGAAGACGGCTCAGCCGCTCGTCCTGAAAGGTGTCTTGCGATGGCTAATCAAAGCCGCTGCTCCTGCGCGCGTTGCACCTGCCGGGGTCTCATGGGGCCCGCAATCCTCATTACCCTCGGCGTGCTTTTTCTGCTGGACATGTGGCGCGGGGACTCCTACTTCTCGTTCAGCCACACCTGGCCTGTGATCCTTCTTGTCATCGGCGCTCTCAAACTGGTGGAGTCCACAGCTTCCACCGCGGGACACGGCACGAATCCGCCGGCGCCCGGCCAAAGCCAGTAAGCCCGCATGGCCAACGGCTACCCACGTCGCAGCTCGGTTTTCAGCGGACTCGTGCTGATTCTCTTTGGTCTCCTCTTCCTCTTGCACAACTTCCGCGGCGGCTTCTCCCTTGGGCGCCTCCTCATCCACTGGTGGCCGCTGCTCCTGATTCTTTGGGGCATCGCGAAGCTCTATGAACGCGTCGCCGCGCAGCGCTCCGGCGCGCAGCCGGGTGCGCCCATTCGCGCCGGTGAAGTCTTTTTGATTCTCGGATTGCTGAGCCTGGTCGGGCTCATCGCCCTGGCCGATTTCGTAAAGGATCGCGTCCCGGGCATCGAAATCGACGAGCCGGTCTTCGGTGACTCCCACAGCTTCGATGTCGATGTGCCCTCCAAGCCGGTCCCGGCCAACGCGCGCATCGTGATCCGCAATGGCCGTGGCGGCATCACCGTCCGCGCTGGCGACACGCCGGAGATCCGCGTCTCGGGAAAGAAGACCATCCGCACGTGGAGCGAGAGCGATGCCCAGCGCATCGCCAATTCGGCCCGGATCGAGATCGTGCAAAATGGCGATGCCTACGAAGTCCGCGCCGCGGGCAGTGATAATCCTTCCTCCCGCATTGCCATGGATCTCGACGTCGTCGTCCCCAAAAAGTCGCCTCTGACCATCCGCAATGAAAAAGGGGACGTGCAGGTCTCCGGCCCCGGCGGCGAATTGAGCATCACCACCCAAAGCGGCGATATTGAAGTCCGCGATGCTCGCGCCGACGTCGATATTGAACTTCGTCGAGGCGGCATCAAGGTTTCCGACACCAAGGGCAACGTCAAGATTTCCAGCCGGGGCGGTGAAGTGCAGGTCGTGAATGCCGCGGGCGGCCTGACGCTCGACGGGGAATTCTTCGGTCCCATACGCGCGGAAAAAATCGCCAAAGGCGTGCGTTTCATCTCTTCGCGCACGGACCTGACCCTTACGCAACTCAGCGGGCATCTCGAGACCCACTCGGGAAATCTCGAGATTTTTGACTCAAGCGGAAACCTTGCCCTCCGCACCCGCGACTACGACGTCAACCTGGAAAATGTCACCGGCAAAATCAAAATCGACAACCGCAACGCTGACGTTCAGGTCCGCTTCCCCGTGCCGCCCAAGGACGATGTGGACATCACCAATTCCTCTGCCGGAATCACCCTCAGCCTTCCGTCGGCTTCGAACTTCGCGATCCTCGCCGATTCGCACTCCGGCGATATCGACTCCGAGTTTGACGCTCCCACGCTCAAAAAAACCACGACGGAATCGGGCGACGCTCATTTGGAAGGAAAAGTCGGCTCCCGCGGCCCGAAAATTACTCTCAAGACCAGCTACGGTTCCATTTCCATCCACAAAAGCAGTTGACGACCCGAGGAACGGTCGTCATCCCGACGAGCGCAGCGAGGAGGGATCTCGTCTCTCATCTTTCCGCCAACCTCTCCAACTCCTTGAAAAACTCCGGATAGGACACTCCCGCGCATTCCGCGCCCCGAATCTTCGTCTCGCCTTCCGCCCCGAGCCCCGCCACGGCGAACGCCATCGCGATTCGGTGATCGCCCCGCGGATCAATTTCGGCTCCGCGCAAGCGGCCCGCCGGCCGCCCTTCTACGCGCAATCCGTCCGGCCGCTCTTCCACCTTCGCGCCCATCCGCCGCAGATTTTCTGCCAGCGCCGCCACCCGGTCGCTCTCCTTCACGCGTAATTCCTTCGCGTCGCGGATTTCAATCCCTTCCTCCGTGTACGGCCCTAGCGCCGCCAGCATCGGCAGCTCATCAATCAAAAGCGGAATCATCTCACCGGCGAATTTTCCTCCCTTGAGTTGCGCACCGCGCACCACAAGATCGCCAACAACCTCTCCCTGCGCCAGACGCGGCGAAACGATGCTGATCGATGCTCCCATGCCGCTCATCACGTCCAGAATCGCCGTCCGCGTTGGATTTAATCCCACATTGTGAATCAGCAGGTTGGACTCCGGCAGCAATGACGCCGCCGCAATGAAGAATACCGCCGCGGAAAGGTCCCCCGGCACGTCCAGCGATTGCGCCGAAAGTTCTACCGCGCCGTTTTCCGCGCCCATGCCGTACACGCTCGCTGTCCTGCCATTCCTTTCCACTCGTGCGCCGAAGCCTTCGAGCGCCAACTCGGTGTGGTCGCGTGTGCGCGCCGGCTCGGTAATCGACGTAACTCCGTCGGCGAACAAGCCCGC
>QHYP01000210.1:608-1141 GCA_003224195.1 Acidobacteriota bacterium | reverse complement strand
GAACCGCCGATTTCACCTGTGCGCTCGCCACCGGCGTCGTGTAGTCCACAGCTCGGAGCGCGCCGCCGCGAATTTCGAGTGGCGGGAAATTGTCATCCCGCGCGTGAATCTCCGCTCCCATCTGCCGCAGGGGTTCGACCACGCGCTTCATCGGTCGCTGCCGCAGCGATACATCCCCTGTAATTTTGGAAGAAAACTTCTGTCCGGCGAGGATTCCCGCCAGCAGCCGCATCGTGGTGCCGGAATTGCCCGCATCCAGCATGCGCCAGGACGATTTCAAGCCGCGCGCCCCGCGCCCCGTAATCCGCACCGTCTCCTTGTCGCGTTTCACCTCTGCGCCCAGGGCGCGCAGACAATCGAGCGTGCTTTCGCAGTCCGCAGCCGACGAAAAATGGCGCAGCTCGCTCGTGCCGTTTGCGAGTGCGGCCAGCATGGCGTACCGGTGCGAAATGGACTTGTCGCCCGGCGGTTCCAGCCCGCCGGCAATCGTTTTCGCCGGCCGGATGATTTCTTTCCCCATCGTCGTCGTCGAC
>QHYP01000210.1:0-493 GCA_003224195.1 Acidobacteriota bacterium | reverse complement strand
TTAACTTCCCGCTGATCCTCGAGTATCCCGTTGTCAGCCTCGAAAGCCTCCCTGCTCTCTCGGGCAGTTAAGTTCTCGCGCATTCCCCCGCGTTCTCTCAGAAACTTTTCCGCTTCGCCCGCGTATTATCAGGTGAGGAGAGTTCTCATGCGCGTGCGCGGTGCTGCAAAGGTCGTGGCCCAGATGGCTATGGCACTGAGTGCCCTGTTGATCGTTGGTGTCCTGCTCGCGGCCATGCCGGGCCATCGCGCTCCCGCTCTACAGCAGCCTGATCCGTCCGTTCAGTCCACGCGGCAGAAGGTCTCGGGAGATGTGCGTCACGATACGTCCGGTATGGACATGAGCGACGAAAAGGCCAGCGAGCGGCACGCCGTCCATGACATGAACGACATGGTTGACCGCTCTGCGGTCACACAGGAAATGCAAGGCCATCATCACGCGTCCGGCCCGCACATGTACATCACCTCCCCGCGCCCGCAAACTCCGCAGGATG
>QHYP01000209.1:7903-18484 GCA_003224195.1 Acidobacteriota bacterium | reverse complement strand
AGCGAGGTTCGATTGTACTCTCCTCAAGGCCGTAATTCGGTCAGCGAAAGCCATGGAAAGCGCATCTTGCTGCCAGGGGGCGCGCCCCGCAGAAGCATCCGGGACGCAATCGTCGCGGATTAGGATATGCTGCCGCGGCATCTTCCTGTGCGACCTCGACCCGGTCGGGGTCAACTTCATGTGTGGCCGCACACCGGCCAACCGGAACTCTGGATTCGCAGGGTGAATCAGATCATCAGCAGCGCCACGAACGGGAGAGAAACCGGCAGCGATGCGCCGGACGTTTCCAACAAGCGTCGCTGGGTGATCGTCGGCCTGCTCTTCGCGGCGTCGTTAATCAACTATCTCGATCGCGCCACGATTTCGTTCGCGCTGCCTTTGATTTCCACGGACTTGCACCTGGCGCCGGCAACCAAGGGCCTGCTGCTTTCCTCTTTCTTCTGGTCGTACGCGCTGATGCAAATTCCCATTGGGTGGTGCGCCGACCGTTTCAACTTGCGCTGGCTGTATGCCGGAGCGTTCGCGGTTTGGTCGTTGGCGCAGGGGCTGACGGGGCTGGCAGGGAGTCTCGCGGTTCTGGTCGGTTTCCGCATTCTTCTCGGCGTCGGAGAGTCCATCTATCTTCCCGGCGGAACGAAGATCGTCAGCTTGCTCTTCGCGCGCAAGGACCGCGGCCTACCTTCCGGGCTTTTCGACTTTGGCACGCGAACGGGATTGGTGCTCGAAGGCGTGTTGGTCCCGTGGCTTTTGGTGCGCTATGGATGGCGGCACACTTTCCTCGTTCTGGGATTCGCGGCGCTTGCGTGGCTGGCGCCCTGGCTTTGGGTTTTTCCGCGGCGGATGCGGTCGAGGAACAGGGACTTCGCTACCGCGCAGTCCGGGAGGAGTACTGGCAATCGTTGGAGCGTACTGGTGGACCGCAATCTGCTGGGAATTTGCCTGGGCTTTTTTTGCTTTGACTACTATTGGTATGTACTGGTGACCTGGTTGCCCGATTACCTCGTGACGGTCCGGCACCTCAGCATGCTGCGCGCCGGTCTTACCGCGTCGCTGGCATTCTTCACGTTCGGAATCGCCGAACCGATTGGAGGATGGATCGCCGACTCCTTGATCCGACGGGGCTGGGATGAAACGCGGACGCGGAAAGGAATTGTGACGGCGGCTTTCTGCATGGGCCTGCTGCTCATTGCGGCCATACGGGTTTCGGATACCGGCATGGCGATCGGGTTCCTGATCGGAGCATGCCTCGTGGGGTTTTCCACGGGGAACCTGCTCGTGATTCTTCAATGCTGCGCGCCACCCGAACAAGTGGGCATTTGGACCGGCGCCGAAAATTTCGCGGGCAACCTCGCGGGGATTATCGCGCCACTCGCGATCGGAGTATTGATCAAGGAGAGCGGCTCATACATCCCGGGATTTGCGCTCGGCTCGATCGTTCTTCTTGCGGGGCTGCTGGCCTATTGGTTCCTTGTTGGCGAGTTGAAGCCGCGAGCGTCATAGAGTCGTGCTCCATATATGAGGAGAAAGCCGATGGCGGGAACGCTGGAAGGCAAAGTGGCCATTATCACGGGAGCGAGTTCGGGGATCGGGCGGGCGGCGGCGATGGTGTTTGCGCGAGAGGGCGCGAAGGTGGTGCTAGCGGCGAGGCGCGCCGAGGCGGGACAGAACGCCGCGGAGGAGATCCAAGCCGCCGGAGGAACGGCGCTGTTCGTCCGGGCGGATGTGTCGCGAGCCGAAGAAGTGAAGGCTCTGGTCGAGCAGGCCGTGAGCAAGTTTGGGCGGCTCGACTGCGCGCTCAACAATGCCGCCGCTATCTGGAACCAGGCGCGCCGCACGGGGGATTTCTCCGAGGAGGATTTCGACCGCGAGGTAAACGGTAATCTCAAGAGCGTCTGGCTGTGCATGCGGGCCGAACTGGAACAGATGTGCAAGCAGGAGCGTCCCGGAGGAACGATCGTGAATGTTTCCTCGGTGAACGGACTCGGCGGAGCGCCCGGGGGCGCTTTCTACGCGATGGCGAAGGCGGGGATTCTGGCGCTGACGAAAACAGCGGCCATGGAATATGCGGCGGATGGAATCCGGCTCAACGCGCTAGTGGCCGGCGCGTTCGACACGCCGATGCTGGACAAGGCCATGGATGGAGCGGCCGGCGGGAATGCCGAGGCACGCAAAACGTTGGAGCAGCGATACCTCTCGATGATCCCCCTGCGGCGGATTGGCCGTCCCGAAGAGGCCGCGGAAACGGCGGCATGGCTCTGCTCGGAGGCGTCAAGCTACGTGACGGGGCACTCCATGATCGTGGATGGCGGGCTGACGGCGTGGGCGCGGTAAGGCGCGAGAAACGGCATTACTGGCGGAAACGGCCGACTAGCCAGAGTAGCAGGGTCAAGCCGAGGCTCAGGATGAGGCAGGTGACGATAGGAAAGTAGAAGGTGGTGTGTTCGCCGCGATAGATGATGTCGCCGGGCAAGCGGCCGAGCCGGAAAGGCAGGCGGCCTCCAAAGTACAGCACGGCGCCGACGGCGGCGAGCAAGCCGCCGAGGAGAAGCAGCACGCGGCCGAGTTCGCGAAGAGACTCCATCATCGGGAATTGTAACTGAATCCGCGGTAGAGAGATTCTCCGCGCGTTGAGCGCGCGAAGAGGCAGCACTTCTCCCCCTCTTCATCCTTCACTCCGCTCGGTACAAGTTGGATGGGCGCGAAATGAAATGGCGAACGTTGCCGGGCGTTACTTCACCGGGACCATTGCCGGACTCGATGGCACGGTCCAGACCACTTCGCCTTTATCATCGTAGAACCGCAGCGCCGCCTGACCAGGGATCGGCTGGCTGGGAATGACGTAGGGGCGGCCATTTAGTTGCTTCGTGGTTCGGGGCATTGGGATGAGACTGAGCTGAGCATAAACATGACCAGCTTCGTCTCTCAGAACGAAATCCTGTGCTTCGACGGTGCTTGCGCGAACGATGGGAGGTTCGACCCGGTCGGCGGGCTTTGCTCCCATCAAGCCAAGCGAAACACCCGCGAGCAGGAGCAGGATATTCGCGAGCTTCCACCAGCGGTTCCGTGCTTCGAGCCTTTCGACGCGCGCGGCCAAGAGTTGAAGATCCGACTCGGTATATTGCATGGCGCACCTCCTGACTGGTGGATTTTAGCACTTCCGAAGCGCCTTAGTTTGTCTCAGATGAGTTCATGGGCGGCGAAGAAGTAGGAGATTTCGAGCGCGGCGGTCTCGGGCGCGTCCGAGCCGTGGGTGCAATTGTTCTGGATGCTCTTTCCGAGCTCGCGGCGGATGGTGCCGGGAGCAGCCTTGGCGGGATCGGTGGCGCCCATTACTTCGCGCCACTTCGTAATGGCGCCTTCCGCTTCGAGGATCAGAGCAAAAATCTTGCCGGAGCTCATGAAGTCGGTGAGGTCCTTGAAGAAGGGGCGTGCCTTGTGCACGGCGTAGAAGCCCTCGGCTTCGCTTTTCGTCAGGCGCATCGTTTTGAGAGCGACGATGCGGAACCCCGCCTTGTGAATGCGCGAGAGGATTTCCCCCTCAAGGCTGCGAGAAACGGCGTCCGGTTTGATCAGTGCCAGAGTTCGTTCGAGAGCCAAGCGCCTTTCCTCCAGAAAGCAAAGATGGCCGCCTAAAGGCGGCCGCTACACCCCAACGGACTTGCCGAGGGCGGCGGCAACGGTCGAGCCGATTTCGGCGGGCGTTTCGACTGTGCGGATGCCTGCGGCGCGCAGAGCGGCGTATTTGTCTCTTGCGGTGCCTTGTCCCCCGCTAATGATTGCCCCCGCGTGACCCATCCGGCGCCCAGGCGGCGCGGTTTGCCCGGCAATGAAACCAACGACGGGCTTTTTCACGCTTGCTTTGATGTAGGCCGCGGCGCGTTCTTCTTCGTTGCCGCCGATTTCGCCGATCATCACCATCGCGTGCGTGTCCGGATCTTCGCTGAATAGCCGGATGGCGTCGAGGAACGTCGTCCCAATGATGGGATCGCCGCCAATACCGATGCAGGTGGACTGTCCGATGCCGAGGCGCGTCAACTGGTCCACCGCTTCGTAGGTGAGCGTGCCGCTGCGGCTGACGACGCCGACGTGCCCCTGCTTGTGTATGCGGCCGGGCATGATTCCGATTTTGCATTTTCCGGGGGAGATGATCCCCGGGCAATTCGGGCCAATGAGCCGCGTCTTCTGAAAGTCTATCGCGGCCTTCACGCGCACCATGTCGAGCACAGGAATGCCTTCGGTAATGCAGACGACGAGCGAGAGGGCGGCGTCGGCGGCTTCTAGAATCGCATCAGAGGCATAGGGAGGGGGCACGAAAATCACAGACGCATTTGCGCCGGTGGCCTTCGCCGCTTCCGCGACGGTGTTGAACACGGGCCGCTCGAGATGCTTTGCGCCGCCCTTGCCCGGCGTGACGCCGCCAACGACGTTTGTGCCGTACTCGATCATCTGCTGAGCGTGGAAGGAGCCTTCGCGGCCAGTGAAGCCCTGCACGATGAGGCGCGTCTTTTCGTTGACCAAGACGCTCATCGCGCGCCTCCCGCCAGCTGGACGACTTTTTCCGCTCCGTCTTTCATGCCATTGGCAACGGTAAAGTTCAGGCCGGAGTCGCGAAGAATTTGCTGGCCCAGCTCGACGTTCGTTCCTTCCATGCGCACGACGACAGGCACTTTCAGTTGCAGCTCCTTCGCGGCGGAGACGACGCCGGTGGCGAGCACGTCGCAGCGCAAGATGCCTCCGAAAATGTTGATGAACACGGCTTTCACACTCGGATCGCTCATCAGGATGCGGAAGGCGTTTTTCACCTGCTCGGCCGAGGCGCCGCCGCCCACGTCAAGGAAGTTTGCGGGCGAACCGCCGGCGTACTTGATGATGTCCATGGTGGCCATGGCGAGGCCCGCGCCGTTCACCATGCAAGCGACGCTGCCGTCGAGCTTGATGTAGTTGAGGCTGTACTTCGAGGCTTCGACTTCGAGCGGGTCTTCTTCGTCGAGGTCGCGCAGCTCGCGCAAATCCTTGTGGCGGAAGAGCGCGTTATCGTCGAAGGTCATCTTCGCGTCGAGCGCCACGAGCCGGCCATCGCCGGTGAGCACACAAGGATTGATCTCGATGAGCGATGCGTCCGTATCCAGAAATGCGCGATAGAGCGCCTGCAGAAACGGCACGGCATTGCTCACTGCTTCGGCGGGAAGCCCGAGGCCGAACGCGATCTTGCGCGCCTGAAACGGCTGCAAACCCACTGCCGCGTGAATCGTTTCGCGCAGGATGGCGTCAGGGTTTTGCTTAGCGACTTCTTCGATCTCCATGCCCCCCGCGGCGCTGGCCATGAAGACGGCGCTGCCGCTCGAGCGGTCCACGAGCAGGCCCAGGTAGAGTTCGCGCTGGATGTCGAGGCCCTCCTCGATGAGCAGCCGGCGGACAATTCTCCCGCCGGGGCCGGTCTGCGGCGTGACCAGCTTCATGCCCAACATCCCGGCGGCGATGTCCGCCGCTTCCTCGGCGGAGCGCGCCAATTTGACGCCGCCGGCTTTGCCGCGCCCGCCCGCGTGAATCTGCGCTTTGACGACGACCACCGGAGTTTTGAGGCGCTGGGCGCCTTCCCGGGCTTCGTCCTTGGTGAATGCGACTTCGCCGCGCGGCGTGGTGACGCCGTAGCGCGATAGAATCGCCTTAGCCTGATACTCGTGAATCTTCATCGTGCCTTCGTTTTCTGGGCGCCCGCATAGCAGCCAACCTTCCGTGCGATCGCATGATCGTCGGAGTCTGTGCGGCCGCAACGGGGCCGACAGGTGTTAGAATTTTCATCCTCGCAAAGCATTGGAGTTTACTTGGAAGGCCCACGAGGAGCAAGGATGCAGGCGCAGGGTCACCAGAAACAGATGCTTACGCACTTCATTGAACGCGCGGGAGCGGGCCGGGCATTGACACGCGCCGAAGCCGAAACGGTGATGGACGAACTGCTCTCCGGCCGCTTGGGAACGCCGGAAATCGCGCGGCTGCTCGCGGCCTTGCGCAGCCGGCCCTATGCCGTGGACGAACTGGTCGGATTTGCGCTGTCGATGCGGCGCCACGCCCAGCCCGTCTTCACGCCGGATGAGCCGCCGCTCGATCACCTGGTGGACACGTGCGGCACGGGCGGCGACAGCGGCGGAACGTTCAATATTTCGACTGCGGCCGCGATCGTCGCCGCTGCCGCCGGCGCGCGCGTGGCCAAGCACGGCAACCGCTCGGTCAGCTCGCGGTGTGGCTCGGCGGACGTGCTCGAAGCACTGGGCGTGAAGATTGACATGCCGTTCGAACGGATTGGCGCGGCCATCCGGGAAGTCGGGATCGGCTTTATCTTTGCGCAAATGGCACACCGCTCGATGCGGCACGCGTCCGAGGCCCGGAGGCAGCTCGGTGGGCGAACGATCTTCAATCTCCTTGGCCCGCTCACGAATCCCGCGGGAGCGCGGGCGCAGGTTCTGGGCGTTTTCTCAGCCGACGCGGTAGATTTGGTCGCCGCCGCGCTTGCTCGACTCGGAGTAACGCGAGCCTTTGTCGTGCATGGCGCGGACGGGCTGGATGAAATCTCGCTCGCCGGTGAGACGCTCGTCGCTGACGTGCAGGAGGGCAGTGTGCGACGCTATGCGATTAGTCCGGAAGAGTTCGGTGTGCGCCGAGCGCCGGTTGCATCTCTCCGCGGCGGCGATGCCACGGAAAACGCCGCGCTCATCCGCCGCATCCTCGCCGACGAGCGCGGCGCAGCGCGCGACGTGGTCGTCGTCAACGCCGCTGCCGCCCTCGTCGCCGCTGGCGCAGCACAGAATTTTCTGGACGGCGCACACCTTGCCGCCCAAGCCATTCGCAACGATGCGGCGCGGCGCACGCTGGATGCCCTCGTGAAGTTCACAGTGGGATAGAAATTCCGAGAAACGCTGGAAGCTCGATGACAGCCAAGTAAAGAACGAGCGGCGGGCCGCATACGCGCGCTCAGAAATCAGCCCCCGGGAGCATGAGTGATGGATTGGCGTCTTCTCCCGAGCTCATCGCTTCTTTGTTGTAATCGCCAGAGGACTCTTCGGATCGAATTCGACCTTTCCGAGTGTGCTGAGGGCGTACGGATAGCCCGCGGGATCGAGCGGCCTTCCAGGTAGAAGGCCCAGACGGATCAATTCCCCGAAGCCGTCCGGCAATCGCGTATGCTCTTGCTCGAACTCAAAAAGGATTTCGTCCAGCTGTTCCATGTCCGATTCGGCCTTGATCAGTTGCACGTGATTGAAAGCGTTCTTGCGAATCGTATCGTCCTTTGTCGATTCGTAGATCTGGCGCCAAAGGAACATGGAAGTTTCGCGCGAGCGGCCTTCGCCCGCGATCTTTGCCGCCATGACCTTCATCCAGTCGAGTGCATCCGGATGGCGGCTGCCCTCGAGAAATGCTTCGGAGGCTTTCTGATAGTCACGCAGCTCCCAGTAGTAGAGGAAGCCCAAATCCTGGTAGAGGCGCCAATACTCGGGATTCGCCGCAATGCCGCGCTGCACAAACATTACGGCGAGGTTCGGCTGGCCCGCACCCTGCGGAGTAGGCTCCGCCAAAAAGAAACAGCCAAAGCGATAGGCAACGAGCAGATGCGGGTCGAGCGTGGTGCTCAGATCGAGCAACGGCCAGAGCATATCCATGCTCATCGCCTGGCGGAAGCGTTTCAAACCGAAGTACTGCACCGCGCGCGTCCAGTACACGTCGGCGAGAAACGTGCCGTATTCCAGGCTGAGCACACGGACGAGCTTCCCGGAGCGAAGCAACACGTCGTCGTTTTCCTCCTCCGCTCGATCGAGTTGGCGGTCGATCTGGTGCTGCAAGCGCCACACCGCCGAAAAACCGAGCGGCAGAATCAGCAACAACAGAACGGCAATGGATTTTCGACTTCTCATCGCACCTGTGACCGCACGGATGCCAGCATCACTTGAGATTACGCCGCGAAAAAATCACCGCTGCCGCCGCCAGTACGATGGCGCAATAAACCGCGGCGTAGAGCGTGTTCTGCGCGACGATCGCGCCGGGAATGGCGCGTCCATGCGCGGCCGCGCCCATGACGTCAAAGTTCTGGAAGTTCGGCAGCAGATAAGAAAACCACACCGCCACGCGGTCGAGCGCCGGATTCCCAGTGATGTCGCTGAAGGAACGGATGTCCTTCACGAACAGTCCGGTCACATAAATACCCGCGGTGAAGCAGATGGAGAGAAATGGCGTGGTGAAACAGGAAAACAGCAGGGCGAGAGCGACGATGATGGCGAGCTTCAAGAGGATGAAGTACACCGCCGTAAGCACAACTAGGTCTGCGGAGTGTAGCGCGCGGTTCACATAGAAAAGCGTGAGGAAAAGCCCGACGGCCATTGCCGCAGTGTTCACCGTCAGAGTCAGAAGCAAACCCGCGAATTTCCCAAGCAGGAACTCCCAGCGCCGGATCGGCTTGGCGAGCAGAGCGTAGAGTGTTCGCTTGTCCATCTCTTTGTAGACAAGCCCCACGCCGATGAACACCGCCATGAGCAGCCCGATCACGGAAACAGCGCTCAAGCCGAGACTCACGATGACGATGGAATCGATGCCGATGGAAATTTGGCCGACGAGAACTGCCGTGGCCATCATCAGTAATGCGAAGAACACTAGATTGTAGAGGACGCGGTCGCGCACGGCTTCGCGGAATGTATTCCAGGCGACGATCCCAGTTCGTGTCATCTGCTGGAAACCTCCACGGCGGCCGGCTGCGCCCGGTCGGCGCCGACGAGATCCAGAAAGTAGTCCTCCAGGGTGCCCTTAATCTGCGTGACGGATAAGATTTGCGCTCCCTCCGCGCGCAGTGCGTCCAGCGTCTTGTAGAGTTCCGCCACGGGAACTTCCAGGCGGTAGCGATCGCCCGTGCGGATCGCTTTCGCAAGCAACAACGAAGCCGCCGCAGGGGGATCGGCCGCGAGCTCGAAAAGCACTTCCATCCCGCTGACTTTCATCCCCACGAGTTGATCGGGCGAGCCGACACCGCGCAGTTTGCCGCCTACCAGCACTCCTACCCGGTCGCACAGCATCTCCGCATCGGAGAGAATGTGCGTGGAAAACAGGATTGTGCGGCCTCCGCGCCGTAGGTCCAAGATGATGTCGCGAACTTCGCGGCGGCCGATTGGGTCGAGACCGGACATCGGCTCGTCCAGAATCACCACCTGCGGATCGTGCAGGATCGCCTGCGCCAGCCCGACGCGCTGCAACATGCCTTTCGAGTATTTCCGCAACTGGATCTTGCCCGCGCCGTCCAGGCCAACCTTCTTCAGCATGTTCGCGATTCGCTCGCGGCGGTCGGCGGACGTCAGATCATGGAAACGGGCGAAGTAATCGAGCAGTTCAGCGGCGGTCAAATAATCGTAGAAATAGGGCTGCTCGGGCAGGAATCCAATATCGCCATGCATGCGCACGTCGGAGATAGGCCGGCCGAGAATCCGCGCCGTGCCCGCGGTGGGAAAGATCAATCCCATGAGGAGCTTGATGGCCGTGGACTTCCCCGCGCCGTTCGGACCGAGAAGACCAAAGATCTCGCCGGCCTCGACCTGCACGCTCAAGCCTTCCAGTGCGCGGCGCTTCTTAGCCAGCCAGAAGCCAACTGGGAAGTCCTTTGTCAAACCGAGCGTTTCGATCGCGAGAGCTGGCATGAGTCTATTTTTGGGAAGAGCCGGACAGGCGTCAACCCGAAGTCCAGGCGCCGGTGCGGCAGAGCAAACACAAGCGGCTCAATTTTCCGCCGAGGCAGTGGAAGAAATCTGCACGACCTGCGGTGCAGGCGTTACCGGCAGCGGCTTCAGATTCTGTGGCGTGCGCCAGTTATCCAGAATGCCGACCTGTTGCACGCAGGAGACGGTGCAGCGCGGCGCGCAGAACTTTGCCGTGAGAAATTCGCGCTGGCGCATCTCCGGCGTATACTGCTCGAGCGGAATCCCCGGATAGCCACGCTGCTGCGAGCACCAGTGAACCAACCCTTCCTCGCAAACGTAGAGGTAGCGCGAGCCGGAGCGGCAGCGCCAGTTATTCACCTGGGCGCGCGCAATGTTGTGCTGGAACACATTGAATCGCGAGAAGGACCGCTTCCCGAGCGTCATGATCTCTTCGAAGATTTCGATTTCGCGCGGCCCCAGCGGCTTCAATTGGCCATTGTGGTCATGGATGATGCCCACCGTGCTCGTCAAACCGAGCTCGATGGCCCGGTGAGCGATCTTCAGCGCGTCTTCGGGATTCTCGACGCCGCTGCCCAGCACGGAGTTGATATTCACCTGAAAGACGGCGTGCTTGGCCAGCAGGGCAAGCTTCTGGTCAAGCACTTTCAGGCTCTTCATGGACACTTCATCGGGCACGGCGTTGTCGATGCTGATCTGCAGGTGCTCCAGACCAGCCCGATTCAGCCGCCCGATCCGCTCGGCGGTCAGCAGATAGCCGTTCGTAATCATTCCAGCAATCATTCCGCGGCGGCGGATGTGCCGGATGATCTCATCGAGCTCGGGATGTAGCAGCGGTTCACCGCCGCTGATGGTGATGACGGACGTGCCCATGTCCGCGAGCAGGTCGAGC
>QHYP01000209.1:0-7890 GCA_003224195.1 Acidobacteriota bacterium | reverse complement strand
CATCTCTTCCAGCGGCACTGGCTGCGAAAAATCGTCAAACTCGTTGCAATAGGTGCACGCCAGATTGCAGCGCCGCGTCGGGATGATGTGCACAAGGATGGGATGCTCCGTTGAAAGCAGCGCTTTGGCAATCATGCGCAGTTCGCGGGCGCGCGTGCGCAGAAAGCGCAACCGGCGCCGCCATCGCACCGACAAAGATACGTCGACCCCACGAGTCTCTGGATTCATGGAGAGTTGAGGAAAAATCCCCCTGGGAATTATACCGTACCTGATTGCAGGCTTGTGTCAAACGTAGCTGCGTTTGCGTGTGCATAACAGTCGGAGAGGGGATCCGCTGGACCAGCCACATCCCCGGTTCCCCAATTGATCCGCGCTCCGCGGCGTTCCTATCAACTGGTCACCCGGACGATTCTGTTCTGCCCTGCACTCCTTTCCTACACCTGCTAAACTGGAACGGTTGACCCGAGTTGGGCGGAAGGTCACACCACCGCCGCGAGGAGTGACGCACATGGCGGAAGCAAGGCGACTCTCGGGCGTCCCTACACGCACGGAAACCGACAGCATGGGCAAGATGGAAGTGCCGGTGGACCGCTACTACGGCGCGCAAACCGCGCGTTCGCTCATCCACTTCGCCATCGGCAAAGACACCATGCCGCCGGAGCTCATCCGCGCGTTCGGCATCCTGAAAAAAGCTTGTGCGCTGGTGAATCAGGACCTCGGCAAACTCTCTCCCGAAAAAGCCAGGCTGATCGTCGCCGCTGCGGACGAAGTCATCTCCGGCAACCTGAACGATCACTTTCCCCTGCGCGTCTGGCAGACGGGAAGCGGCACGCAGACCAACATGAACGTCAACGAAGTCATCTCGAACCGCGCCATCGAGATGGCCGGCGGCGTCCTGGGCAGCAAGAAGCCCATTCATCCGAACGACGACGTCAACATGTCGCAGTCTTCTAACGACACCTTTCCGGCCGCGATGCACATCGCCGCCGCGATGGAAACTGCACGCCGCCTGCTCCCTGCCGTGAAAAAACTTCGCGACGCGCTCGACGCCAAAGCCAGGCAATTCGCCGGCATCGTGAAGATCGGCCGGACGCACCTCCAGGACGCCACGCCGCTCACCGTCGGACAGGAATTCTCCGGCTGGGTGAGCATGCTCGACCGCGATGGCGCCCGCGTCGCAATGGCTCTCGACGGGCTTTACGATCTGGCCATCGGCGGCACGGCGGTCGGCACGGGACTGAACGCGCATCCGGAGTTCGCCGAACGCGCCGCAAAGAAAATCGCCGAACTGACGGGCCTGCCGTTTCGTTCGCATCCGAACAAATTCGCCGCGCTCGCCGCGCACGACGAAATCGTCTTCGCCAGCGGCGGACTGAAAACGCTTGCCGCCTCGCTCATGAAAGTCGCCAACGACATTCGCTGGCTCGCCTCCGGTCCGCGCTGCGGACTTGGCGAGCTGACGCTTCCGGAAAACGAGCCCGGCTCCTCCATCATGCCCGGCAAGGTGAATCCCACGCAGTGCGAGGCCATGACCATGGTCGCCGTGCAGGTGATGGGCAACGATGCTGCGATCGGCTTTGCCGGCTCGCAGGGCAATTTCGAATTGAACGTCTTCAAGCCGGTGATCATCTTCAATTACCTGCGTTCCGTCGAGCTTCTCGCCGACGTGTGCAACAGTTTTGTGGACCACTGCGTCAGAGGCATCGAAGTGAATCGCGAACAGATCGACCACTACGTGAAGAATTCGCTGATGCTTGTCACCGCGCTTTCGCCGAAAATCGGCTACGACAAGGCCGCGAAGGCGGCACACACCGCGCACCACGAACACCTAAGCTTGCGTGAAGCCGTCATCAAGCTCGGCTACCTGACGGGAGAAGAATTCGATAAGCTCGTGCGTCCGGAAGACATGACCCACCCGTAGCGGTGCACCTTAGCCCGGTAGATTGCGGATAGTTCGGCGGAACTCCGGCGCCGAGGAGAGACATACATGACCCGTTGGTTCAAGAGGATCGCACTGGCGCTGGTTGCCGCCCTCGTCGTGGCGCAATTCATCCCGCTCAAGAAGACGAATCCTCCCGTCGACCCTTCGAAGACGATGTACGCCTCGCTTCCAGTGCCGCCCCAGGTGCGAAACGTTTTTGAGCGCTCCTGCAAGGATTGCCATTCAAATGAGACACTTTGGCCGTGGTACAGCCATGTCGCGCCCGTTTCGTGGGTCATTGTCAGCGACGTGCATGGGGGCCGCGCGGAGTTGAATCTCTCCGAGTGGGGCACGTACAACGCCAAGCGCAAGGACCGCAAATTCAAGGAAATCTGCGATCAGTTGACCAGTGGCGAGATGCCCGACGTCAAATACACATTCATCCATCGCGATGCCAGGCTCACCGACACCGAGCGCACGGCCGTCTGCCAGTGGGCCGAGGCAACGCGCAAAACCCAAGCGACCGCTCCGGCGACTCCCGCTGCTTCAACGGATCCGGCGGTCAAACCCGCCTCGGCGGCACCGGCAAAGGCGCCGTGAGAGGCGATATCTCCGTGGAGTCCCGCGATGCGCGTCACCACAAAACGTAGCCTGACCGCGGCGGTCGCTGTCTCCCTGCTGGCGATCGGCTTTGTGGAATCGTCAGCGGCGATGCCCAAAAAAGTGCGGGACTATGACGGCGAAGTGGAGTTCATCACCGACGGCGGCATTCCCAACGGCCCCTGCCTGCGCCTTTCCGGCCGCATGAAGGGAGACTTCTTCGACGGACTCAGGCGCATCGACGACGCCGAAGGCACGAAATTTCTGCGCGGCCAGCTCCGCGTTACGCACTTCCCCGAAAAAGTCCTGCTGCAATTCGTCATCCGTGATCAGCTCTGCCCGGAAGAACTCAAATCCACGGCCGCCGGATCGCCCTATCTCACACCGGAAATCATGCGCCCGCTGCGGCTCACGTTCTATTGGAAGCGCGGGCTCGAATTGCGTCCGGCGCGGGGCGTTCACGAACTCATTTCCTTCGCCGAGCGCGTCGAGCCCTATGACAAAGACCCTGCGGCCAACTTACCGGAGAGGTTGACTTGGAACTACGAGTTTCTTGTGCCGAGCGCCGGGGTCCCTCTTACCGACCATTTCGTGATCATCCTGCGGGCGCAGGAGGGCCGCATCGTCGCCCGCGTCGCCGCCCGTCTCTAGCTGTGCTAGCCCATGGTGTTGACTCTCTCCGGCGCGATTTTGTAAACCACCCGCACTTCGCCCGGCTGCCGGTAGGGATAAACGGGCTTGCCGAGATATTTCTGCGAGAGGTT
This sequence comes from Acidobacteriota bacterium, assembly GCA_003224195.1. GTDB lineage: Bacteria > Acidobacteriota > Terriglobia > Acidiferrales > UBA7541 > Acidiferrum. The sequence continues at coordinate 4,605 of QHYP01000209.1, read as the reverse complement.
GTTGATGTGCTCGTCCGCGCCCTTCTGCGTGATCTCCACCACGCGCCCGCGAATCCCCAGATACCGGTAAGGATTCTCCGGATCCACGATGGCCAACGAAACCCGCGGATCGCGCCGCACATTCTTGTCCTTCACCCGGCCCTGCGCCGAATTGAAGCGCACGTGCTTCCCGTCGTAATCTACCCAGACCGGCGTCACCTGCGGGCTGCCGTCCGGCATGATGGTTCCCAGGTTGCCGAACGCCTTCTTCTGAAAAAGATCCAGATATTTTTCCGGAATGCTCTGTGCCATAAAACCTCCAAGTCGAAAGCTGCAGGCTGGAAATGGAGCAAACTCGAGCCCATGCGCGAAACAGCGTGCGGGAAGGCGCGCCCAGCCGTCAGCGTTCCCGTTGCGCCCACAAAACGGTCAAATGCCGCGTGCCGCGGCCCTGACTCCTGCGTGGTGCAGCAACCTTTCTGCGACGCCGCTTGTCGAGAGCCACTGCCCCGTGGCGGTCTCGGCGAGCTCACAAGTGAGCAGCGCGCGCAGATCGGCATCGTCGTCCACGTCCATCTCCAGCCGAGGATTGCGCCGCAAAATCACTCGCGCGCCGGCGCGTTCCGCTTCCCCGCAGTGCTTGGTGAAGCTGCCTTCTCCAAAATGCGACGGGAATAGCGTCGGTGGAGTCCGCAGCAAGGCATTCGTTCCCGTCCCGTCGCGCGAGGGCACAATCACCGCTGCCGGCGCGGCAAAATCGAACTCCAGCATCTCATCGATATCCTGGGAGCGTACCAGTGGCAAATCAAGGGGCAGCCGCAGCAGCGCCGTCACGCCGCGCTCTTCGCACAGCCGCGAGGCCATGTCCACCGATGCGCTCTCCGACACTTGCTGTTCTTCGCGCAAGACCTCCCAGCCCGCTTCATCCGCCGCGTGCATCGCTGGAACATAGCTGGTCACGACGTAAACACGCTCCGCCTGCCGTGCGCCACGCACCGCGTGAAATACATCCTCCATCATTGCGTTCATCAATCCCAGGCGTTCCGCAGCCGTCAGGGCGAGCGCAAGCCGCTGCTTCGACTTTCGCAAGTCTTTGATGGGAAGTAAAATCGCTTGCATTCTCTACCTGCAGCGGCGGCCTCCAGGCTGGCCACCCGAAGCTCTTTCAGTAGCTCCCCTCCGCGTAGACGACATGTCTCTCCGCAGGCGCCAGCCGCAAACGCCCGGGCGCACCGGCGCCATTCTTGACTTCATCCTCGAAGGTCCTCCGAATCCGGTACGTGGTAGTCCGCTCGGCGGGGACGCGCCCGATGGACCAAATCATCGTGCGAAATTCTTCTGGTGGAACGTACTCGCCGAATGTCGCGCCCGCCGCCTTCGAAATGTTCTCCTCCATCAACGTCCCGCTGAAATCGTTTGCTCCGGCGTTCAAGCACGCCAGCGACAACTCAAACCCCATCTTGACCCACGACACCTGCACGTTCGGAATCGCTCCATGCAGCAGCACGCGCGCCAGCGCATGCACGCGCAAATGCTCTTCGCGCCGTGCGCCCGGCCGCGCACCGCCGTGCCGGTACAGCCGCGTGTTTTCGTGGATGAAGCCGAGCGGCACGAACTCGGTGAACCCGCTCGTCTCGCTTTGGATCGAGCGCAGCAAACGGATGTGCCTTACCCAATCCGCAGGCTGTTCCACGTGGCCGTACATCATCGTCGAAGTCGAAGGGATGCCCAGCGCGTGGGCCGTCCGGATAATCTCCACCCAACGCGCCACCGGCAATTTATTTGGGCTGAGCTGTTGCCGGATACGATCGTCCAAAATCTCCGCCGCCGTGCCGGGAATGCTGCCGAGCCCTTCGTCCTTCAGCATCTCCAAGTAATCGCGCAGCGGCATGCGCGTCTTGTCCACACCGTAGGCAATCTCCATCGGTGAAAACGCGTGGATGTGCATTTCCGGAATCGCACGCTTGATGGCGCGGAGAATATCCCGGTAGAAAAACCCATCCAGGTCGCGCGGCAGCCCGCCCTGGATGCACACTTCGGTTGCGCCGCGCTCGCGCGCCTCGCCCGCCCGGCGAACGATTTCCTCGAGCGAAAGCAAGTATGCGTCCGCCGCGCCCGGCCCGCGGCCAAAGCCGCAAAAACTGCAGCCGACATAGCAAACGTTTGTGAAATTGATGTTTCGATTGACGACGTAAGTGATCGCGTCGCCGACCGTCTCTCGTCGCAACTCGTTCGCCACCGCGACGAGCGCGTCCAAATCGGCGCCCTCGGCAATGGCCAGCCGCAAGCTTTCCTCGAAGCTGACTCCTTCTCCGCTTCGCGCCTTCTCTAGAATCCCACGCACATGAGGCTGGCACTCCCCAAGCGCATTCGAAACCAAGATCGGTTCCACGGGGTCAGAAGCGGAATCGCCGCATCTCGAAGGCAGGCTCATTTCCATTTGTGCACCGCCAAATTGAACGGGCCTTTGCCCACAAGGGTAATCCTACCAGAGCCAGGGCCAGCGCAGAACCATGCGCAGCGCCTCTCGGCCCCGTCCACGGCGCGCTTTACAAAACCAGTCGATGCAGCTCCTCATTTCATCACGCGGGGAACGAAAGCCCGAATGCATTCAGGCTACCTCAGCGTGGGATAAATTTCTGCACGCGCATCCCGTGATACACATCGCCCACATACACCGCGCCGTCTTTGCCGACGGCCAAGTCGTGGCCCCAGTAAATCTGCCCGTCGTAATTTCCAAACCGGCTCCACTTCGTCAGGATCGTGCCTTGCAGATTGAGTTTCAGCAGGCGGCCGCGGTCGGGCGGCGCAGGTTTCAAGTCGCCGCCGTCCACCACGTAGAGCAGGTTGTCCGGACCGATCGCCAGTCCCCACGGGCGGCCCAATTCCTCGCTCTTCCACATTCGCAGGAACTTGCCGTTCGCATCGAAAACCTGAATGCGCGAATTGCTCCGGTCGGCGACGTACACAAGTCCCTGCGCATCCACGGCTACGTTGTGCGGCAGATCGAACTCGCCCGGCCCCTGGCCTTTGCGCCCCCAATCCAATAGGAATTTCCCATCGGCGGAAAATTTCGCGATCCGGTTGTTGCCATAGCCGTCGCTGACGTAGATGCTGCCGTCGGCGGCGAACGCTACATCCGTGGGCTTGTTGAAATGCGCGCCGTCAAGTCCGGCGGCGCGTTCCGTCCCCAGAGTCATCAAGAGCCTGCCGTCATGCGAGAACTTGAACACCTGCTGGAGCGCTCGGTCCGTCAGCCAAACGTTGTCGTCCCGGTCGACTCGCAACCCGTGTGGTTCGAGGAATCGGTTCTCCCCCCACGACGCCAGCAACTTTCCGCTCGCTCCCTCGAACATCAGAATGGTCGGCGAGGAGATCGCATGCGACTTGTCCTGGGCCCAGGATTGCTCCGCTCGGTGAAACACGAAAACGTGATTGTGCGAGTCCACGCCGACTCCGGAAACTTGTCCGAGCACATAGCCTTCCGGCAGAACCGGCCAACCGTGCACAACCGTATATGGCTCGGCCCCTGGATTTTGCTGGGCGACGGCGCACACCGCGAACAAAGCCGCCACGCACCAAATCGTCGCTACTTCTTTTTTCGCTAGTCCGAGCATGATCTCGCTCCTCGTTTGGCGGTCGCGGAAAGACCGTGCATCCGTGACTCCGGTCACCGAGAGGCTACCACAACCGAAGCGATACTCACGTGCCAAGTCCCGGCGCGAATTTTACGAGCCCGGCTCTTTGGAAAAGTAATGGAACCTCGCTGGGGTACACACCCGAGGAACACATCCTGAATTTCACCTATATTTTTCTGCCCATTTCTTACTCCTAATAGGTGGCGGCAATCCAAATCTGCGGCGGCTGGTCTTGTGCCCTGCGCGATGGCAGTCAGTCGTGTCGCCCGAGATTTGGAGGCACGCGAAGGGAATCGCCCGGTCCGGGGAGAGCGTCATGAAGCCTCGAAGGTGGCTTCTCGGTTTGCTTTTCGTTTTCGTGTGGGCCTCGCCGGCGGCGGCCGACAATCGCTTCATCGTCCGCTCGACTCTTGGTCTCCAGGGGCTCCAGTCCGCTTGCAGCGCTCTGCCACTGCTCCAGACCTGCACCGTAGTACGCGGATTGGGCGACCCCCAGAATCAACTCTTCCTGATCACCAGCCCGCTTGACCTCACGACACTCCTCAATCTCGCGGGAAATCCGCTGGGTATCGCGCACGCTGAGCTCGATCAGGTGATCAACCTCGTCGGCGGCTTGAACAAGGTGACCACGCCGCCCGCCGGGCTAAGCGACACAACTCCGGTCAGTTATTTCGGCTCGACCGTGTGGAACGTTTACGCGAACCAGCCCGCCGCGACTGTCGTCCGCGTTTCGGAGGCTCACCAGGCATCCTTTAACGTACTGGGCACTGGCATCGTCGCGGACATTGATACCGGCGTGGACCCGAATCATCCCGCTTTACAGCCCATTTTACTGCCAGGCTACGATTTCACCCGCAACCAGCCCGGCGGTTCGGAGATGACCGACGTCGCTGGGCTGGGATTGAACCCGCCGCCCGGTACGACGACTGTCTTCAATGTCAGCCAATCCACGGCTGCCGTTCTTGACCAATCCACAGCCGCAGTGCTC
>QHYP01000208.1:7522-11437 GCA_003224195.1 Acidobacteriota bacterium | reverse complement strand
GCGCTGCTGCAATACACCTCCGGCTCGACGGGCGATCCGAAGGGCGTCGTGCTGACCCACGCGAACTTGCTGGCGAATATGCGCGCGATGGTCGAGGCAGTCGAGGTCCGATCGGATGATGTGGTGATTAGCTGGCTGCCGCTCTACCACGATATGGGGCTCATCGGCGCCTGGCTGACGGCGCTCTATTACGGCTTACCGCTGGCGGTGATGTCGCCAATCATGTTTCTGACGCGGCCGGAGCGCTGGCTCTGGGCGTTTCACCGGCACCACGGCACGATAGCGGCCGCGCCCAATTTTGCCTTTGAGCTATGCGTGCGGAAAATTGCCGACAAAGACATCGAAGGGCTCGACCTGAGTTCCTGGCGCGCGGCGCTGAACGGGGCGGAGCCGGTCAATCCGGAAACGCTGGAGCGCTTTGCCGCACGTTTCGCGCCCTATGGTTTTCGCGGCGAGGCAATGTTGCCGGTCTACGGGCTTGCTGAAGCGACCTTGGCAGTCACGATTCCCCCGCTCGGCCGGGGTCCACGCGTCGATCGCGTCCAGCGTGAAATCTTCGCCAGCGAGGGTCGCGCCATTCCCGCCGCAGAGAATGACGCGACTGCCATTTCCTTTGTGTCCTCCGGGCCGCCCGTGCCCGGACACGAAGTCCGCATCGTGGACGATACCGGAAAGGAAGCGCCTGAGCGCGTGGAAGGTTATCTGTGGTTCCGCGGGCCGTCGGCGACGAGCGGCTACTACCGGAATCCCCGGGCGACAGAAGAGCTGTTTGCGCAAGGCCCGGCCATCCGGCAAGGCGAATGCGCGTGGGTGAACTCCGGCGACCGCGCATATCGCGCCGAGGGTGAAATTTTCATCACCGGCCGCGTGAAAGACATCATCATCAAGGCGGGCCGGAATCTCTATCCCCATGAAGTCGAGGAGTTGGCTTCGCGCGCCGAAGGCGTGCGCAAGGGATGCGTCGTTGCGTTTGGCGTGCGCGATGAAACCTCCGGCACGGAAAAACTGGTCGTCGTGGCCGAGAGCCGCGAGCGCGTCCGCTCGCGGCGCGCCCCAATTGCCGCGGCGATCACGGAACAAGTGAGCCGCGGGCTGGGCCTCCCGCCGGACCGCGTCGAGTTGATCGCGCCGGGCGGCATCCCAAAAACATCCAGCGGCAAGCTGCGGCGCGAAGAGACGAAGCAGCTCTTCTTGCAGGGGAAACTCACGGCGCGCCGACCGCCGGCATGGCTGCAGATCGCGCGGTTGGGCAGCACGAGCGCTGTGCGCGGATTCTGGCGGGTGCAGGCCGCCGGCGCTCGCCGCACGGCGGAATTCCTCTACGGCGTGTACGCGGTCACGGTCTTCGGATTGTGGATCGTTCCTGCCTGGACTATCGTGAAGTTCATTTCCGAACGCGAGCGAGCGGCGCGCTTCACGTCATCCGCACTTAAGCTGCTATTGAAGCTCGTCGCGTGCCCTGTACGAGTTGTGGGAAGCGAATACCTGGAAGGCGGCGGGCCCAAGATTTACGTCTCAAATCATGCGAGCTACTTCGACGTGCTGGCGCTGATGGCGGGTCTCGGCGTGCCGTATCGTTTCGTGGCGAAGACGGAAGTCCATCACATGCCCTTCATCGGGACGTTCCTTCGGAAGACGGGGCATCTGGCCTTTGACCGCAGCGATCCCAACGCGCGTTTGCGCCAGGAAGAGGAAATGGAAGAGTTGTTGCGCCGCCGTGAATCGCTCTTTGTGTTTCCGGAGGGTACCTTCACGCGCGAAGAAGGCATTCGCCCGTTTCAGTTGGGCGCATTCAAGGCGGCGGTCGAGACGGGAGCGGCGCTCGTTCCAGTGTCGCTCGCAGGGACGCGGCGCTTTCTGCGCGATGGCACGCATTTGCCGCGTCATACGCGCGTGACGATCACGCTCTCCCGGCCCATCCTGCCAAAACGCTCCGACGGCGCTTCGAAAGACGATTCGGGCTGGCACGAGCTGATCCGCCTTCGGGACGCTTGCCGCGAGGCGATTAGCTCCCACTCTGGTGAGCCGGTGCTGTAAGAGGCAACTTCCCCAGTTATCCCGTTTCTTTTGTTATAGTTATATGTTAACTTTCTCATGCTACTCTGACAACTTCTGCCGCGTCATCCGCATCTCTAAATGGTAGTCTAATTTTGGGGCCTGTGCGGTTCGCTGCCTACCCTGCCTAAGGCACGCCGCGCTGCGATCAGGTCACGGGGCTCAACGTAAGTGTGACCCTCGCAGATAATCTACTTACTTGGAGGATTATGATGGTAAGGGTTGCGGTGTGTTTGCTTGCTGTACTAGCTATCTTTGGAAGTCCTGCGCTCGCGCAGGAGCAATCCAAAGCGGATGTGTTTGCGGGGTATTCGCTGTTTCGTTACAACCCCGCAACTTCAGGGGTGAAGAGCTGGAATATGAACGGAGGCAGCGGCTCTTTTGCCTACAACGCAAAGAACTGGCTCGGCCTGGTGGGTGACTTCGGCGGCTATCACAACGGAAACATTCTCAGTTCCGGCGTGAGCAGCAACGAATACACCTATCTCTTTGGGCCGCGCATTTCTTATCGCCACTATGAGAAGCTCACGCCCTTCGGGCAGATCCTCTTCGGCGGAGCGCACGTCACTGCCTCCTTTGCGGGGACGAGCACCTCGGACAGCGCCTTTGCATGGGGCCTGGGCGGCGGCGTGGATGCAAAGATCAACACCCGCTTTTCCGTTCGCCTCGGCCAATTCGATTACTTGATGACGCGCTTCAACGAAGGAGCCGGCGGGTCGAGCCAGAATAACCTCCGGTTCTCGACCGGCGTCATCATCCACTTCTGACGACCCGGCAAAGGGTCGTCAACCCGAGGAGCGCAGCGGCGAGAGATCTCTGGGATCTCCCCATGCTGCATTCAGCGGGCTGACAATTCACAGAATTCGGTTGCCAAGTGCAGGCAGGGGGGTCGGGGGAGCTGAAATTCAGGCTTTGCGACTCTCGCACTTTCTCGGCACTCGAACGGGCCGCCCCATCGAAACGATCGGGCGGCCCGAATCTTTTGTGGCCAAGGTCGCCGAAGTTCACTGCAGTTGATAGATCACCGTGATGTACGTCTCCACTTCGACCGGCTGACCGTTCAGAATGGTAGGCCGGTAGCGCCATTGCTGTACGGCTTCAATCGCCGACGGATAGAAGCCCGGATCGCCACCCACAATTTGCAGCGATTGGATCGTGCCGTCGGTCGAGATAACGGCGCGCAGTTCGACGCGTCCCGCACGATGGATCTGGTGCATGAGCGGTGGATATACCGGCTCAACCCGGTGAAGGAGCATCGCCGGCTCAAGGTGCGTCATCACGATCCTCTTTTTCTCTGAGGGCTTCGGCGCGATGGGCGCTGGCGGATTCGCTGGCCCATTGTCCCGACTGGAATCGCGCCGATAATATTCTCGCTACCGTTGCCTGTACCGGGAGGAACTCCAGGAATTGCATCCCCGGGCACTGTAGTTTCGTCATGCGGCTGCCGGACGCCGGTCGGTATGTGTGGTGGCTGGAAGATCCGAATATCGTGATGAATGAGCGGCTGGTTCCTGATCGGACGCGCGGAACGTTGCTCCCGAAGTGGCCCTCCGCCGGACGCATAAATTGGCTGCGGAACCCATTTCGCCAGGGCAATTCGCTCGCCCTTGCCAAAGAGCGGCACAAAGAGGAGCGCGGCAAGCGCAGCCGCCTGGAATAATAGAGAGAGGGTCAGGGACCGTCGCCGCCCGCGCTTCGCCCGGGCCAGTTGCTCAACATCGCCTTCGACCAGACATTTGCTCAACGAGCCGAGCGCTTCCGCGCGGCTGCCTTCCACTTTACCGGACATCACACACCTCCATGAATTCGGCCTGCGAGCGGCAAGAAGAGTTTTGTCGGCGCCGGCCTCCGGGGGCGTTT
>QHYP01000208.1:0-7486 GCA_003224195.1 Acidobacteriota bacterium | reverse complement strand
GTCCTCTAACCGTTGGACACCGGAAGGCGGAACAAGTTCCCCGCCTCCCGGCCGAGGTGGGAAGACCCGCTGGACACGACCCATGATTTTTCGTCGGCGTCTGTACTCTATTGATATACGAACAGTTATCCCAAGCGCACCGTTTTGGCCCAGCCGTGCATCCCATAGTCAGCGAGGCAGGGTCAGCAGGAGGGTGCGCCAATGAACAGGCAGCTTGTAGAAACGGTTGGCGTTCGCCGGACCGGATGGGCGGCTCTTGACCGCGATCCGCAGGAAGACAAAGTGGAGTTTACCTGTCCTCACTGCGGAGCGCATGGCGCTAAGACGGCCCGGCGCGAGCGAACGCGCTACCGCTTTACCGATGGATTTATTCAGGATCTGCAAGGAGAGGTAACACAGTGCCGCTCGTGCGGGCTATCATTGCGCGTTGTGCCGGTCGTGATGCTGCACGACCAGGACGAAATGCGGCGCTTTGAAGCCATTTTCGCAAACGAACTCACTGCAGCGCGCTAATCGCGATTCGCAGCGCCAAAGAAAGAATGGGACAGGTTCACGCCTGTCCCATTCTTGTATGCGCTGTGGAAATTTGAACGCTTCTAGAAAGAGCCGGGCAGCTTAGTCGTCCCAATCGCGGTCACGGTGCCAGCGGCGGTCGCGTTCGCACCACCACTCATGACGCTCGCGCCAGCAGCGTTCGCGCGCCTCGCGCAGTTCATAGCGCCGGTGCTCGGCTTGACGACTGTAGTAACCGTGACGCTCGATTGCCTCATTCAGCTTCCACTCGGCCTTCTGCATACGCCGATAACACGCGTTGCGATCGTGCGCCTGGGCATTCGGCACCCCAGCCAATAGCAGAAAACCCCCCAGCGCGGCCGTAGCCAGCGCCGTCGAGCCAAACACCGTCTTTCTTCGTTTCGATAGACTCAGCATAGCCCCCTCCTGAAGACCCCCTGCGGCTGGGTCGGGGAACGTTCAATGGATAAAACACTGCCGGCAGAAAAATCTCTCGGAGGGAGTTTTGTGCGGCTTCGCGCAGCCGCGGCAACGTAAGGCTTGGAATTATCCCTGCAGATCCGAGTCAAGCTTCATGTGATATTTCTCGAGCCCGGCGCGAATGCGGTCGAACGCTTCGTCCACCGTGTCGGCGAACTGCAGCAGGCTGTATTCTTCCTGGTTGATCGTGCCCCAGCGCACCATGGCCCGCCAGTTCAGCACTTCGTCCCAGTATTTCCGTCCGTAAATAAGGATCAGGTTGTGCCTCGGCAGCTTCCCGGTTTGCAGCAGCGTGAGCATTTCCCAGAGCTCGTCCATCGTGCCGAAACCACCCGGGAAAACGATCAGCGCCTTGGACATCTGCGCGAACCACAATTTGCGCATGAAGAAGTAATGGAAATTGAAGCTGAGCTCCGGGCTGATGTAGGCGTTCGCAAATTGCTCGTGCGGCAACTCGATCGAGAGGCCGAGCGATTTCCCCGCGGCCTCGGCGGCGCCGCGGTTGGCGGCCTCCATGATGCCTGGCCCGCCGCCGGAGCAGATCACGAACCGCCGTGGTTTGGGCCCCAGCGTGAGTGCCCACGTCGTGATTTTGTGCGAAAGCTCACGCGCTTCCTCGTAGTACCGCGACATCTCCAGCGCGCTTTTCGCGTTGCGCAGCGCCGCGCGATGTTCGGCTCTTTCAGGTGCCGGCAACTTGCCAATGCGCACTTTCTGCAAGCGGGTGAGGCGCGCCAAGCACGTCTCGCGGGCTTCGATGCGCGCCGACCCGAACATGACGATCGTGTCCCCGATTCCTTCCTTGCGAAGCTGCGCGAGCGGGTGCAGATATTCGGCGAGGATGCGCAGCGGGCGCGCCGGCGTGCTCTGTAGGAATTTCGGGTCTTCGTGTGGCACGGCGGGGGCATGAGTGGGTCGGTGGTGCATGCGAGCGGCAGCCATAGTGATTTCCCTTCCCAGAGAGTCAAACGTCCATTGTAGGGAGCAAGGGAGGCGGGCGGCAACGTCTCCTCCACCATCTGCGTCGAATTGAGTAAACTGTCTGCCGGCGCCTTGCACTAGTACCGTTCCAACTAAACGGACCGAACGGGAACACGTGCAGTTCCAAGGCTACTCTGCGAAGACGCCAGGAGAGTAGTTGCCCGAATAAGTTGGAACGGCACTAGGCGCGGGCTTCAGGAGCTTGTTGAAAAATGTCGATGAGTGCCGCTCGAAGGAGGCGGACACAATGAGAATCTGTTTTTTCCGGAGGTTTTGCAAAAAGCAGATTCCTCAGGCCTAAAGGCCTGAGCTACAGCTCGGAATGACCATTAAAAGCTTTTTTCAACAAACTGCTAAGCAGTGAATGGAGGGAAGAGGTTTGGCGGAGATCACCACGGTCTTTTCCGATATCGGAGGCGTGATTCTCACCAACGGCTGGGATCGCGGCTCGAGGCGGGAGGCGGCGAACACATTTCATCTGAACTGGGAGGAGTTCCAAGACCGGCACGACCTGACATTTCCGGCGTTTGATGCGGGGCAGATTACGCTCAACGAGTATTTGGACCGGACGCTGTTTTACCGGCCGCGCTCTTTTACGCGGGAGGCATTCACGGCGTTCATGTTCGCACAGTCGAAGGAATACCCGGAGGCGCGGGCGATCCTGGACCAACTGGCAGCGTCAAAGGAATATTTTATGGGGGCGATCAACAATGAGCCGCTCGAATTGAACCAGTACAGGATCGAGACGTTTCACCTGAAGCGTACATTTCTCGTATTCTTCAGTTCCTGTTACGTCCGAGCGCGGAAGCCGGACGAAGCCATTTTTCGCTTCGCGCTGCAAGTGACGCAGCGCGCCCCCGGAGAGTGCGTGTTCATTGATGACCGGCCTCTCAATCTCGAGTGCCCTCAACGGCTGGGTATGAACGTGATTCACTATCAGGCTCCAGAGCAATTACGGACCGAATTGAGCAAACTGGGCATCAAAGCAGTGCCGCGCTGAGCGGACGAGCAGCGAAATTCTTTCCGAGGTGCAGGGATGAGCACAAACACGGTTGAAGTGGAGACAAGTTGGAGCGCCAGCCTGCTGGCTGAGCCTTGCGCGGTGATTCTCTTCGGGGCGTCGGGCGACCTTGCACGGCGGAAAGTGATCCCCGCGCTCTACGATCTGGCGGCGCACAATTCGCTGGCATCGCGGTTCGCATTGATCGGCTTTGCGCGCACGCCCATGACGGACGATACGTTTCGCGCGGCCGTCGAAGAAGCGGCAAAGAGCATTTCGGAGGTCGGCCCGATCGATTCGGAGCAGTGGAAGGAGTTCGCCGCGAACCTGTTCTATTGTCCCGGCGAATACAACGACTCGCAATCGTTTGCGCGTCTTGCAAAGCGCCTGGCCGAACTGGACGAGCAGAGGAAGCTCGGCGGGAACCGGCTTTTGTATTTGTCGACACCGCCGGAAGTGTATCCAGTCATTGTAGAGCAGCTTGGCCGCGCAGGCCTGGCGCGGCCAGCAACACCGGAATCCTGGGTACGCATCATCATTGAGAAACCGTTCGGAAGAGATTCGGCATCCGCGCGCGAGCTCAATCAGATCGTGCACGGCGTATTCGAGGAGAATCAGGTCTATCGAATCGACCATTACCTGGGCAAGGACACGGTGCAGAACCTGCTGGTGCTGCGATTCAGCAACGGGATTTTCGAGCCGCTCTGGAACCGCAATTATGTGGATCACGTGCAAATCACGGCGGCGGAAACTCTGGGAGTGGAGAGGCGCGGCGGATTCTACGAAACCACGGGTGCATTGCGGGACATGATCCAGAGCCACTGCCTGCAGTTGACGTCGCTGGTTGCGCTGGAGCCTCCGGCGACGTTCGACGCCACTGCGGTGCGCAACGAAAAGATCAAGGTGCTGCAATCGATCCGGCCGTTCAATCTCGAGATGGTGGCGCAGAACGTGGTGCGGGGCCAATACGCGGCGGGGCCGATCGGCGGGAAGCCCGTCCCGGGGTATCGTCAGGAGCCCAACGTGAGTCCGCAATCACGCACGGAGACATTCGTGGCGATGAAACTTCTGATCGACAACTGGCGCTGGGCCGGTGTGCCCTTCTATCTGCGCACCGGGAAGCGGCTTGCCAAGCGGACCACGGAGATCGTCATTCAATTCCGGCGGGCGCCGCACATCGTGTTCCGGGGGCGGGACGTTGAGCCGAACAAGCTGATTCTTAATATCCAGCCGGATGAGGGGATTTCCGTTTCGTTCGGGGCGAAGCGTCCGGGCACGGAGATGAACATCGGCAACGTAACCATGAATTTCACCTACCGCGAAGGGTTCGGCGAAGCCACGCGCAGCGCGTACGCCACGCTGGTGAATGATTGTCTGCGAGGCGACGCGACGCTCTTTGACCGCGGCGACAGCGTGGAAGCGGCGTGGAAGCTGGTGGATCCTATTCTCGAAGTCTGGAGCGCGGCGAAGAGCACGCCCGTGCCGGGCTACCCGGCGGGGAGCTGGGGGCCGCGGGAATCGGATCATCTGCTCGAGAGAGACGGATATGCCTGGCACACGCCCTAATTCATGTATTATTAAAACGTTTTTGGGAGAGACAGAGTGATCCTGGCGGGGGATGTCGGCGGGACGAAGTGCAACCTGGCGCTGTTCGAAGAAAACGGGGGCAAATTAACGCCCGTTTTTCAGAAGCGGTTTCCAAGCAAAGGATTCGCCGAATTCGATTTGCTGGTGGCCGAGTTTCTGCGCGAGGCGTCGTGTCAGGTGACCGGGGAGCAAATCGTCTCAGCGGGATTTGGCGTTGCGGGACCGGTGGTGCAAAACCACGTGAAGGCCACCAATCTTCCGTGGGTAGTTGATGGAACAGCACTCGCGAAGGTGATCGGCATACCCCGCGTTGCGCTGGTGAACGACCTTGCGGCCACGGCGCATAGCCTGGACTGGCTGCCACCAACAGATTTTTGGGTGCTCAATCCAGGGAAGGCTGAGCCGGGCGCGACGAAGGCGCTCCTTGCGGCCGGTACGGGACTGGGACAGGCATTCATGGTCTGGGTCGGCGGGCGTTACCGGACGGCGCCTTCGGAAGGAGGCCATACCGACTTTGCGCCGCATACCGAGCAGCAGATCGGACTGCTCCGGTTTATGAGGCGGCGCTATCCGCAGGTGAGTTGGGAGCTAATCCTGTCCGGACGGGGATTTCGCACCATTCATGAGTTTATCGATCCTGCGGTGCGCCACGCGTCGTTCGACGATGCGGACGCGGATCCGGCGCCGGAGATCACCCGGCTGGGACTGGAGAAGACGTGCAAGATCTGCGTTGAGACGCTGGACCTGTGGACAGCGATCTATGGGGCGGAGGCGGGCAACCTCGCGCTGAAAGTGCTGGCGCTCGGCGGCGTGTACGTGGCAGGCGGGATCGCGGTGAAGATTTTGGAGAAAATGAAAGACGGGACTTTTCTGCGCAATTTCGTGGACAAGTGGAAATTCGAAAAGCTCTTGAGCAATATTCCCGTGTCGATCGTGCTCAATGAGTCGGCTCCGCTGATCGGGGCGGCTCACGAAGCGCTCGAGGCGATCGGCCGGTAGACGCGCCGGCGCATCCGCCGGACCCGCAGTCCCTCCCAGGGAGTTGACAAGCCCTGAACCAAAGGAACAGTGACTTCTTCCCGTTGCAGTAGACCGCTGTTACGCTCACTTCGTGGCTCTTTTCGAATGGCAAAACGAGGAATGGAAGCAGGTTTCGCGCGGCGCCGGAATCGCCTGGCTCAGCCTGTATGCGCTGTTTTTTGTTTATGCCCTGGCCGACCGCAACGGCTTCCTGTTCGTTGACAACGTCAATCTGATGATCCATGAGGCGGGCCATTTTTTCTTTAGCTGGTTCGGCCACACGGTGATGATCCTGGGCGGAACGCTGGGCGAACTTCTCGCGCCCATGCTGTGCGCGACGTATTTCCTGTGGAAGCGCGAGACAGCGGGGTTTGCGTTTTGCGGCTTCTGGTTTTTTGAGAATTTCCTTTACATTGGGACCTATATGGCCGATGCGCGCGCGCAGGCCTTGCCGCTGGTGGGCTCGGGCGAGCACGATTGGGGAATTCTTTTCGGACAATGGAACCTGATCCTTCAGGACCGGCGGATCGGGGAGCTGACGCGCGGCGCCGGATGGATTGGAATGGCGGGAATCATGGCCTGGTTTGCAGTGCGCATTTTCCATGGCGATTCGCCAAAGGAGCATTTTCTTGAGGGATGAGGGAGACGCGGCAAAGTTCGTCCACGAATCCGCTCTCCTCGTTTCCGTTCTTTGTTAAGCTATGGATGCAGGTAAGTTCCGGGATTGGCCCGCTTTTTCTTGGATTTTTCCGCCGCGCGGACCGAGGAGTGAATCATGAGCACCGCGGTGACGACGCACGCGACAGAACTCCAGAACTGCATCGGCGGGAGCTGGAGGCGATCCGCGGCGGCGGAATATGTGGACGTGACAAATCCGGCCACGGGTGAACTGCTGGCGCGAACGCCGCTCTCGACTGCCGCCGAGGTGGATGCCGCCGTTCAGGCCGCCGCAGAGGCGTTTCCGGCGTGGCGGCGCACGCCGCCCGGCGAGCGCGTGCAGTATTTGTTCAAGCTGAAGAATTTGCTGGAAGAACATCTCGACGAGCTTTCCCGACTAATCACCACGGAAAACGGCAAGACATTCGCTGAAGCAAAGGCGGAGTTAAGGCGAGCCATCGAGAACGTCGAGGTTGCCTGCGGAACACCCATACTGATGCAGGGGTACAACCTGGAAGACGTTACGCCGGGAGTGGACGAGGCGTTGATCCGCCAGCCGCTCGGTGTGGTTGCGGCGATCATGCCCTTCAATTTTCCGGCGATGATTGCGTATTGGTTCTTGCCGTACGCGATTGCGTGCGGGAACACGTTTGTGATGAAGCCGTCAGAGCGCGTGCCACTGTCCATGCGGCGGGCAATGGAACTGATCGAGAAAACGGGCTTGCCAAAGGGCGTGGTCAATCTGGTGAACGGAGGGCGCGAGGCGGTGAACGCGTTATGCGATCACCCGCTCGTGCGCGCCATCAGCTTTGTAGGCTCGACGCCGGTGGCGAAGCACGTTTATGCGCGGGCAGCGGCGAGCGGGAAGAGGATGCAGTGCCAGGGCGGAGCCAAGAACCATGTGATTGTGCTGCCGGACGCGGACATGGAGCTGGCGGCGCAGATCATCAGCGATAGCGCGTTTGGCTGCGCGGGGCAAAGATGCTTGGCGGTTTCCGTAGCGGTTACAGTGGGCGAAGCGCAGAGGACTTTCCGGGATTCGATTGCCCACGCAGCATCAGCGATCAAGGTGGGCAATGGATTGGATGCGGGAGTGCAGATGGGGCCGGTAATTACGCGGGAGAGCAAGCAGCGGGTCGAATCGCTGATCGGAGCGGGCGTGGGCGAAGGGGCCAAGCCGCTGCTCGACGGGCGCAACGCAAGAATTGCGGGTTACGAGCAAGGAAATTTTGTCAAGCCGACGATTCT
>QHYP01000396.1 GCA_003224195.1 Acidobacteriota bacterium | reverse complement strand
GGTGCTTACCGCAGGGCTGTCCAACCTCGCTGTGTGAATCGCTAGAAAAACACCGCAGATTTCGCCTCGCCTCCGGGGCGACGAGGACCGCTGCGCTTGCCATGCTTATGCATCGTCAAATTTGTTTGGGCGGCGGCTTCCATATCTCCATCACAAATTGCCGTGGATCCGGGTTTTGCCGACCTGCGAGGCTTTGTTCGACGGGGAGACGGTGCGGCTCTTGGTCGCGGGCGCATTCTCTTTCAGCAAAGTGTCGATCAGGTTGCGCAAATAGTTCTCGTCCTCCAAGTTCAATTCACGTACCGGACGACTTTGCGCGCGGATGACGCCCTTACGGTCGATTACGACAATCTGGGGAACCTGTAAGCGCTCTTTCGCATCGCGACCTAAGTAGCCATCCACTGCCACGGAAGAGCTGTAGCCGATCGGATAGGTGATTCCCAACCGTTGAGCATAGGCTGTCACTTTGTTCCCGCTAATGTCGTTGTCGAAGGCTATGCCAACGGGCTGAAGGCCGCGTGGGCCTAATTCTTTGTGGAGTTTGGCGATCATCTGGGCCACACGCATGCAGTGCGGGCAGTTAATGAGCAAGAATTCCATCACCACCACTTTGCCCTGGAAGTTTGAGAGTGATGCCTGCTTGCCCGAGGGCTCGACGATGGTGAATTCAGGCGATTTGCGCGGCACCGGAGCCGTCGCTACCAGCGGCGAAATAGCGAGAGCCAGGAAAACGGCCAAAGGAATGAGCTTGCGCATGCGTGTAATTCACTCCACGTCGCTTCCTCGGCGTCAGGTCTGCTTCCACTTGTCGGCGATCCGCTGGGCTTCTGCCGCCGCCGCGTCCATGGCGTCGGCCGGACTGCGCTCGCCTTTGACCACGCTCAAGAACATTCTTGGGATGACAAAGGTGTTGAAAACCTCCCTGAAAGCCGGCGTCGGATACCCGGGAACGCCGAGGTAATGGGTCCAATGCAGCGCGTCCTTCAGCATCTCGTACTTCCAGGGAGGATCAGCATGCGGGTCGTTGGAGAGCCGGACGATAAGGTCAGGAAGCGTTTTCTGGTAAAAGGGTAAATTGCAGCCCTGGGATTGCTCGTAGATGTTTTTGGAATTGTCTATCAGATCGGCCAGGAATTGCTTGGCTCCTTCCTGGTTTTGGGCGAAGTTCCAGACCACGGAGCAGTTGGTGACGTGGGGTACCGCCACTATGGTGTTGGACCCTTTGAGCGGAGGCTGGAGGATGATTTTCTTGGCCACTTCAGGGTCTTGTTTTTCCGCGGCGCGCAAAAGACTGATGGCATTGATAGTACACGAGGTCTTGCGCGCCAGCATGGCCTTAACATTGCCCGAAGGACCCCAGGTGAGTTGCTCCGGAGCTCCTGCGCCCTGATACAGGTCCTTGACGTACTGCAGGGCCACAAAGGTGCGAGCGTTCTTGAGGATAACCTTCCCGGCCTCGTCGAAAACGCCGCTCGTGAACGCGTACAGGAGGGTCTGCAAGGTGACGTTGCTCTCCAGGCTGGGCGCGAGCGCCAGACCACAGGGAATACCCAGCTTTTCGCGAAGTCTTTTCCCGCCNNCTCCAATAGTCTTGAAAGAAGAGAAAAGGGGCCGGGATCCAGGAGTCGGCAAAGGCGAAGTATTTCTTAGTCTTCAGGTTGACGCTTGATCTGTGCGCCATCCACTCGATGTTTCCGTGTTTGGAGGCTACTTGCTGGATGACCTCGGCGTGGTCAATCACGTGCTGCTCGTACTCGGCGGGCGGCCAGGGAAAGATAAAAACATCATGGCCTTTGCCGGCCTTGACCTCGGCCGCTGCGCGCGCATAAACCTGCTCCACTGGAATGGAGTCCACGATTATCTTTGTGTCGTGCTTGTTGCCCCATTCGTTCGCCAGCACATTTTGGAACCAGACATCGAACTCGGGCAGAAAATGGGCCCATTTTGCGATTTTCAGCGTCTTTTGACTGGCGAGTGCCCGCTCAGGAAAAAGGAAGAATGGTCCAAACGCGGCTGAGCCGGCTGCCAGTCTGAGGAAATCTCGCCGGGAGGTCCAGTTGTCCGTGTTCCTGCTCATTTTGATGGCTGTTCACTTGAGAGACTATCATCCAACCGAGCCATTTTTGGAATGCGGATGTTCGCTGACGTAGCTACGCGGAAAACTTCAGCCCGGTGGACACCCATTATGAGCTTGAAAAAACGCACCCCTGGCTGCAACGTGCCAGCCAGGGGCGAAAGCGTGAGATTCCCGGTAATTTCCTTATGTCCCGTCGCAGAATAGTCCCGTTTTCTTCAAGCACTTGAAGTTATTGATGATGCGCGGATCGAGCGGGGCCCCACTCGGAGTGAAGACCACATCCGGGAACGAATCCTGAGCAATGGCCCCGTTCCGGGGGTCGAGAATGGTGGGGCAACTGAGCCACACCGCTCCGTTGTCAGAGCCGCCGGGATCCAAGTTGCCTTCAGCTCCGCAAGGACCAGTCACCGCCATGTCGTTCAAAAGCGCGGTGGTCTGGTCTTGCGTGAAGCCGAACTGAGGTGAAGTGCCTGGTACCCCTTCGATGAAGTGAAGTTCGTCGCCGGTATGGAGAATAGGGGTTCCGTCCAAGCTGTTGCCGTTCGCCGCAGCCGCTTGCGCCCGCACCGTGTTGCAGGTTGCGGTCGTGGCTATGGGATGACCGTTGATGTCGGTACCACCAACCGTATTCTGGGTCCACCAGAAGTAGGTGACAATCCACGCGCCCAGCAGGTCGTCGCAGAAATAACCGAACGGGCTGGACGCGCCGTTGGAGCTGCCATCAATAGCATTGCGATTGCTCGAAATCCTCCAGTCATGCCTGAGGTTCGGGGTTTCCACGGCAAGGAACCCGTTACTGGGATTCTGGCCCAGCGAAAAACAGTCCCTGGAAGCAACTGCGGGATCGTGCAGGCCACCGCAGGGTGTGGGAGCTAAGGTGCCGTTAGAGATCCTCTGCGTCGGCGCGCCGTAAGCCTCAAAGTTGCCGATGAGAAACTGCTCGTTGAAGCCGCGTGCGTTGCAATTCTGACACGCCTGAGTTCCGCTGCCGAAGAAGTTTGAGGTGCTGAAAAAGCCCTGGTTGAGGATGAAGGCGATGAGGGAGAAAAATACATTGGGGGCGCCATCATCATCCTTGTACGCTCCGGTGGTGGCCAAGATGCGGGTATTGGTGGTGTTCGGGTTGTTGACCGGACAGGTGCTGTCGTTCACCCAGTTTTCCGTCCCACCGTTAAACGAACTCGCGGGGGGGCCAGTCAGCCGGAAGAGCCCGAAGCGTCCGGCCACTTTTTGGTTCAGACTGTCACCCGGCACGTGGGCCAAGATGCCGTTCTCCTCGTAGAAGGTATTGCTGAAATCGCAGGGCGGAGCGTTAAACGCGTTGGGGAACGGTGCTGGGGGTGGCGGGG
>QHYP01000207.1:9741-10199 GCA_003224195.1 Acidobacteriota bacterium | reverse complement strand
CAGCCAGCCATTAGTTCACGTGAGCCACTGTGCCCGTTTTTGTGCCCAGTGCTTGTTCGCTGGCGGCCTGAATCAAGCCGTTGATGCGGAAGCTCTCCAGCTTCGCAGCGGCCAGGCGCTTCTGTTCTGCTGCGGGATGAACGTATCGCATGGTCATGGTTAGCCTTCCCTGAAGGTGTCTTCAGGAAAACTTCAGTAGGCACCGCAGCAGTATGCTCATAGTATTTCCATCAGGGAGGCTCAAGATTGCGTGTCCTGGTTGTTGAAGACGAAGCGAAAGTGGCCCGTGCGCTTCGCGAAGGATTGGAGCGCGAGAAATACGAAGTGGTCGTCGCACCCACCGGAGAAGAAGGGTTCTTCCTGGTGAATGCCGAGGAATTCGACCTCGTCATTTTGGATCTTATGCTTCCTGGACGCGATGGCCTGCAGGTTCTGTCAACGCTCAGAAAGCGTGGATT
>QHYP01000207.1:7966-9586 GCA_003224195.1 Acidobacteriota bacterium | reverse complement strand
ACCTGGAAATGGACGTGATGGCCCGCAAGGCCAAGAGGGGCGGGCATAGCTTGGAACTGACTGCCAGAGAGTTTGAGCTTCTCGAATATCTGCTGCGGCACAAGGAGCAGATCGTTTCGCGAGAGATGCTGGCGCGCGGTGTCTGGAAAGAAGTCGCCCGCGCGACGCCACTCGACAATGTCATGGACGTTCATATCAAGCGCCTTCGTCGCAAAGTCGATGAGCCCTTTGACCGCAAGCTGATTCATACGGTACGAGGTGTCGGGTTCGTGTTGCGGGAGGAGAGATGACTCTCTGGCCCCGGCATGTCCGTTCCCGATTGACGCTTTGGTATGTCGTTGTGTTGGGCGGCCTGCTGGCGGCTTACGCTGGTGGAGCTTCACTCTTCCTGTTCCTGAGCCTGCGGGAGCAAGTCGACCGGAGCCTCCTGCAGGACCTGGAGACCGTAAAGGGTCTGCTGGCAAACGAACCGGCCGGCTTTGTTTCACTCCCTACGATGCATCCCGAGGAGAATGGCGCCAGCCTGGAGCGGTTCGTGGAAGTGTGGGCGCCCTCGGGCATGCTCCTCTATCGAAGCCCAACACTTCAGGGTCAAGCGCTCGGGGGACCACCCGTGGCGAGCGAGGGGAGCCGTGAGCCCGAACCGTTTTCTCAGCGGCTTGGGAATGGCTTGCGCGTGCGCACCGCAAGCAGCGTCTATCACATCGAGGACCGCCGAGTTGTTCTAAGGGTGGCCCATAGCGAAGAGGGACCTTGGCGAGAGGTGCGTGAAATGGCTTGGGTTCTGGCCCTCGGGTTTCCAATGGCGCTGCTCTTGGCCGGTTTCGGAGGCTACGCGCTTGCGCGGAAGGCGCTCGGTCCTGTGGACGCAATGACTGACAAGGCCCAGCGAATCTCGGCCGAGCGGCTGAATCAGCGACTTGCGGTCGAAAACCCGCACGACGAGCTGGGGAAGCTAGCCAGTGTGTTCAATGCGATGCTGTCACGGCTCGAAGCGGCCTTCAATCAACTGCGTCGGTTCACGGCAGATGCGTCACATGAACTCCGTACGCCCTTAACCGCGATTCGGAGTGTCGGCGAAGTCGCTCTGCAAGACCAAAAGAGCCCGGCAGAGTACAGAGACGTGATTGGAAGCATGCTCGAAGAAGTGGACCGCCTGACGCGGCTGGTAGAGAGTTTGCTGGTACTTTCGCGAGCGGACGCCGGCCACGTACCCTTACAACGAGCCGACATTTCATTCCTTGCTCTCGCGCAAGAGGCCAGCGCGCTCGTCGAAGTTCTTGCGGAAGAAAAGCGGCAGCATGTTGCAGTGGAAGGGGACACCCGCCCGGTTGTCTCCGCCGACCGTCTGATTCTGCGGCAAGCCGTAGTGAATCTCGTGGACAACGCGATCAAATATTCGCCTGCCGATAGTCGGATTTTGGTTCGTGTCTTCGCTTCCGACAACGGTCACGCCACCTTGGAAGTTACTGACCAGGGTCTCGGTGTGCCTCCAGAACATAGCTCCCATATCTTCGACCGGTTTTACCGGATGGACGCCGCTCGCTCGCGCGAGTGGGGTGGCGCCGGCCTAGGGCTTTCGATCGCACGCTGGGCCGTCGAGGCACACGGTGGAGAGAT
>QHYP01000207.1:0-7961 GCA_003224195.1 Acidobacteriota bacterium | reverse complement strand
CAGGAGCTCAGGGCAGCACCTTTTGGATTCGCCTTCCGAGCATTGGGGCGTCAGACAGTAACAGACCATAGGAGGGATGCAAATGAAAAAGAGCATATGGGTCCTAATCGCAATTGCAGCCGTACTCGTGCTGGGTGTTGCGCTTTCAGAGCTCCGAGAGCGGGGATTCTTCCCTTCGTATGCGGCCCCACCCGAGAAACCCGCTCCTCTTCAAACTGCGGGCCAGACGCAAAACTATAACTTTGACAGCGATAAAGCGGGGGAAATCCCTGCGGGCTTCCACGTGGCGCGGACGGGGCAAGGAACCGAGGGCAAATGGGTGGTGATGGCGGATTCGACTGCCCCCTCTAAACCGAATGTTGTCGCACAGACATCGAGGGACCGCACCGACTACCGCTTTCCCTTGCTCATCGCTGACCAGGGCAGTTTCAAGGATCTGGAAATAAGCGTGAAGTTCAAGGCGGTGGAGGGAGAAGTGGACCGCGCTGGCGGCCTCGTGTTCCGTCTGAAGGATGCGAACAACTACTACATCGGCCGCGCGAACGCCTTAGAGGACAACTATCGGCTGTACCACGTCGTAAACGGCAGCCGCCGACAATTCGCGGGTGCAAATTTCAAGGTCACTTCAGGAGACTGGCACGAGCTTAAGGTCGAGTGCGTGGGCAACAAGATAATCTGCTATTACGACGGCCAGAAGAAGATCGAGGCCACCGACGACACGTTCAAAGATGCGGGCAAGATGGGCCTATGGACCAAAGCCGATTCGCTCACCTACTTCGACGACTTGCATGTAATTGCCAAATAGCAAAGATGGCCGTTTCTGTTTGCAAATCTAAGGGGAGGATACGATGAAAAAAAGAACTGCATTTCTAGGATTGTTAGTGGCTTCGTTAGCTGCCAGTCCAGGGTTGTGGTCCAGGACGAATCAGGACAAAGACCGCGCCGAGCTCGCAAAGGCGGTTGCCGAGGCGAAAGTGTCTCTCGGACAAGCCCTGTCCGCCAGCACAAGTGAAGGGAAAACCATCTCGGGGAAATTTGAAGTCGAAGAGGGTAAATTGCAACTCTCTGTCTACACAGCGAAAGGTGACAAGTTTTCTGAGGTCATTGTTGACAACAACACAGGAAAGGTTGTCAAGGCCGAAGCCATCACGAGCGGTGAGGACCTCACCGCGGCGAAAGCACAGAGTGAGGCTATGGCAAAGGCGAAGCAGTCGCTTCGCGCAGCTCTCGCCAAAGTCCTCAAGGGCAACCCGGGGTTTCGTGCGGTGAGCGTTTTTCCATCGCTCAAAGATGGTCATCCGATGGCTGAGGTTACGCTCACAAAGGGCGATGAGTGGAAGACCGTGTCCGAAAAGCTGGAATAGCGGCCAGTCCCCTACGGGAGTGTCCATGTATGAAATGGATTACTCGCAGCAACGTGAAAGTGGACCGGGTTGCCTGTCCGTGGCTCATTCGGCGCTTTATTGATCCGCAGGCAGAGTTCTTATTCGTACGCGAAGAAGAACTCCTCGACACAGCCCGCAGGGAGGGAGCGATCCCATTCGATGCAACCCGGTTCCCCGCAGTGAAGCTGAATCACCGGGGAGAACGCTGTACGTTCGAAGCAATTCTAGAGGACTACGAACTCGCTGACCCAGCGCTTCACCGCCTGGCGCTGATCGTCCGAGGCGCGGACGTCAATGGACAGGAACATGTTTCTCCAGAAAGTCTTGGATTGCGCGCCATTGCTCGCGGCTTCGCGCTGTCTGGGATAACCGATGAGGAGCGTCTCGCGCGGGAGTTTCCGCTTTATGACGCGCTGTACGAATTCGTTCGCCACCAGCCGAACTGAACGTTGAGCGTTGTTTGTCTCTCGAGTTGTGAGACTTAGAAACCAGGAGGCCTATCACATGGACAGTTTCATTAGCAAGGGCAGGATGTTTTTCTTTGCTTGTTTGTGTTTCACGCTGTTCGGCTTTCGTGCTTTGGCGCAAGACATCCCGAGCGATTATCAGGAAGTCTTGAAATCCCTCGACCGCAAAGGGGATTTCAAAGCCGGAGTTCTCAAGGTCAATATCCCACGCAACGACCTGAAGATGACGATCCAAGGCGTATCCACACCTACGCCTTTCGGTTTCGGAGGCTGGGTTGCCCTGACGAAGGCAACCGATGGAAGCGACGTGATGATGGGCGATCTGGTCCTGCTTCAGGAAGAAGTGAATCCGGTCATGTCCGCGCTGCTGGACAACGGAATCGACGTCACGGCGCTCCACAACCATTTCTTCTGGGACGACCCGCACGTCTTTTACATGCACGTGCACGGCATGGGAAAAGCAGCAGACCTCGCGCGGCGAGTAAAACCCGGGCTGGATCTGATCGGCCACGTGACACCCGCGGCCAGCGCACCGGCGAGCAGCGGTGGCACACCGCTAGACACCGCCAAAATCGCCAAGATCGTGGGGCACGAAGGTGAGCAGTCCGGCGCGGTCTACAAAATCACCGTGGGGCGCGACGACCTCGGGATGAAAGAGCACGGCGCCACCATCAACGCCCGGATGGGTCTGAACACGTGGGGCGCGTTTGTCGGCACGCAAGAGGATGCTGTTGTCGCAGGCGATGTAGCTATGCTCGAAAGCGAAGTCACACCGGTTTTGAAGGCGCTTCGCAAGAACGGTGTCGAGGTCGTCGCGATTCATCACCACATGACCGCGGACAGGCCCGTAGTGATCTTCCTGCATTACTGGGGCCGAGGCTCCGCCGAAAAGCTAGCGACCGCATTCAAGTCGGCTCTCGACGAGCTGGGTAAGAGCGCTCCCGCTCGTGGAACCGGCCACTAGACGACATGACAATCAGCCCAGATTCGGCGGAGAACTCAGCAAGGCCAACGTTGCGCGCCTTCCTGCTTTATTTTCTTCGTCTGGGCACGCTCGGGTTCGGCGGACCGATTGCCCTTGTGGGTTACATGCAGAGGGACTTGGTGGAAAACAGGAAGTGGGTTTCGAAGCAAGACTACTTCGAGGGCCTTGCCTTTTCTCAACTTTGTCCCGGGCCCCTTGCGGCCCAGCTTGCGAAATATCTGGGCTGGGTACACAGCGGGACTCTGGGCGCAACTCTCACGGGCGCCGCGTTTATCCTTCCTTCGTTTCTGATGGTCCTCGGATTGGCTGCACTTTACGTTCACTTCGGGCAGCTGGCGTGGATTCAGGGACTGTTCTACGGGATCGGGGCAGCCGTCAGCGCCATCATCGTGCGAAGCGCATGGAAGCTGATTCAGAAGACGCTGGGCAAGGACTATTTGCTGTGGGTCCTATTCGGCGCACTAGCGATCACGACGGTCTGGACGCAATCAGAGGTCGTGTGGCTGTTTGTACTGTCTGGATTTGTTGCGATGTTGGTGAAGGCTCCGCCCAAACTACAAGCGCGCCCCGTCCAGGCGGGAGCCTTAGGCCCCGGACTCTTGACGGGCCTGCTCGGACCCGCCTCAGCGGGGGCGGTCGTTTCAGTATTTTTGTTCTTTCTCAAAGCTGGCGCTTTCGTGTTCGGGAGCGGCCTAGCGATTGTGCCGTTCCTCTACGGAGGCGTGGTCGGAAAGTTCCATTGGTTGACCGAGCGACAATTTCTGGATGCTGTCGCGGTCGCCATGATTACACCCGGACCCATCGTCATCACATCGGGGTTCATCGGCTACCTGGTCGCCGGTCCGCTCGGCGCGTGTGCCGCCGCAGTAGCTGTGTTTCTGCCGCCGTATTTGTTGGTTATTTTTGGCGCGCCGTACTATCGCCGGTTCGCCCAAAACCGTCAGGTAAAAGCATTCGTGCAAGGCGTAACGGCGGCGGCGGTCGGCGCCATCGCCGGGGCCGCGGTCATTCTCACGAGGCGAGCGGTCTTCGATCTACCGACCGTATTGATCGCGCTGATTTCGCTCGGAGTGCTGCTGGCGTTCAAGAAAGTTCCGGAACCGGTGCTTATCCTAGCGGCCGGGGTCGCCGGCGTCGTGCTTCACCGTAGTTCATGACTGGGAGGACTTGATGCAAACGAGGCTGTTTTCTCTGCGATTTGGACTTTGCGTTTTTCTTCTGCTCTGCGGTTTTGGTTCGGCGAATCTGTTCGGCCAAACCCTCAAGCGCGCCGCGCAGTTTGATCTGCCAGGGCCGGGCGGAAAACGATTCGATTATCTGACGATCGACCCGGACGATCACTACCTTATTTCCGCTCATTTGGCAGCTGGGCAGACGTATGTGATTGACCTCCGTACGAACAAAGTGATGGCAACAGTTGCCGATACACCGGGCGCCGAGGGGGTCGAGTACGTGCCGGAGCTCAAAAAAGTCTACACGTCGAATGCGGGCGACAACACCATCGGCGTCGTTGATCTGAAGCAAATGAAGGTGATCAAAAAACTGAAAACCGAAGCCAAACCTGATGGAAGCGCTTACGCGTCTCCGTTTCACAAGCTCTACGTTTCGGATGAACGCGGGAAGGCAGAAGCGGTCGTGGACGTCACAAAGGACGAAATCATCAAGACCCTGCACTTCGACAGCGAAACGGGAATGCCGCAATACGACCCCGTCGCTCGCAAGGTCTATGTGAACCTGCAGGACGATAACATTCTAGCGGTCATCGATCCAGCTGCGGATGAAGTCGTAGGGCGGTATCCGGTGGGGCGCTGTGAAGGGAATCACGGGATGACGCTTGACCCAGAGCATCATCGCGCTTTCCTGTCTTGCGAAGGCAACGACCTCATGACCGTCTTCAACCTCGACACTCACCAGGCCATCGCATTCCTGCCGATGGCTTCAGGACCGGATGTAATCAAGCTCGATCCGGGACTGAAACGAATCTATGTTGCGTGTTCAAGTGGTGCGATCTCCGTATTCCAAATGGATGATCCGGACCACTACCGCAAGCTCGAGGATTTTCCAGTTCAAAAGAAGGTTCACAGCCTAGCTGTTGACCCTGAAACGCACCGCGTTTACGCGCCGGAGCAGGAGGAAGCCGGCAAAGCCGTTGCGCGTATGGTTGTTTACGAGGCTGTGGTTCGTTGAAGCCAGTGCCCAGCCGGATACGATTGGCGCACACCGCAATGTGCCTATTGTTGCTGGGCTCCCTGTCGGCTGGAACTCTTTGGGGTCAATCTGAGACAACTGTAATGCCGCAGACATTTCGCGTTGCGAATGCAATGCGAGTGGATCATGCGCCAAAAATCGACGGCAGAGTCGATGATCCGCAATGGAAACTGGCCGAGCCCATTACCAACTTCGCTCAGCGAGAGCCCTATGAAGGACAGCCCCCGACAGAGCGGACGGAAGTACGCATTCTCTACACGAGAGATGCGGTGTTTTTCGGAATCGTCTGCTATGACTCTGAACCCGGAAAGATTGTAGCTACCCAACTGCGCCGGGACGTTAGTCAAGAGCTCGATGACTATTTTGAGATCGTGATCGACTCTTCGCACAACCGGCGTAACGCCTACGTGTTTCAGACCAATCCTCTGGGAACCCAGCGAGACGGCCTCATTACGGACGAGCAGGGGCTGCAGAATAGCAGCAGCGACCAGGGAGACGGAGACCCTGGCTGGGATGGCGTTTGGACGTCTGAGGCCCGGGTAACGTCCGAGGGCTGGACGGCGACTATCCAGATTCCATTTTCGACGCTGAATTTCATGCAGGCGCGTGATGTGGTTTGGGGAATCAACTTCAAGCGTTTCATCCGTCGCAAGAATGAGCAGGATTTGTGGGCTGGCTGGAGGCGCAGTTTTGGAATCCTGAAAATCAGTCAGGGCGGCGAGTTGCGTGGAATCTCTGAAATTGGCAGTGGCCGCTTATTCATCGTGAAGCCCTACGCTCTCGGCGGTTTCAACCATTTGCCGCAGTCCGCGACCCCAGCAGGTCTCACTCCTGGTACAGCTGCACTTTACACAGGGGGCGTGGACGTGAAACTCGGCCTCCGCTCGAATTTGGTTGCCAATTTGACTGGCAACACTGATTTTGCGGACGCGGACGTAGACACCCAGCAGTTCAACTTGACACCTTACAAGCTCTTCTTTCCAGAAAAGCGGCAGTTCTTCCTGGAAAATGCGGGGATTTTCAATTTTGCGATGGGCAGCTCCGGCGATCTGTTGTTTTTCAGCCGGCAGATTGGCATTGATCCGGTCACAGGTCAGCAAGTGCCGATGAACGGAGGAGGAAAAATTACTGGCTCGCTCGCTGGTTTCGACGTGGGCATCATGGATGCCAACACTCGGTCGGCCGGTCCTAACCCCTATGCCAATTATGCCGTGTTCCGGTTAAAACGCGCCGTTCCCGGCGGTTCTTATGTTGGTTTCATGGGAATCGACAAGCGCGCCGGAAACACAGCCCCTCCTTTCAACCAGAGTGGGGGAGTAGATACGCGAGTGGTGCTGATGAAAAATCTGGTTTTGACGGGTTATGCCGCTCAGAGCCGCTCGCCGCTTGTCGCCAGCGGTCAGACAAGTCTGGGCGCTGGCCTGGACTATAAGAATAGTTGGGTCGAATTCTTCGCCGAGCGACGCAAGATCGGTCCGAATTTCAACCCCGAAGTCGGCTTTCTAGAACGCACCGATTGCGTGTGCGACTACATTGATCTCAACCTGAAGCCACGACCAAAGATTCGGCGTGTCCGCGAGCTTAGCTTTGAGAGTTTCCTCTTTCACGCTCCAGATACTCACGGCGTTCTGCAAACTCAGGAATGGCAAGCTACGTTCCGCGCGGAATTCCATAGTGGCGCTTACACCGATGACGACATCGTGGACGTGTTCGCTCAGCGAATCGTCACACCGTTTAACATCTATAAAAACGTCGTTGTTCCTCCTGGTTTCTATCGTTGGACCAGGCACCAACTAACGTATGGCACGGCCCAGGATCGGCGATGGGTCCTTCGCTTCTTTGAGCGGTTCGGCACCTACTACAATGGCCACTTGAACGAGGCCCGCATTCGGGGCTCTTACCGACCAAGTGAGAAATTATCCTTCGATTTCTCTCAGCAGTGGGATAGCTTTCGCCTGCCGGTTCCTGGAGGAGATTTCTCCGTCGCGTTTGGTAGTTTTCAGACGAATTATGCATTCTCTCGTTTTCTCACCTTATCGACGATTTTCCAGATCAACACGTCGAACACTCAGGCTGCGAGTGCCAACATTCGTCTCCGTTGGAACTACCGTCCAGACAGCGATTTGTTCGTGATCTACACTGTCGGCCAGCAATTCGCGAGCTTAGTGGCTGCCAATCCCGCCCAATTCACTCAGAACCGATTTGCGGTGAAGTACACATACTCCTGGCGACCTTAACTCAGATTCAGCTGGAAGCTGATCGCCTCATTAAATCGCTTCCAATTCACCGGGCGCGCCCTGCGGCCACTGCCGCGCCGATTTTCTTTACAAGTAGGTTACGAAACTGGACGCGAGATCCTGGGTGATGATTCTGGAGTCCTATATGACCCTTTAGCGGTCTTCCTTGGTTGTTGGTGAGGTGACTTACAAGCTCACCGTTCAGTTGAACCTTTATGTCTGGCCCTACGGCCTCGATTTCGAAGGTGTTCCATTCGCCTAGCGATTTCGACGCGAGCTTGATTGCGGGCGCTAATTGATACACGGCGCCCGTCATGTGCAACGGACTTCCGGTCGTGTTCGTGTTGGGATCAAATCCCCGGTCATCGATCTGGACTTCGTAGCCCTGATCGACCGCTAGCTTCCAATCCTCTGCTAGATTCTGGTTTCCGAGTTTCGGGAAGCGGAGAAAAACGCCTGAGTTATCAAAGAGGTTGATCGAGCGCCACTGCACCATGAGTAGGAAATCGGCAAACTCTTCTTTCGTATACCACAGCAGGCCGATGCCGCCTTCGGATTCGACCGTGTTACTGCCAACCACGTTGAACCTGCCAGAGCCAGCCATCTGCCAGCCGTCCAGCGTACCGTTGAGAAGAGAAAACGCGCCGGGACCGGGTGCGGGGATTGCCTTCTGTACAAT